>NZAF01000018.1 GCA_002686115.1 Halobacteriovorax sp. | reverse complement strand
CCATTTTGATAACTCGCTACATAATTAACTTTATCAATAAGAGCATACTTTGACTTGACTCCTACAAGCTCTCCTTTTGATGTAGCACTTATCTTCTCGAGATTCCCATTAATGTTAATTATATTTTCAGATTTGGCACAATTAAGGATATCTGGCATTTTCAAAAGAGAAAAATCTCCATTATATGTTGCTTGAATCTTAAATGTTTTTTTCTTATTTTGATCGATTTCTCCAAATGCTCCAATTTCTTCACTGCCAGTTATTGCCTTAAAGTCAATGAGGCGAATTTTCTTTTGATCAATTTCTGCATCTAACTTGAGCAAAGCTATTTCATAGCCTTTATAGCTTAAGTTCCTAAACTCACTCATTAATTCATAGCTATAGCGATAGGGTTTAAATACAAACCTTGAGATATTGTAGACATCTTCATTGACCTGCAGATCAATTTCATTCAATTCAACACTTTTTATATCAAAGGGAATTTTTTCACTTATCTTTGTTTTATAAAAGTCAAATGCATTAATCTTAGTTAAATCAAAACTTTTGTTTTCTTTTTTAGATTCTGACTTAATATTTAAAATCACATAGCCATCACTAATTGCAATTCCTGAAATATTAATATGACTTTTAAACAAGTCCCAAACTGAAAAAGATAAATCAAGTTGTGCGACTCGAACGGATAACTCTCCAAACTTATTTATGTTAACATCGTACAGACTAGTTCTCAGTGGAATCAAACTTACATCAAATCCTCTAAACTGAACTTCAGCATCAATTTCTCTACTTATAATATCGTTAACTTTTGTAGAAGCTATTTCGATAAAGTATGGTGATCTTATGATATTCCATATAGCTCCTGTAATAATAAAGAGAAGCAATAAAAACAATATAAGTATTTTATTAATTCCCCTCAAAATACCTTAACCTTTCAGAGACTCTTCTAAAGTTTCGATTTTCAATCTGGACCTGTTTTAAAAGTACGTAAGCAATACTATCTCGCCCAAGCTTCATATAACAATCAGACAACTCGTAAAAACAATTTAAGAGCTCATCCCTTGATATACTCTTTTGATTTATCAATTCTTTTAAATCGATTATCTTATTTACTATCTCACTTCTTTCTTTAGCATCAGACACTCTGATAGAGGGAACATAGTCCTCGACGACATTGGTTTGCTCAAACACTTCCTCAGGCTCACTATAGTATTTTGAAATATATAGTTTATCTTGTTGTTCAATCTTATATTCTGGCTTGACACTTTCAATGAAGAACAATAATTCCAGGAACAATCGGGAGCCGCCCGATATCGCGAGTTCTTTAAATTCTTTATATGTTTTATTTGTTAAGCGAAAATTTGGACTAATCTCGACAAATGCTTTTATAAATTCAAGCTCACTTAACAGTGATTTTGATTTTAGAAAATTTGAGAAATCATCTTCGTTAGTAATAAAGTATTTTGGATTTTCTATATAGTCTTGAGGTGTATTAATCTTTTTTCTATCAATTCTTTCTTCATCAAAAAGCCATTGAAAATTTGAAAGAACTTTTTTTAGCTGTTCTATTCTTCTAAAATTTCTAGTCTTTAAAAAATAATCTACAAAGTTACTAATAATTTGTTTTGCCTCTTCAAACTCTCCTAACGATAAAAGAACCTTAACTTTTATTAGTCTTAAAATATAATCGTTTGTCTCATCTATTGAATTTAAGAATAAAAAATCTTCATCCTCTAAATTAAGAGAATCAATTTTTTGAAGTAAGTTGTTGAGATTTTCATCTTGATAATAATATATCTTTTTACTTAGAAGAAAATCCGAAATAAGTTGTTGCAACTCAGTTTGGTTCATGACTCAATTATACTGTATTTCCCTGTATTTATAGGGCGTTAGATCATTATTGCCGTCTCTTTAAATATAAAAAAAGCCGCTAAAAATAGCGGCTTTAATTTTATATAAATCAACTTTTTTTATTTTACTCTTTCTACGTACTCACCTGTTCTAGTATCAATTTTGAGCAGTTCTTCTTCCTTGATGAAAAGTGGAACATTCACCTGTAACCCAGTTTCCATAACCGCCTTTTTTAGTCCACCTTGAGCTGTATCACCCTTAAGCCCTGGGTCTGTTTCTACTACTTTAAGCTCAACAAAGTTAGGGAGCTCAATAGATATAGGACGGCCTTTGTAATAAAGTAAATCTAGCTTAATGCCTTCCTGGAGGTAATCTGATGCTTCACCAATATTTTCTCTTGAAACATGAATCGTCTCATAGGTTTTTTGATCCATGAAATTAAACCCATCTGGATCAGAGTACATATACTCTACTTCCATAAAATCTAGATCTGGCTTGAATACTCCAGTAGAGACACCTGATTTATATGTTCTTTCTAATAATGCACCCGTTTCAAGGTTCTTAAGCTTTAATTTATAAAAAGCTGAGCCTTTTCCTGGGTTAGTAAAATCACATTTAACTACCACATATGGTTTATTATCAATTTCAACTTTTAAGTTTTTTCTAAAATCATCTGTTTTAATTTCCATCATTATCCTCTAACAAATAACCTAATATCGCTAATAAATAACCTTTATAACCCATCCCTTCTATCACAGCACTTGATGATTTGGTAGTTATTTTCTGGCTCCTAAAGTCTTCTCTATTTATAGTATTAGATATATGAACTTCCACTACTGGAATAGACAACATTTTCAGTGCGTCAAGGATCGCCACACTTGTATGTGTATAAGCTGCTGGATTAATCACTAATAAATTATAATCACTGTCTTTCAATTCTTGTATGGCTTCAATTATTTCTGATTCTGAATTACTCTGATACCAATCATGTTTAACTGAAGAAAAACCCATTTCTCCAAGTTTCTTAGTAACAAAGTTTTCAATATCATTTAGAGTCATTGAACCATAAATTTCAACTTCTCTTTTACCTAGATAATTTAAATTTGGTCCATTGATAACTTTAATCTTCATCTTAGATACTCATTTGATTTTTTATTAATATGCGATAGAAATAATGAGTAAGCCATTTCAACTTTTTCGATAACATCTGCTTCACTTATACTTTGACTCGTACTCGCGCTTTGTTTTTTAGTATTTTCTTCATCTTCTAGAGAGTTTAGTTTTGCGACATTTTGATCAAAGACTTTCATCAAATTATCGTGATCATCTTCTTCAGTATCTTCTTGATCTCTCTCTTGACTTTCAACTATTGAAATCTCAGATGTTTTATTGTTTCTATTCTCAAGACTCGCCTTGAGCTCCTCTAGACGCTCTATAGAACGTATATCATCTGGGTTATTTTCAAGAGCACTCTCTAAAATTTCAATGGCTTTTTCAATTGCACCACCATCTACATAGAGATCAACAAGGGTATGGCTAAAAAGAGGCTTATCATCAACTTCACTTTCTCTAGTATCTTCCTGCTCACTCTGATCATTTAATTCAGGCACCTCTTCTTCATCTTCTATATTACCTAGAGGATCAAGAAGGTTTAGCTGGCTCCATTCATTTAATCCAGTGTCTAGAGCATCTATTTCAAATGGCTCATCATCAACATATGATATTGCCGATATCGAATCGTCTTCAAATCTATTTATAAACTGCTTAGCTTTCTCATCTCTTGGACTAATGAAAAGGATATTTTTGTAGGTCTTTAAGGCTTCGTCTATGTAATTTAATTTCTCACAAACCGAAGCATAGAGATTTAAATATTTCAGATTATCATTGTTTAAATTCAAGTAGGGCTTTAAAACATTATAGCTCAACTGGTACTCATCTATTTCAAAATAGCATTGAGCTAAACCAATTATTCCTAGCGAATAAGTTGGATGTACTTTTATACCAGCTTCATAAACTGAAATCGCCTGCTTATATAATCCGAGCTTTCTATAAATTTCACCAAGAGGTGCAAAGGTCCTTGAGCGAGGATCATCCCTAAGCTTTTCAGTGTATTTTTTAATTAAAGAATTATAATCACTCATCATTAATTAGCAGATAGGCCTGCTTCCTCCTGATTAATGATTCTAGGAGTAATAAAAACAACTAACTCACTTTTTTCAATAGATGGATTGTAAGGTGTTCTAAACAACCACCCAACTAGAGGTAGATCTTTTAGAAATGGTACACCTGAGTGAGACTCTCTTTTCGCATAAGTAAAGAGACCACCGATAACTATTGTAGAACCATTATCAACTAGGACGTTCGTTTTTATATCTCTATTTGTTTTATTAAATGGTGCGTTTGCTGCAATTTGATTTGTAAATTGTTCCTTAATCAGGTCAAGTGTGAGATCAATTGATCCATCATTAGTAACCTGTGGCGTAACCTTAATACTTAATTGAGCTTTATTAGATTCAAAACCACCTGTAGAAGCCGTATTTGTAAAGGTTGTTGTAGGAAAATATCTTTCATCCGTTGAACTTAGTGTTGCTGGAACCTTGTGCTTGGTAACGATTCTTGGAGAAGCTACAATTTTTGCCTTTGACTCACTTTCTAATAATTGTAGTGTGAAGTTTAAATTTAATAGTCTTCCATAAGTACCAATACTAATTCCGAAAAAGTCTCTGGCTCCCTCACCTGCGGAAGGTGCTGTACTAAATGAAAAGCCTCCTAGGTCTCCTCCTCCAGCAGCGCCGCCACCAGTACCACCCCCTGTTGCAGGAGCAGCTTGATTTGTAAGACTGTCTCGAGAAGAAACTGGGTCATATCCAAAAGTTAATCCCTGATTCAGACCAATATTTTTTGCATGCTCTTCAAAAATTTCAACAAATTTTGACTCAATTAATACTTGCGGTGTTTGTGTATCAAGAAACTTTAGAATCTTTTCAACTTTATCAATTGCCGACTGTGTCTCTTTGAGAATTAAAGAGTTCGTTCTTTGGTCAATCTGAATGGCTCCTCTTTCCGACACATAAGAACCTAAAATAGTATTTAAAGTTTCTGCATTTGCATAACTAATAGGAAAAATTTTTGTAAGAATTGGCTCTGCTTCTAGCCTCTTCTTATCGGCGTTTGCCTTATCTTCAGCCTCTTTAACTGCTTGTGCGAGAGTTTTAATAATCAAAATTGAGCCATTTTTCTGAGCAACTAAGTCGTTAAGCTCCATTACGGTATCAAGAACCTGATCCCATGGAGTATTTACAAGATTCATTGTCAGAGGAGGTAATGATCCAACATCAGATGGCTGAATAATATTAAAACCTGATGCGTCAGCAATCATCTCCAAAACATTACTTACTGCTAACTGCTTAACATTTAACGTAATCTTCTTTCCGATGTATTTCTTTCTGCCCGACAGAGTTAAGTTTTCTAGAATATCTTCAATTGATTCTGACTTTGGAACATTAATCCTAGTCGACTTCTTATTTATGACAGTATTAGCAAGTTCATCTTCATTTCCAATCTTATCTCTTCCAAGAACACCAAATCTATTCTCTAATGTTAGAATTGTTCTCTGGCCTTCTGTTTTAATTTTCGATCGAACATTTTCTCTTAGTTGTAGAACAATTCTTACGTCCTCAGGACTACTTGGTCTCTTATATGCTGAGACAAAGACGACAGCTCCAGAGAATTCAGATGTATCAAAAGCTCTCATAACTCTTTCAGAGGCATCAACCCCCTTAACATCTAAGATAATCTGTTTGTCTTGAATAACATGGTTTTTCACAACTTCGACATTTTCATTATCAAATAATAAATCAAGATAACTCAAGTCATCCTTTTGTTGAAAATTAATGGCCATTAAATTACTGGCGTAAATTGTTGTGAACTGTATAAAAGAAACAAAAATACAAAAAACTGATTTTCTAAACATGATTCATTCTTCCTGATCAAATCATTTATATGATTCGGTATTTACACTGTAATAGTATACCTAATTAATTTAAATTATTATAGAAATTTATAATATACGTTTTTACTCAGAGACTGGAATAATCGTTTCAAGATATTCATACTCATCATAGATATTTTTAACTTTCTCAATGAGTACAATTCCACCAGGTAATATCGCAGCAACCTTAATCTTATCCTGCCCAAGCTGCATTCCTTCACTTATAACAAATGGTTCACCGTCATCTTTAGATGTATCCTGAGCAATAGCTCTTCTCTTCTCACCAAGAAATACACCTGTCACTCTAAGAGTTTGTACGTTAACATTATTAGGGTCTGTTCGATTTGAAAAGAATGTCTTCTTCGATGCCTTTACCTTCTTACCTCTTAAGACACTAATGTTTCTTTTAAATGGATCTCTAAAATCTTTGAGTCTTTTTTTTAAGTCAGCATCCAAAGCAAAAACAGATAACGAAATGAAAATTAATGGAATTAACTTGTTCATCATTTTTTACCCTTTTTCTTTTTTTTATTTCTTTTTTTGTTTCTTGTAGCACCCTTCTGCTTTGCCTCGTTTCTAAGCCTAGTCTCGATTTCTGAAATACCTCTATTTTCCTTATGCGTTGGATTGTACTTATATGTTTCAACTACGGCTTCAACTTCAAGGGGTTGATAACGTTGCTTACGCTTAGTTTCTAATCTTTTTAAGTGAATACCGTTTACATTTAGAATTCGTTCATTTTCTGAAATTCTTTCAAGTAATAATAGAAATTGAAGATATGTTGCTTCCGCAACAATTTTATACCTCTTAACAATATAAAAGCCGTTAACAATATCTTGCTCTGGTGTAATATTTAAGTCTCTAATCTTTAGAGCATCTGACAATTCTTTAATAATTTTGATATTTTCTGGATCTGACACTTCTCGAGGAAACCTTTTTTGAAGATTTTCGATTTGAACAGCGACTTCTTCAATTTCATTCTTCTTAGCCTCAATATCCTTTTGATATTCTTGAATTAATTTAATTTGTCTTCTTTGCTTTTGAATCTTGGTACTTAACTGACTAATTTCTTGCATAATTTCATTCTTACGCTGTTCTTTAGTCGCATATGAATCATATACACTATAGATACTGTAAATCAATATTCCTAACCAAAGGCGATTAATCAAATTAGTCATTAAAAATCTCCAAAGGTCACAATACGACCTTCAGCTTTGAATTTTGAAGCACGAACTGTTTTTCCGAAATAATTAATAGACTCTGTCTTAGTCTCTTTAGGAACTAAATTACCGCTAAAATATTGTAACTTTCTTACCTTTTCAATAAATGTCGATAGTGAAGCATAAGAAATGGCTCCACCGCTAATTTCAACATTATATTTATCTTTAATTATCAGCTCATCGATCCAAAGATCCTCTGGAACTCTTTTTGAGATTTCAGATAGGATATTCTTAGGATTCGATCTCTGAGCCATGATTTGTTCGACTTCTTTTTCTCTCTTCTTTAATTTCTGAATTTGCTCATCAAAGGCACTCATTTTCTTTTCAAGCTCTTTATCTCGAGCTAAGTCTTTCCTAAGAGCTCTTGAATCCTTTTTAAGCTGATCTCGTTCTTGAGTTGGTGCCCTTAGATCTCTTTCTAGAAATGGCAATGTATAACCATCAACAATATAATAGATGCAAAAAGCTACAATTAATGGTCTCGGCTTAATTTCATAGATATTAATTCCTGCTATAACAGGAATTTTAAATGGCTTCTTCCTATCTAGTAGATTTATCTTTATCATACTTCTACCGACCTCATAGCTAGTCCTAAACTAACTGCACCAATATAAGCGATTTCCGATAAGTCTTCTTCTGTAAAGCTTGAAGCATATTCTATAGTTTCAAATGGGTTAAATACTGTAATGTCGACATTTAAATTTTTAGATAAAGAATCTAGAAATTTTGGTAAACGTATACTACCGCCTGTCACATAGCAGCCAGCAAGATCATCATCTGAAGTTGCACTGATATAAATATCATAAGCCTTTCTAATCTCAGCAATGATTGTCTGATTAATAGAATTTATAATAGAGACAATTTCCTCTGGTAGATTTCCCTGCCCATCAGTCGTAATCTTTAAGTCTTCAGCCTCTGCAAAGTTTACACCCAACTGCCTTTGAATTTCTTCCGTTACAACCATTCCTCCCATCATGACTTCTTTCACAAAAATAGGCATTCTATTTTTAATCATAATAAAAATTGTTTTTTGAGAACCAAAGTCGATAAGCATCCTAGAACGATTATCATCTTCATCTTGTGTTTGATTTATATGTTCAATAAAAAGATTACTTATAGCAATAGATGATAAGTCAGCGACCTTAACCACACTTCCGTCAGCCTCCACAAGCCCCTTAAACTTAGTCATGACATCTTTTTTTATAGCTGCAACAATTACATCTACACCACCACCGATATTTTCACCCACTAGGTGATGATCAAGGTTACTATCTTCAAGGGGAAATGGAAGATACTGTTCAGCTTCCCAAAAGACTTGATCTTCAAGCTCTTCTTCAGATCCACCTGCAAGTTGTAACTTTCTAGCAATTGTATTTGGCCCATAAAGCCCTAGACAAACTTGGCTTGTACTAAAGCCACCTTTTTTAATGGCCGCAGAGATAATTTGCTTTATTTCATCTGGCTTTTGAACTTCATCCTCAACAATAGAGCCCTCTGGTAAATCCTTTTTAAGGAACTTTACTAACTTAAAAGAGTCACCTTTCTTTTCGATTTCTGCAATTTTGACAGAGCTTTGCCCAATATCTACACCAATTATTTTAGGAGATATTAAACCAAAAAGCTCTCTAAAGCGCTCAAGAATGTCTTTTACTTCAATATTGCTGTTCGCCATTTCATTCCATCGAAACTATTACTAAAATTATACACAGCATGATGACTAGATTTCAAGAAGTTAATTAAATTATAGGCTAGGGCCTGATATATATTCTAGGATCGACTGATAAAAACCTGGAAAATAAATCTGAATTACCACTGCAAGAATTATAAATGGTCCAAAAGGTACTGGAGTTTTTCTATCTATTATTTTAAACGACAAAAGAGGAATACTAATCAGTGAGCCAAGCATACAACTCATAAAAATATTATGAAGAACACCCATAGGTCCAAGAAAAATCCCCAATGCTCCATAGAGTTTTATATCTCCTCCTCCAAGACCTACTTGATTCTTTAAAAGATAAAAGATGTAAGTAATGACCAACGGAAATAGAAAACCCACGAGTCCTCCAATTAACCAAAACTCGTATGGCCGACTTAAGACGCTGGAAGAAATAAATAATATGGCTAAGTATATATTGATACCATCAGGCAATATCTTATGCTTCAGATCAATAATAAAATGAACAATAAAGGCACAGGCAACACTAAAATAAAATAGAAATGAAGCCAACTTTTCTACACTAATAAAGCTTGGGGCAAGGGCTAAGCAAACAACTCCCGTAAAAAGTTCAACAGCTGGATATTGTATGCTAATCTTATTTTTACAACCTGAGCACTTACCTCGAAGGAAAGCATAACTAATAATAGGAATGTTTTCATACCAAAAAATTAACTTTTTACACTTAGGGCAATGAGACCTTTCTGATACAAAATTTTCTCCCTTTGGTATTCTCAGTATTAATACATTTAAGAAGCTACCAACAAGTGCGCCAAAGATAAAAAAGAATGACTTATAGATTAATAAAACTATGTGAGATCCTTGTTTTTAAAAATATAAATAATGACACTCATTAACAAAACTATATAACTTATAGCATAGGCCGATGAATTAAAAATCAGTGTTGTATCAACTTGAAATGATAATGAAAGTTCTTTTTTTATATTAAATCTATCTAAGTCAGGAAAGATATATGTATAGCCTTTTAAAAGATTCTCGAGTAACGGATTATTTTTCACCATATTAATATCTAAGCTATTTGGGATTGCATGCCCTAAGATAAAAATAACGATAGTGTTCATGACAGACAGGACCTTATTAGTTATCAGACTAAAAAAAACAACAACTAATAGTATGAGAAGTGCCTCAAACATTGAAAATATAAGATATACTGGAATTAAGGTACTCCACTCGCCACCAAATAAGAAAAATATAACTAATGAACAAGATAGAATAATTAAAGTATTTAAGAATAGTATCAAAGACATACCTAGTATCTTACCAAAGATAAAACTACTTCTGGCAATAGGGCGGGACAAAGTAATATAAACCGTTCTACTTTCTATTTCTTCACTTAATAAACTTACTCCCAAGAAAATTGCAACTGCAACAGAGGCAAGACTTGAGACCCCTACGCCAAAGTCCATCGCAATGACTTTTGGGTTACCAAAAGAAAACTCTGAGGTAATATAAGTAAATAACATCAAAGCTAGACCGAGCCAGAAGCAATTGAACATTATTTTACTCTTTAGTAGTTGTTTAAAAGTATATTTTGCAATTAGTAAAGTCTTATCCATTTAACTTATACACCACTTCCTCTAAGGAATAACTTTCTTGATTCAATGAGATAATATTTATACTTGAATTAGCCATTTCTTTAATCAGCTTTTCTTGGTTTTCTTTATAACAATATAAATAATTTCGAGAACCAATGGTCATCTTTTCAATTATTTGATGCTCAGCTTTTTGCAGCTCATCGCTCACTCTATCAACTTCAATCTTAACAAGCTTACTAGCCGATTGATCAAGAAGTGAATTTATATTACCTTGATATACTAATGACCCTTTATCAATAACAACAACATTTTCTGATACTTCTTCAACATCAGAAACAATGTGTGAGCTAAAAAATACGGTACAGCCAAACTCTTGATTAACTTTTAATAGAATATCTTTGAACTCTTTCCTTCCCATAGGATCGAGACCTGACAATGGCTCATCTAAAACAACAAGACTCGGATCGTGTAATAATGCACTAGCAAATCCAATTCTTTGTAACATGCCTTTTGAATATGACTTCAAATTTCTATCTAGGGCGAAATTAACTTTTAACTCATGAGTCCAAAAGTCTATCGCCTTATCAATTTTATCAGATTTTAGATTCTGAAGTTTTCCACAGTACCTTAAGAACTCACGACCAGTTAAATATTCATAGTAATAGGGACGTTCAGGCATATACCCAAGATTTTTAAAAAAGTCATTAGTGCTCACACCATCCAAATAGCTGATTTCACCACTTGATGGCTGAATAAATCGAAGAAGAATTTTTAAGAAAGTTGTTTTACCCGCACCATTTGCCCCCAAGAAACCAGTAATTTTTCCTTTCTCAAGTTCAAATGATAAATCCTCTAATGCTACAAATGGATCTTTCCAAAAGTCGACAATAAACTCTTTTCTTATATTTTTAACAGTAAACATCTTTATCCCTATAATTATTTAAATTATAATAGTTAACATGGTAAAAGCACAAGAGATTAAAAATACGATACTTATAATGATAACACTCGCACTTATTATGACACTTCAATATAATAGGCCAAATCGTAATACTCCAACATCTTCAAAGGAACTGACTCATTACACTCTTGATCCAACTGTATTAAGTGTGCTTTCACTCGGTCAAGATAAGCTTATTTCAAGTTATTATTGGATGAATACACTATTATTTTCAGATCATGAACATGTGAAGAATAATGAAAACTCATGGATGTTTCATCGATTTAATTTAATTGCCAAACTAAATCCATATTTTTATGAAAATTACAAATATGGCGGTCTTTATCTCTCTATTATAAAAGATGATCTTTTTGGTGCTGATTCAATCTATTCCTTTGGTCTCGAACACTTCAGTAGTGACCATTATTTGAACTGGCATAAAGCATTTAATCTTTGTATGGAGATGAATAAATGCAGAGAAGCACTTCCATTCTTTGACTACCTTCAAAGTGAAAAGTCCAAACGCTATCCACTTGCAGGCAGAATAGCTTCCAAAATTCGTGCAGGCCTTGGTTTTAAAAACGAAGCCTTTACAATGCTATATAATGAATATCTTTCAATGTCAGAAGATAGTGATTTAAAACAGAGAACCTTTCAAACACTATACAACCTAAAGCTCTCTATTGATTTAGAATGCTTAAATAAAGAAAATGAAAATTGTAATCTTATCGACCTAGAAGGAAACCCTTATTTATATGAATCCGGTATTTACAAATCTAATCATCCAGAATGGAAAGACAAAATTCAAATATAAAAAAAGGGCTATCAATGATAGCCCTAGTTTTATTAACTTTTACTTTTTGATTAATCAGATTAGTTAACACCATCTTGTGCTTGAGTTAAATCTTTGTTTTGATCAATTGTCCAAATATCTCTTTGAGCAGAGTCTGCTGAGATTCTACCATTTGCAACGGCAGTAAATGAGTTTTCTAGTGCACCAACAGCTTCGTTTGCTCCTAGTTCGGCAACAGTAGCAGTATCACCGTCAACAACTTTGTTAGCTGGCCAACCTTGAGTGTTTCCTGGTGCCGCACCACAACCAGCACCACCATTAGCAACAACATCACCTGGGTCTTGAGTGTTAAACCCAACTGCATAGTAGTTATCATTTAATGGTCCGATATATCCACCAAACTGTAAGCAAGTTGCAAATGAATCATAATCAGTCTGTAAAGTTGTTTCTGCAGTGTAGATTGAAGAAAGCTGAAGCTTAGCTTCAGACTGCTTTGATTTTGCTTGATAACGTTTAAAGTTTGGAATTGCTACTGCTGATAAAATACCAATGATAGCAACAACAACCATAAGCTCTACGAGTGTAAAACCTTCTTGTTTTTTTAGTAATTTCATACGTACTCCTTAAAATTTGATGAATTAAGATCATCAAGGTTAAATTAAAGTATTAACTCACCTATATATTTCTTTTCTAGAATTAAGATCACAGATAGAAATCTATAAGAAAGTTAAAAAAATTATAACATCTATTAATATTACACCTAATATCGGCTATTTCTGCCCAAACTTTAAAAAAAAATAGTTTAATTTTTGACTAGTTTTATTGGCTTTTTTTGAATAAAAATCCTAAGCACCTGTAAACATTGGTAGGTATACGGCTACTAAAATTACAGCTACACAACCACCTAATGCTACCAGAATGATAGGCTCAATGAGAGATGTTGCGGCTTTAACTGCTTCGTTTACTTCATCCTCAAAAACCTCAGAAATCTTAACAAGCATCTGATCAATTGACCCTGTCTGTTCACCAACCTTAATCATTTGAGTTACCATATCTGGAAAATACTCAATCTTTGCAAGAGGCTCTGTTAGAGTTTTACCTTGAACAACTTGATCTCTTACTTCTTTAATATCGGCTGCTATAATTTGGTTGTCTAGAACTTCAATACAAATATCTAGAGCATCTATTAATGAAACCCCTGCTGCGAGAAGCGTAGCAAGGGTTCTAGAAAATGTCGTAAGATTCCCTTTTATAATAATTTTTCCAAAAGCAGGTGCTCGCATTCCAACAATGTCCATCACCTTACTTCCCAAGGGAGTTTGCTTCCAAGACCTAAAACCAAGCCCTAGCGCAAAAGCCGTTGCGATCATTTTTAAGGAGTTTTCCTGACAATAATTACTAACATCGATAACAAAGAGAGTAATTGAAGGTAATTCTTTTCCTGAGTCTTTAAACATTGAAACAAATTGAGGCACAACGTATGTCATTAACGCCCAAACAACACCAATACCAACTGTAACGACGATTGCAGGATACGTCATCGCACCCTTGACTTGTGCTTTCGTTTGTTCAGCCTTTTCTAAATGTTCCGATAATTTTTTTAAGATTCCATCAAGGATACCAGAAACCTCTCCCGCCCTCACAAGGTTACAGTATAATTTATCAAATCCCTGCTGGGCAGCTAAACTGTCTGCGAGAGTCTTTCCCTCAGCAACTTCTCTAGCAATTTTCGCAATCGTATTTTTTAAGACGGGGTTTTTTTCAGACTTCTGTATAATCTCAAGTGCCATCATAATTGGAACACCTGCACCAATCATTGTTGAAAGCTGCTTTGTGAAGTTCATAAGCTCTTTCGCACCAAAAGGCTTCATAAAGCCAGCATCAACCATCGCTTGATTAAGATCAAGGTCCATAATTGAAGGTGGGCTAATTTTTCGAACTTTTATCCCTTGGCCTTTAAGAAGACGTTTAGCATCACGCATATTATCAGCTTCAATCATGCCTTTATCACGTTCACGCTCTTTATTTAAACCTTCCCATCTAAAGTTTGGCACAGTTAAAATCTCCTAAGATTATTATTTCTTAACACCTAACTGTGGAGCTAGTTCTTCCACATTAGTAGAATAAGACAAAGCCGTTTCTACATCAATAGCCCCTCTATCTACATGTTTTTTAATAGACTGGTTCATCGTAATCATCCCAGACTTGTCTTGTCCAACTTGCATCTGTGAATATATTTGGTGGATTTTATCTTCTCTAATTAAGTTTCTGATTGCTGATGTNGGTCTTAAAATCTCCATAGCAAGAACCCTTCCAGGNTCAAAAGATTTTGGAAGTAATTGCTGCGANACAACNCCTTGAAGAACGAATGATAGAAGNGTTCTGACCTGATCTTGTTGGTGAGCAGGNAAAACGTTAATCATCCTGTTAATTGTTTGAACNGCAGAGTTTGTNTGGAGTGTACCAAANACCAAGTGACCTGTTTCTGCAATTGTTAGGGCAGCTTCGATTGTTTCAGCATCTCTCATCTCTCCGACAAGAACAATATCAGGATCCTGCCTAAGTAAACTTTTAAGTGCATTTGTAAATGTATGTGAGTCTCTACCGATTTCTCTTTGATTCACAAGACATGTCTTATGTGGATGCACAAATTCTACGGGATCTTCCAATGTCATAATATGACCTGCTTCAATTTCATTTAGTCTATCAATAAGAGAAGCAAGTGTAGTAGACTTACCAGATCCTGTAGGGCCTGTAACAACCATTAGACCATTTGAAACATCTGTCATTTCTAAAAGTACATTTGGAAGATTCAGTGATTTAAAGTCTGGAACGATTGAAGGAATAAGTCTAAAAACTGCAGCGACGCCACCTTTTGAATAAAAAACATTGGCCCTAAATCTTGCTAAGTTTTTAATACCGAAAGAAAAATCGAGTTCGAGGTTTTTTTCAAATTCATTTTTTTGTTCTTCTGTAAGAACTTGGTAAATAAGCTCTTTTGAAGATTGATTTGTTAAAGCACCAACTTTAACTCTGACAATCTCACCACTAACTCGCATGGCAGGAGATGTACCTGGTGTAATGTGTAAGTCAGAACCACCATTATCAACCATAAGCTTAAAGAGCTGCTGAATTTTTACTTGTTCAGCACCCATGCTTCCTGTTGCTTTTGATCTAGTAACTGAAGCGGTCTGTGTTTTAGTATCATCGCTCATTTCATATCCCTCTAAAACTTATCAGCACTTGAGTTATTAACCGCCTCTGTAAGAGTGGTTGCTCCCTCTGCAACTTTTGTTAAAGCTGACATCCTCAAAGTTTTCATTCCCTCTATAATTGCTTGTCTTTTAATTTCATCTGCTGAAGCGTGCTTTAAAACGAGCTCCCTTAATCCTGGTGACATCTCAAGAACTTCATAAATCGCCACTCTTCCTTTATAACCTGTTTGATTACACAATTCACAACCAGCACCTTTATAAACAGTCATTGTTTCTGCTGAACTTGGAGCTACACCACATGCTACAATTTCTTCAATCGTCACATTTGGATCAACTTCCTTGCAGTTACTACATATTCTTCTACACAGTCTTTGAGCAACAACGACGTTAAGTGCACCTGTGACAAGAAATGGCTCTATTCCCATATTTAATAATCTTGTAACTGTTGAAGGGGCATCATTCGTGTGAAGAGTTGAGAGCACCATGTGCCCTGTAAGAGCTGCTTCAATAGCGATTTCTCCAACTTCAAAATCTCGAATCTCACCAACCATGATAATATCTGGATCTTGTCTTAAGAAAGATTTAAGTGCTGCTGCAAATGTTAATCCCACTTCTTTTTTAACGTTAACTTGATTGATACCCATTAGGTTAAATTCACAAGGGTCTTCCGCAGTTGCAATATTCTTATCTACTTTATTAAGTTCTGCGAGTGCAGAATAAAGTGTAGTTGTTTTACCAGATCCTGTCGGTCCTGTTACAAGGCACATACCGTAAGGCTGAGAAATACCATTTTTAAAGACTTCAATTTGCTTTGGTTCGAACCCAAGCTTTGTCATATCTAATTGAAGATTGGATTGATCTAGTAGTCGAAGAACAATCTTCTCTCCAAACAAAGTCGGACAACTTGAAACCCTATAGTCAATTGGCTCACCTGCTACCGTCAATTTAATTCTTCCATCTTGTGGTTTTCTTTTTTCGGAAATATCAAGTTGAGCGAGAATCTTTATTCTTGAAACAATTGCACTTGCAAGATTTTTAGGAGGCTGATTAACTTCCATCAAAGAACCATCGATTCTAAATCGAACTCTAAAAACATGTTCATATGG
>NZAF01000017.1 GCA_002686115.1 Halobacteriovorax sp. | reverse complement strand
TTATTCAACCGCGGAGTTGCACTAGAAGTTGGAATCTGGCCAGGAGACTTTCCCTGTAAACATTGTGTCATTTAACGCAGTGATTACTGGAAAAGTCTAGTGGCACCTTTTGGTGGTGGCACCTTTTGAGACTTAGTTATTAAAAATTGTATTAACTGATTTTCCTTCCATTGCTCTTACGTGTAGGAGGACTCTGTCGCTTTTAAGGTCATTTGGTACTTCTACTTCGTATTCGAATTCTAGCATTTCCATTGGACAGTCTGGTCTGACCTGTTTCATTTGTGGAAGAATTGAGTAAACGTCTTTTCCGTTATTGATTACTTCAATTTTATCAAGAACGAAACAATCACTTGGATTGTATCCTTTTAGTTTTACAATTCTTGATCCCTCTGTCTTTTCAATGTAGTTCACTCTTGCATAAACGTGCTCATCTACAGCATCACTTGTGCTCTCATTTATGCTTAATGAGCCTTCTTTTTCAAAGATAGTCTTTCCATTAACAGTAATCTTGTAGTCACCCTTATCAAGTACTCCTAAGCTTACTGTCTCAAGAAAAGGAACAATGACTTGTGGGCAAAAAGGGTTTGAATCATGGTAGTGCAATGCAGTCACTTTGATATCAATTGAATTACCATTAATTGACACAGTTTTCATTGGAGTCTTATGACAAAGGTTTGGAAGATGACCTTCAACGATCACTTCGACATTGTCATTAGAGTCAAATCCTTCTGGGCTAAAAATGTTTTTTACTGGAACAAGTCTTTCAACAGGAGTTCCTGCGTTTGCTAAAAGTCCAAGTACCATCATGAGAATTGTTTTTTTCATTGCTTTCATAGCGTCCTCCAATATTTTGTGTAGATAAAGCTTAGGTAGCGGGTTATGGGTTGAATCTGATATGAAGACTATAAAAAGATTTTTTTTATTAGATGTAAAACTGATATAAATCAGGTACTACATGTGATATTTTTCTCATAACATAAGCATTATTTTCTATCGCTTATACCTAAGGAGAGGGGAGATGAAGAACTTTTTATTTTCACTTTTAATGATCACTCAAACATATTCTTATGCTTGTTTTCCAGAGAACAATTTACACTATGATAAGAGAGAAAAATCTGTAGGTACTTTAAGCGAAGATCAATTTAATAGAATCCTTAAGTCTTTTCAGGAAAAATGGACGCCATTTGTAAGGCAAAAGAAGGGAAAGAAGTTTATTGTTGAAGGTATTTGGGATAGTCCAAGGGTAAATGCACACGCGACCAGAGACGATGATAATAATCCAGTTATCGTGATTAATGGTGGAATTGCAAGATATGAAGATATGGATGAAGATGGATTAAGTCTTATACTTTGTCATGAGCTTGGTCATCATTTTGGTGGAGCTCCAAAATCTCTTCGTGGAAGGTCTGAAAAAAGAAGCTGGTCTTCTGCAGAAGGACAAGCGGACTACTTTGCCACTAGCTTTTGTATGTCTCATACTCTTGAATCAAGAGAATGGGATCTTTATGAAAAGCCATCTTTTGATAATAGTTTAATGAATGTGACTCCATGTGAAACTTCAACTTGTCGAAGAATCTTTAAAGCCTCACTTGTTGTTAGTAAAATGTTTGCCTCATTAAAGTCTTCTTGGAGAGTTCCAAGTTTTGAAGAAAAAGCAACTCATGAAGTAATGAGAACAAATTACAAGCATCCAGAGCCTCAATGCCGTCTTGATACTTATATCGCAGGCTTTAACTGTGGAGTCCAACAGCAGATGGAATTTGACGATGTAGATCCTTTTTATGCAAGCTGTGCAAATGAGTGGGCCAGACCTGTTTGTTGGTTTTCACCTAATAAGTATTAAGTTATCATAGGTTCATGAGTAGTGTTTCAAAGACATTAATCCTTATAGGGATTATCTTTATCATTGTAGGACTTTTTCTCCATTTTGGAGGCTCAAAGCTTCCTCTTGGAAAGCTTCCAGGTGATATAAGAATAGAAAACGGCAATTCCAAATTCTATTTTCCTTTGACCACTTCTTTACTTGTGAGTGCTGTTTTAAGTTTGTTGATGTATTTCTTTAGAAAGTAAGTTTAAAGGGTGTAAGGAAAGTGGTCTAACTCCTTTAAAACACTGCCATATAAATATTACCTCATCATCAGAGAATCCTATACTATCCAAAACTACAATGAGATAAGCGATCCATTCAAAAAAGGATCTGTATGAAAAAACTGTTGTTATGTGTGTTAGTAGTAAGTTCAATGTCTCATGCGAGTGAAAAGTCTATCTGTGGTGATAAAGACGATAGATCATTTTCAAATATCAGACCTGTTGGCCGAGCAATAGGAATATTGATGGGAAGAGGCTTTTGTACTCTGACAATGATTTCTAAAACATGTGCAATTTCTGCAGGTCACTGTTACGAGGCCTTAGAATTTGTAGATTTTAACAGTCCTGCTTCGATTGATGGTGTTCCTCAATTCTCTGGAGAACAAGACTTCTATGAGGTCAACAGACTTTCAATCAAACACAATTATACTGGTATTGGTGATGACTGGGCGGTAGTGAGAATCAAAAAGAATGCAAAGACAGGTTTATACCCAGGTGAAGTTCAAGGGCATATGGAAATTAGTTATGATGGCTATAAGAGTGGTGATATTATAAGAGTTTCTGGTTATGGCTCAAGTGAAGATAGCTCCGCTAATCTTGCTCAACAAACTGATATTGGTTCAATTCTTTCAACTTCATTTGATAGTTTTTTTACTACAAATGCTAACGCAGCGATGACTCACAATGCAGATACAATGGGTGGAGCCTCTGGTGCAGCCATTGTAAACGAAGCGACTGGGAAAATTATCGGAATACACACTAACGGTGGTTGTACGACAATTTCAGGTTCAGGTAATGCTGGTGTCATCATTGGTCAAAATTATGCTCTTAGAAATGCGATCAAGTCATGCTTAGACACTGAAAAAGAAGAACTCAGTGCAGCACAGACTCAGGAGCATTCACAAGATTAAAATTTATCTTGGCCATAAGTTTTCCATTTTGAGTGACCTTTGCCTTGAATTTAAAAAGATTATCTTTTGATTCTTTTAAAGTAATCTCTGCGTTGATAGCTCCAGGCTTACAGACTTGATAGTACTTTGCACTTTCAACTTTATTAAGAACTCCAATAGCATGACCTTTCGTTTTTTCTGAATGGTAGTCCTTAACCCCACAATGAAACTTTGTAAGAAGTATACCTGCTGACTGAGTACAAAACTCTTGTAACATAGCTCCTGGGACAACTGGCATATTTGGAAAGTGCCCTTGTAAGTAGGGCTCTTCAAGTCGAGCTTCCTTAAAGGTCTTTATTGATGTTTCACTGATTTCTTTAACCTCATCAACCATAAGATAGGGCTCTCTGTGGTGTAAAAGAGTTTTTATTTCTTCTTTATTCATTAAGGTCTCCAATTATTGTAAATTTTCTTTAAATGCATTCTTTTCAAGAGCATCAAAAGGAATAATCGCTAGTGTTTCTTCATGTGTGGCCTCTAAGATGACAGGGCAAGCTTTATTTGCCTTATAAGCATCAAACCATCTTCCAGCACATACACACCAATGATCCCCAGCTTTTAACCCAGTAAAGCCAAACTCTGGTCTAGGTGTTGATAGATCGTTTCCTTGTGACTTTGAAAAACTTAAAAATTCTTCGGTTACCACACAACAGACTGTATGAACTCCGCGATCACTAAATTCAGTTTTACAAAATCCATCACGTTTCCAGCCAGTCATTGGGTTACAGCCACATATCTTCAACTCTTCTCCTAAAATATTCTTATGTTCCATTACTAAATCCTTATTTTCTTAGCTCTTGTTTTGTAGCTTCTGGTTATGATGATACTCATTCAATACTGTTTCAAAAACCTGCTTCACATTAAAGTGACATTCTAATTTTCTCAGTAAGGTAAAAAGTCCGATCAACTTCCTATCAATGAAGATCATCTCAGAAGGAGCTGATTTAAACTTCATTGATTTCATCATCTTTTGAGCAAGTGGGTAGGCCTTATCTGGTAAGTCTGTTTTACCCCAATCAAAGTTTTCACTGTGAAGAGGTTCTGTTGTCAGAATAATATACTCCCATAAGAGGTCTTCGTTTATTTTTATACTCTTATTTGTTGAATCCCAAAAACGATAGAACTCTTTCAAAAACTGTTCACGATCTCTATTGTAACCATGAATGAGAAATTGACGATAAAACTCTAAGGTTTTGTGGTCATATTCTAGGCATGCTCCAAAGTCTATTAAGTAAAGAGAATCTAGAAGAGGAGGTACGATAAAGTTTGCACCGTGAGCATCACTTTGAACAAGTCCATAGAGGAAAATCTCTTTTAAAAAGTTTTCAAAAAGCTTTTCTCCTAAGAGATTCAGCTTGTCTTGATTATTTTCATTTACTTCAAGGTCTGAAATTGAAGATCCTTCTATATACTCAAGGGCGATAACTTTTTCACTACAATATTTATCATATATTTTTGCCGTCTTAAAATATGGATCATCGAGTTTACTTTGATACTTTTTTTGAAAATCTACCTCTCGAAGATAATCCATCTCTCCAATAAGCACTTTTTTTATTTCTTCAAAGAAGTCACTAAGATCAACACCTTTTGGGAATATCTTAAGGTTCTTAACTAATAATTTAATAAAGAAAAGATCACCATTAATGGCCTTATCAATTCCCTTATACTGAATTTTTAAAACGATATCTTCTCCGCTCTCCTTAATTTTTGCACGATGAACTTGACCTATACTTGCAGCAGCAAGAGGGGACTCTTCGATCACTAACTCGTTAAAGAAGTGATCAGGTATTTGAGATTTTATTTTTTCAAAATCTAAAAAATGAGTAGAGTGTTGAAGATTTCTAAGAACTTTTGTCATCTCTTCATCAAGAAAGTATTCAGCATATTGAGAAAGAATCTGCCCAGCTTTAGTAATTGATCCCTTATAGTGAGAAAGATCATCTACAAAACCACTTACGTCTTTTCCTAAGAGATCTTCTATAATCTTTGCAGGATTATCTCTATTGGTGACAATACTCTTTCCAGTTTTTAATGCATATTTTAGTAAGGTGGTATTCCTTTTAAATAGGCCATCTTTTATCTTATCTATCTTTCTCATGAGTGCATTATAAGCTCTTGTTTATATGTTGTTTATTAGACAAACTTAAATCTTTATCATCTTCAATATTTACAGTGCCTTAGGCGTCTTTTGACGATTGTTGTCTAGGTTATATAGAGAATGTAGAGCTTAAAAAATCATTAATAATGTTAGGATTCTAAAAAAGGGTATTTATGTTTGGTTTATTTAAAAAAGATCCTATTCAAAAGCTTGAGATTGAATATGCAAATATTCTTGAAAAGGCAGTTGAGGCTCAAAGAAATGGGAATATCGAG
Organism: Halobacteriovorax sp.; assembly: GCA_002686115.1. Classification (GTDB taxonomy): domain Bacteria; phylum Bdellovibrionota; class Bacteriovoracia; order Bacteriovoracales; family Bacteriovoracaceae; genus Halobacteriovorax_A. The sequence continues at coordinate 22,111 of NZAF01000017.1, read as the reverse complement.
TTATATAGTCAGCTTTCATTTGATGCTGAAAAAATTCTAAATGAAATTGATAGACATAATGAACTGAAAGAAGCCTCTAAATAAAGTCTTTATGAAAGCTATCGTCTTTGGTGCTGGTCACGGAATAGGGTACTCACTAAGTTTATATCTATCAAGGATAGGATATCAAGTCGTAGCAACTTATCGCAAAAAAGAAAATGCCTCTGATCTATTAAGTAAAAGTGAAATAAAAAGCTTCCAACTTGACCCTTTAAATCAGGATTCTCTAAATTCATTAGTTGATGAATTAAAAGAGATTCAATTTGATCTTTTTATAAATTGTATTGGTGTTCTAACTATTAAGAGCTCTCCCGAAAAAAATATCAGAGCATTAAACTTAGAAACAATGGAAGAAGTATTTAGAGTTAATACTTTTATTACTCCACTTCTCGTTCAAGCATTTAAGAAAAATATTTCTCGAAAAAAAGAAACTCATTTCGTTGTTCTCTCAGCAAAAGTCGGTAGTATTGAAGATAATAATATAGGCGGTTCGTATAGTTATCGAGCATCTAAAACTGCTCTTAACATGTTTATGAAGAACTTCTCTAATGAGTTTAGAAATCTTAAGATTCCCTGTAAATTTCTAAGTATTCACCCTGGAACTACTCATACAGAACTTAGTAAAAATTATTTAAAAGGTATCAAGCATACAGTATGGTCTAGTGATGATACAGCCCGTCACATCTTTGAGGTCATTCAAAGCTCTAAAAACTATGCTTCAGGTGACTTTGTAAACTGGGATGGAAGTGTTCTACCTTGGTAAATCATACATTTTGAGATAAAATCAGCTTAATTTTTCAAACCATTACTATTAACTTTTTCATAAGGAATTTATCCGATGAGTCACAAAATTATTTACACAAAAACTGATGAAGCACCATTTCTAGCAACACATTCTTTCTTACCAATTGTTCAAGCTTTTACGAAGTCTTTTGGTATTGAAGTTGAACTTAAAGATATTTCATTAGCAGCAAGGGTTCTTTGCCAATTTCCAGAGCACTTAAGTGCTGAGCAAAAAACAGAAGATGCTCTTTCTCTTCTTGGAGAACTTGCAAAAACTCCAGAGGCAAATATTATTAAACTTCCAAATATTTCGGCATCTGTACCTCAGTTAAAAGAGTGTATCTCTGAGCTTCAATCTCAAGGATTTAAAATACCAAATTATCCAGAGTCTCCAAGCACAGAAGAAGAAAAAGAAGCGAAGGAAAAATATGCTAAGGTACTTGGTTCTGCAGTAAACCCAGTTCTAAGAGAGGGGAATAGTGACAGGCGAGTGGCCGATGCTGTTAAGCAATTTGCTAAGAATAATCCACATAGAATGGGTGCATGGGAGAAGACTTCAAAGTCACATGTTGCACATATGGAAAGTGGTGATTTTTATGGATCAGAAAAATCACACATCATGGAGAGCGCAGATAATGTGAAAATATCTCACTTTGATAATAGTGGTAAAGAAACCGTTTTAAAAGTAAGCACGCCTCTTTTAAAAGATGAAGTGATTGACTGCTCGGTTTTAAATGTTTCAAAGCTCCGTAAATTTATCGCAAAAGAAATTCAAGATGCAAAAGATAAAGATGTTCTTTTTTCAGTTCATTTAAAAGCAACAATGATGAAAGTTAGTGACCCAATTATTTTTGGCCATGTTGTTTCAGTATTTTTTAAAGATGTATTTGAAAAGTATGCTTCAACATTTGAAAAAATTGGTGTGAACGCAAATCTTGGTTTAGGTGATCTTTATAAAAAAATTGAGACACTTCCAGCAAATGAAAAAGAAGAAATTGAAAAGGCTCTTAAAGAAGCTTTAGACAATGGTCCAAAAATGGCCATGGTTGATTCTGATAAAGGTATTACAAACCTTCACGTTTCAAGTGATGTTATTATTGATGCTTCAATGCCTGCAGCGATAAGAACTTCTGGTCAAATGTGGGGACCTGATGGGAAGCAACACGATACGAAGTTTATGATCCCTGATCGTTCATATGCTGGAGTTTATCAGACAACCGTAGATTTTTGTCGTGAAAATGGCGCATTTGACCCAAAGACAATGGGGAATGTTTCAAACGTTGGTCTTATGGCAAAGAAAGCTGAAGAATATGGTTCACATGATAAGACATTTGAAATGACTGATGCTGGTGTTGTGAAAGTGATGGCGAGTAACGGGGAAGTTCTTATGGAGCAAACTGTGGAAGCTGGAGATATCTTTAGGATGTGTCAGACTAAAGATGTCTCAATCAAAGATTGGGTAAAATTAGGTGTGACAAGATCAAGGCTTACTGGAAATCCAGCAGTATTTTGGCTTGATGAAAAGAGAGCTCATGATGCTAACCTCATTAAGAAGGTTAATGAATACTTAAAAGAACATGATACAAATGGATTAGAGATTAAAATTCTTTCTCCTGTTGAAGCTAATACTTATACACTTCAAAGAGTTAAAGAAGGAAAGGATACAATTTCTGTTACAGGAAATGTTTTAAGAGATTATTTAACAGACTTATATCCAATCCTTGAGCTTGGAACTTCTGCAAAAATGTTATCAATTGTTCCTCTACTTGCTGGTGGTGGACTTTATGAAACTGGTGCTGGTGGTTCTGCTCCTAAGCATGTTGATCAGTTAGTCGAAGAAAATCACTTAAGATGGGATTCATTAGGAGAGTTTCTAGCTCTTGCTGTATCTCTTGAAGAGCTTGGCGAGAAAAAAGGTGATGAGAATATTAAAGCGCTTGCAAGCGCTTTAAATATTGCAAATACAAAGTACCTCTTAGAAAATAAATCTCCTTCAAGAAAGACTGGTGAACATGATAATAGAGGTTCTCACTTTTATGTAGCAATGTACTGGGCAGAGGAGCTTGCAAAATCTGGTCTTGATTCTTTTAAAAGTGTTGCAACAGCACTTAAAGAAAATGAAGCAAAAATTAATGAAGAGCTTATTTCTGTGCAAGGAAAATCAGTTGATTTAGGTGGTTACTATCATCCATCTACAGATAAAGTTAATGCGGTTATGAGGCCAAGTGAGACTTTAAATAAGATTATCGATAGTCTTTAAAGATATTTAAAAAATTAATTAATTCATTAATTTGTTAAGAGCAGACTTGTCTGCTCTTTTTTTTGTCTCTTTTCTGTTATCATCTCTCTTTCATATTCTTCAGTGACATTGAATACTTTGTACTTTTTGTCATAAGTTCCAAGAATTACATCCCAAAGGTGAGATGTATTTCCAAAATTCTTATTCCAATTCTTATAATGGTGGTGGAGATGATACTTTTGAATATATGAGAAATAACCAAATTCAAATTTTTTATAGTGAATAAGAAAGTGAACACATTCATAAAAATTATAACTTAGAGCGAGTCCTATACCAAACGCACTTACGAGAAAAAGGTTTCCTCTAAGAATAATATATATCGGCATCATAAGGATTATGACCATTGGATATATCATTAATGGACCAGCATTTAAGACTCTTCTGTCATCAATATTTCGGTGATGATAGAGATGAAAGGTTTCAAAGAACCATCTAAGCTTATTATTTTTAAAGCGAGTATGATAAAGCCAGCGATGTATGGCGTATTCAATAAAGCTCCAATATAAAAGAGCTAGAAAGAATAAACCAATAGCTAAGAGATAGGATTCTATTTTAACGACATAAGAGATAAAGACCACATATAGTGGTATCGTCGCAACAAATGCGTGTCCAGGATTCTTTGAACCGAGAATTTTAATGAGCCAGGGATGAGTCTGGACGATAGTGTTTTCTTTCATCATCTAAATCCTGTTCGAGTTTTTCCTCACTAGCTTTTAAAAGTAGGGGGAGTAAGTAAATATCTGTTAAAAGTGCCCATGTGATAATCCATGCACATAATATTCCAAAGACGCTATTGGGCCTAAAGCTTGAAAAATAAAAAAGACTAAATCCAATCACGAGGCTTGTACTTGTTAATGTAAGTGTTGGAATTACTTCTTTAAAGGCACTTTCGCCACCTTCACGGTACTTATATATCAAATGAATAGTGTCATCGACTGCAAGTCCAAGACAAACGGATGCGGCCATGCAGATCGTGGTATCAATGGGTACATTTATAAAGCCTAAGGTTCCAAGACCAATCATGATCGGAATAATATTTGGAAGCATTGCTAGTAATGCAAGTCTTAAGTCCTTCATAAGAATCAAAAAGATGATAAAAACCATAGAGAGAGAAATGGTTAGAGAGTAGAGAAAGGTTTTAAACACATAATCAGTCATGAGGTAATAAAGTACGAATTTCCCTGTTACATTTACCTTTAACCCAAGATTCTTACCAATCTTTTCTATCTCTTTCATAGCACTAAGTGCACTTCTACTATCTGTAATATTCCAAAAAATTGTAAATCGTAATTTTCTTTTATCGACTGTGACATATTCACTCATCTTAAAATTCTCTGGAGAATTAAGATCTCCTAAGAAATAAAGTTCAGCAAGTTCTTCTTTTGTCTTTGGTAGTTTTCTCGTATTCCTTAGGGCCATATTCATTTTTCTAAGTAATGAAAATGGACCTTTGACTCCTACGATAACTTTATTTTTTATGAGCTCTTTCTCAAGCTCTATAACCTTAGATACAAATTCTGGCTTCCATACCCCTTCATCTTCAAGAGAGTCAATGATGATTTCTGCACCAGGTACACCTCCAATAGTTCTTTCAACAGTTGACTTAGATAATGCTAACTCTGAGTCATCTGGAAAGTAGCCAATTGGATTTGTATTGACTTCAAGACGTGACATAAAATGTATAGAAAGAAGTATGAATATCGAGAAAAAGGCATAAGTTAATTTTTTAGGAACTCTTGTACTTATTCTATCAAAAATCGTTCTATTTACACTCTTAAGCTTTGGAGGATAGATTCTCATAAGAGGAACTAGTAAACCAAAAGTTGCAATCCAAAGAATAATTGTACCGACACCTGCTATTAATCCAATTTGTTTCAGTGGATCAAGTTTTGCACTAAGAAAACTAAATAGTCCGATAGCAGTGGTTAAAGTTGTCAGTAATGTAGGGATAAAGTTTTCTTTAGCTGAATGAAAAACTGCAGCTTCTCTATTCGCTCCCTCAAGAATCTGATGTCTATAGGTGTTGAGAATGTGCATGGTATCTGCAAAGGCCATGGTGACAAGTATTCCCGGTATAACAGCTGAAACATTATGGAATGGAAAACCTGCAAAGCCTGCAAATCCAAAGGCTGCTAGAGTCGATAAGGAAAAAATTGTAAATGGAATAAGAGAAACAATGATATTTCTGAATGCATAGTACATTAGTAATAATATGCCTATAGAGAGTAGGGGCAGTACTAGTAATAGGTCGCTGTAAGCATACTGTCTGAATTGATCAACAACAGTAGCGACACCAGTCATGTAAATCTTAAAGTCAGGGTTCTTCAATTTAAGTTCATCAATATGAGAGCGTGCCTCAGATATGATTTTTTTATAATTAGGAATCTTTTCAAAGTGTGGTGTTAGCCTAGCTACAACTAGTGCCGTCGTCATATCTTTATCAATAAATTGACCAAAGATTTCAGGCGAGTTTAATACTAGTTTTTTAAAGTCATGAGGACTTTTTGATTTTCTCTCTATTTGATCAAAGTAAAGATCATCTTCTTCTGTTTGAATAATGGGGTAGTTTGTTAAGGAAAGCACTTGAGCTATAGAGATTGTTTGAGATAGCTTCTCAGTGGTCTCTTTTATTAACTGAATGCCTTCTTTTGTAATAATTCCATCTGGGTTATGTACGACCACCACAACATTATTATCTTCCCCAAATTGTTTTTCAAAATTTGATAAAATACCAAGATGAGGGTCCTCGGTTTTAAACCAGAACTTTATCCCAAAATTTGATGAAAGTGATAGCGTTCCTAAACTAAGAAGAACTAAGAAAGTGAATGTAACGCAAAAAACCTGTTTGGGTTTATGGCGTATTAAAGACAGGTACTGTTTCACTTTGAGTCTCACGATTAATAGTTTCTTTAAATTCTTGATCAAGAATTTGTGGGGCCATGAAGATATCTTTAATTGTATTTGCTAGCCACTGATATTGAACACCATCCATTATTCGGTGATCATAGGTAAAACTTAGATAAATAGTTTCTACAGCTTCTACCTTATCATCGATAACAAAAGGTCTTTTGGCCACTTTTCCAGCTGATACAACCATTGGTATTCGTGTATAAGGAGCAATTGGGCAATAGGCCTGGTCCGCACCAAATGAACCAATATTTGTTAGCATGACACTACCAAAAGAGTCTTTCGGACTCCCAAGAAGAGGTGACCATAGGTTTAAATTATATAAAAGGAAGGCACATAGGTCTAAAACAGGTCTGGCGAGTAATCCAGGCATGAGGGCAAAGGACTTCTTGATTTGATCATAAGATTTATCAGTCCCTTTTTTTATCGCAATTACTTTTGTTTTAAATTCTTTACTGACATCTCTCCATGACCTCTTATCTGCCTTTCGAATAACAAGTCCTGAAAGGTCTTCAGCTTCTTTCATATTGGAGACAACATGATAGAAAATGTCTACATTCTTTCTCGGATAAAATTTCCCAAAGCGTATAACACCATTAATGTGTGGATTCTTTGCTATGGCATGGGCCAACATCTTGATAAGAAAGATATGCATATCAATATTATTTTCTTTTAAATAAGCTTTTACATTTGCAACTGGTAGATGCAAAGAAGTATAGATTGAACTATCTCCGGTTGGTCTCCATGAGCCAAAAGATATCTTTCTCCAGGGGGAGAGTTTTTTTGCAGCTAAGAATTCAACATTCTTCTCTATCATAGGCCTTCTCCTCTTAGTTGGATGAAGACTTCTTTCCAGCCATTGTTGTAGTACTTTCTCTTATGTCCCTCTGGTATGACATCTTGATATTTATCATGCAGTTTATCTAAGTTATACCAAGGCACAAGAGGCGCTAGATGATGTTCAAAATGAAGTGATATATTAAATGGCATTAAGATTGATTGGCCGATGAAGGTGCTACTTTTTGTTTTTTCAATATTCACAGGATCATTTAAGACATCTCCACTATGTTCCATTGAAACCTTAATAAGGTTGAGCGCCATTGAAAAATTGCTACCTATAAGCATTCCAAAAAAGATATCGATTCTACCTAGAATGGAGTAGCAAAAATAAAAAAGGGCGCCCCATACAAGAAGCGACTCAGCACCACCTAATAGCACGGTCCATTTTTCATTCTTTTGAACGCAAGCATTTTGTTTAGAGCCAGAAAAGCCAGGAATAAGCATGACTTTTAATAATTCTCTTAATAACTTTTTTCCATTTAAGCAAAACTCAGGACAATTTTGAGGATCATCTTTTTTTACAGGGAATCTATGGTGATAGGCGTGACCTTTTTCCCAGTGCAGATAGAAATCTTGAAAAGAGAGCATTGTCATAGGATAGGCCAGTGCTCTATTACACCACTTACCAATTGTTTTATTCTTTAATCTAATAAAGTTTTGATGAGAAGCCTCATGCACAAGAATGATGAACCCTGAAAACATTGACCAGCCAAAGCTCAGGGCGACAATTGGAACTGCGAATACTGAATTTAGAAATGTTGAAATCCATATTCCTAAGATGGCGACTGATAAAATAATTGAGAGTGTGGTGATATTGATCAGATTATGTAAAGCGAGGTTATTATTATCAACAAGATAATCATGAGAGATGATTTTCATCTTTGTGCGATAATTTTGTTTAGCTATCATATAAGCCCCACATTTGCTTTGGCGAAGACTACCTTAAATACATATTAAGATGTGGTAAGTATGTAATTTTTTTAGGTTTATATAGAGAGTTTTACGACCGATAAGAACTATATGTTAAGGACTTTATTGGTTTTCTTATTTATCTTCAGTTCATTTGCCAATGATATTGGTGGAGAAATTGGTGCTATTTTAAAACAAATGGAAATGTACGATATCGAGGCACCGGAGGAGATTTTAGATAAGAAAGATGCTCTTGAAAGTATTGAGAAGCTTCCCACTGAATTACAATTTTTAAAAGGTCATCTCGCATTTTCACAATATGAAGTTGAAACTTTTGATGAAGATGTCGCAAAAAAAAGAGCGCAGGTTCTCTATGAGACGTTTGATCCGGAAACATTTGATTTTTTATTAATTGGCTTTCAAGAAATTTGTGGCTTTTATATGAGCGATGAAGAACCTGAGAAATGTGAAAATCTTGAAGAGTGGTTCAATGGTGTTAATGATGAATACCAAATCTTATTAGAGACAGGGTATGTTCCAGGTGGGAAAATAGAAGACTTAGTAGGTGAGGATGTAACTGGCTACATTGACGGAAGTGAATATATCGATATGGAGTTTCCTTCTGAAAATGAAGATGGCTCAGTTTATGAACATGATGTAAGGACACTTTCAGATGAAAGTATTGATTCTTTCCGGTTAAAAAACGCAGCACTTGTTAAAGATCAAAAAAATATATCAGTAGAAGAGAGTCTGTATATAATCTGCCAATTCGAACTTCTCGATAAATTCGAACAAGAAGAAAAAATCATGTTAGGACTTGCTGATGCTCTTGAAGGAGAGCTTCTAAGAGGCGACACGTCACTAGAGATACAAGCTCAAATTTATTGTACTTTAGAAGCTTATTACCAAAGAATAGGAAACAACGATCGCTGGCTCCTCTTAATCCCAAGAACCCCAGAGGGAATCGACCTAAACTGCGAAAATTAATTGGCACCTTTTAAGACACTATAGTGTTTAAACTTTTGACAGGTATATAACTTCTATAGGTTTGTTAGTGCTAAGTTGTTGTTATTTTGTTGGGGGCTTTGGCCGCCTCATTGCTCTTATTAGAGAGTAATGAGGATGACCATAATGAAGACATTTATTTTTTTGACACTTTCACTCTTTGTTGTGAGCTGCGGGTATAACGATGCAACTCTTAGACCTAATGTTACTTACATCGATGAAGAATTCTATCGACTCGGAAGTGAGAGCTCTGTCGTTCAAAAAAGTGATGGTCTTTACTATCTTTCTAGCGAAGAAGAGGTTCTTATCTCTAGTGACGTTAGACTTGTCGATGGTGGATTTAATAAATTCTTAGGTGATGGTGTTATTTTATTTGAAGGAAGTAAGGGCAATCAAAAGAGCATTTATACTTACAATGGGTCTGAACTAAAAGAAAATGTTTATTACGGAAGTGTGTCACACTTTGAAAATATTGATAATGAGAATTATCTTATTCTCTACTCTAAAGATAATAAAACAGTCTCTATCGTTCGAACATCATATGGTGAATTTGAGACAATTATTCGTATGACAAGTGAACACGTGGGACTTGATGTTAAAAAGCTTGGTGACGTGAGTAGAATTACTCATTTTGATGGAAGCATTTATATTGCTTTTACTCATTCAATCTTAAAAGTGACTCTCAGTAATAATGATTATAGCTTTATCTATCAAGATTCATCAAAAGAAGACATTACTTATCTGACATATTGGAATGATGGTCTATTTATGATTTCAGACGCCTTAAAACTATTTAAAGACGAACAGCTTATAGGCTTTAATCAGTCCGGAGTGATTAATCGTATTCATTCAAAATCTGAAAACTTTATTTCTCTTTCAAGTTCTAATAAGTCGTATCTATTAGATGTGAATGGTAATCTAAAAAGCTTTTCTTACCAAGGCTCTTTTATTGAAACATTCTTTGACAGTAGCGAAGATCTTTTTATGATCACAAAAAGAAACTCTGTCTTTGGTGTTTATAAAGTGTCACAAGGTAATGATAGTCCAGAATTGATAAAAGAGCTTGATGAGAATTTAAGACCTATTTCTTATGATGTCTCTGATGATACACTTATTTTAAAATACAATGGGAACATCGCAAATGGAAATTCCCAAAGTATTAACATCAGTTTATAATTAAAATTTAAAGACATTCGCCATTGGGAAAATTCCCATCTTATCATCTAGATCTTTTTTAAAGCGATTCTTTGTCAGTCTAAGTAATTCACCTTTATCGTATACATACTTTTTTTGTAAAAGCTTATTAGAATCAATCTCTCTTAAAAGACTCATCAGGTGCTCTGGCTTTCTGTGGTCTTCAATCTTTGTAAAAGATTTTTTCTTGTTGCATTCAGGACATAGGACCTGAAGATTATCAATCATATACTCTAGATGAGGATATGTTGATTTTGGATAAATGTGATCCACGTGCATCGAGGCGTGTTCTTTACCGCATTTTAAGCAGCGCTTGCCTTGAATTTTAAATGTCATCTCTCTTAGGTAGCGCCAGTTCTCACTTGTCCCAAATGAAATTTGTAAGTTCTTAGCGCTTGCATACATAAAGAGTCTTCCTTCCAAATCTTTCGAAGTAATTTTTTTCGATGATAAAAGGAAGGCGAAAAAGAGTAGGAGCGTTAAACCTAAAGCACTAATGTATGCGAGTGCTTGGTAGGCATGAAGTGGTAACTGGGCCGTAAAGTCTGTCATAGTCTCTCTCCAGTGTTAAAGTTCCTCTGTGTGTGTGTCAGGACCTTACTAAAATCCTTTTAGTGGGCCTATGTATTATTAATAGGCAAATATGGTGCCATATATTTTATAGTTAAAGCCTGCTACGGAGGCGTTTTGCATATGCGTTTTGTCACCGAGAATTTTACTCGGTTACAAAAAACACATCTATCGACGAATTGCACCAAGCTCTTTATAATAGGCTAATGGATAAAATGAAAGAAGATTATAAGACAATTGGGATGATGCGTCTATCTGCACTTGGGGATATTATATGGACTTTACCACTCGTTCATCGCCTTAAAGAACAATTTCCAAATGCAAGAATCATCTACTTTACATCAAAACCATTCTCTTCAGTCGTTGAAGATATAGACGGGATTGAGTTCATCACTTTAAAAAAACCAAGATCATTTTCCGATTATCGAGAAGTGATAAAAGAAATAAGAAAATATCACTTTGATCTATTCTTATGCACGCAGGCAAATCTAAGAGTCAATCTTCTTTACCCTTTTATTCGTGCAAAAAGAAAAATCGGCTTTGATTCAAAAAGGGGAAGGGACGGACATTATCTCTTTGTTCCTGAACAAATTCCTTATAAGAAAGAACATGCACTTGAAGCATTCTTAGGCTTTTCAAAATACTTAGGATTTCATTCTGATATTATCCGTTATGATATTCCTATACCAGAGTCTTTTATTCACTGGCACGAAAACCAAAGTCTTGGAGAGTATGTATGTCTTCATCCTAAGGCAAGTCATGAGAACCGAACTTGGAGCTTACATTCTTATATTGAGCTTGTAAGAAAGATTGTTTTAAAAAGTAATATCAAAGTTATTTTAACAGGAACAAATGCAGATGCAGATTTTTGTGAAGATATAAAACAAGACGTTGCGAGTGATTTCGTCTTAAACTTTGCTGGTAAAACAAATTTAAAAGAGCTATCAATTTTATTTGAAAAGAGTTTACTTGTTATTGCACCAGACTCAGGTCCTATACATTTAGCAAATGCAATGGGGGCGAGTGTCGTTGGACTTTACACATCTTTACCATGTGATTTTACAGGACCATATGGTCAAAGTGAAAACTGTATTGATGCTTATGCTGATGCCTTAAAAAAATATCATGGAAAGAATGAAAACGAAGTAGAGTGGAGAACACGAGTTAACGAATCTGGAATGATGGATTTGATATCGGTAGATGATGTCTTCTTAAAAATAAATAAACTACTTAAGAATTAGGTTCATTTAAAACTTCTAGAATATTCATAAAAACCTGATCAGAGATTTCTGAAGTAGTGGCCTTCAGACAACTATCGATTTGTTCATGATTTCTTGCTCCACATAGAATATGACTTAAACCCTTCGTTCTAAGATTAAACTGGATGGCAAAGTTTTCAGGGCCTATGCCATGAGAGTCTAAAACTTTTTTAATGAATTTAAACTTCTCCATCTTTTCATCTTTATTACTTTTTACCCACCACGGGGCCCAGCTTCTGCAATCGCTTTTTGCAAAAGTTCTATCCTTAGTCACGCGACCTGTGAGAATTCCTTTTTCAAAAGTTCCCCAACTCATAAATGGGATGTTATTTTCATGAGCAAGTTTTAGCCCATCATCAATTTCAGCTCTTTCAAAATAATTAAATTGTGACTGTAGACATTCAATTTTATCGACTTCACTAGCTTTTAAAAACTCATCTTCATTTGTATTACAAAGACCGATATGTTTAATCTTTCCCTCGATCTTTGCTTTTGCAAGTACTTCAACAGTATGTCTGATATCAACATTTTCATCAGGCCAGTGAACCATATAGAGATCAATATAGTCACTTTGAAGATCTTTAAGACTTTGTTCGAGCATTTTCCTAGTTGTCTTTGGATCATTGGTCATATTGACACGCATATTGTCATGCCAAGAAACTCCGCACTTACTTATAAGACAAATATTTTCTCTTTTGTCTTTAAATGCCTTTCCAATTCTTTTTTCACTCTCTCTAAATCCATAGATTGGTGCTGTATCAAAGATCTTAACCCCTCGATCATATGCATAATGTAGCAGTGAAATGGCGTCTGATTCAGTAATGTCCCCAAAGCCATATCCAGCACCTTCGCCAGAGATGCTAGCTCCACCAAAGCAAAGAGGAGTATAAGTTGATTTAAAATATTCAATATTGCTATGCATTTTATGAAGATACCCTACATTTATTGTCAGATCAATTAACAAAATGAGATAATCATCTTACACACAAAACAGGAGAGAAAAGATGGACTCTAAGAGTTATATGGCAGATGCCACAAGAACAGAATCAGTAAATTTTGAAGGAATGAATCAAAGACTTAATGACAATGGTTTAAAAAGACTTCTTCATGCGGGTATTGGTCTTTCTACAGAAGGTGGTGAGTTTCTTGACGCGCTAAAGAAACATATTTTCTATGGTAAAGAATTAGATAGAGTGAACCTTTCTGAAGAAATTGGCGACATTTTTTGGTACCTTGCTATTGCTTGTGATGAGCTTGGAATTGAATTTGAAACTGTTATGGCGAGAAATATTGAGAAACTTAAGGCCAGATATGGTGAAAAGTTCACTGAAGAGCGAGCTGAAAATCGTGACTTGGAAAAAGAGAGAGATATTTTAGAAAAGCAAAATTTTTCTTAATCAGACTTTAAGCAAAATTTTATAGCATTCATCAATTCATTGTTAGCAAAAATGCTTGTTCCCTGATTAAAACCAGGAGATATTGAACAGCCTGCATGGGTGTGAATTCCAATTATTTTTCCAGTTGATAGATCAATGATTGAAGAGCCTGAATTTCCACCCATGGTATCAACTGTATGACCAATGCGTGAACCTTCAATACTTATGAGTTCACCTTGGTCCGTCTGCTGCGTAAAGTGGGCAGAGATTGGTGAATGATCAGCTCCGTAGCCAGTAACTTCTAAAAAAGAAGGGGATGGTTTATTAAAATCGACTTCAAGAAACCCCATCACATCTCCAGGGTATTTAGAAGTAACTTGATTAGGGAGAACTTTAAAAACCGCCCAGTCATCTCCAGGTCCATTAGACTTGTGAATAATAGTCTTTCTATTCACTCGATAAATATCTTCTTCATCTGGATGTCCCAAATTCTTGAGATTTATTGTAGGTGGAACATTGAATTCGATAAAGTTTAAGTTCTTAAAACAATGACCAGCTGAAACTGCACAGTCTTTTGATATCATTGTAGCCGTACAAGCTGTTGGACCTCTTCTTCCAATCTTTCCATTTTTACTTGGCAAAGCTCTAGCGATTGGAGTTTTGTCAGATGAAACTCTTTGATCCTTTTCATGACAAAGTGTTTTATCAAAGTTTGTATTGAGTAAAGTTGTTAAGGTGATAATTTCTAGCATGAAATAATAATTATACTTTTCTTCTTATATTGTCACCTCTGACATTAAATATATGAATTTCACTATCTTCGACTGCCTTTTCTAACAAGTCCTCGCATTTATGCTCTTCAAGAAATGAATCAAGGTACTTAGTATTTGGCTTTAAAATAGGGTGTTTAGGAGCGAATAAGGCACATGCATCGTCATGTGGTTCACTTGAGATATCAAAGGTTTCAATTTCTTTAGCAAGATTAATGACTTCAATTTTATTAAATCCAACTAAGGGTCTAAGGACCATTTTCTTTGAATGTCTATCAAGTGCACTCATATTAAAAATCGTCTGACTTGATACTTGTCCTAGAGCATCTCCCATTAGAATGGCTTGAGCGTTTAATTGATCGCCTATCATACTAGCGATATCCATCATATATTTTCTAAAGAGAAGTGTTCTATAATTTTCATCACAGTGTTTAGCAATATAGTTTTGCACTTCTCCAAATGGAACAATGTATAGGGCCGTCCCATTTTGATATAGAGAGAGCTTTGTCATAAGTTTTAAAATCTTCTCTTTGACTTCATCTCCAACATAAGGGTAGGCGTGAAAGAAGACAAAGTGTTGTTTTGATCCTCTTTTTGCCATCATATAACTAGCAACTGGTGAATCAAGGCCTCCACTTAAAAGTGTGACAACGCTTCCATTTGTACCAATAGGAAATCCACCGACAGCTTTATATCTTTTAAAAGAAAAGTAGCTATAGTCATTCATGATTTTTATATCAATATAGATATCGGGATTTCTAATATCTACTTTCTTGTCAGTCTGTTCAAGAATTTTTCCAGCAACTAATCTATTAATTTGATCACTAATGATAGGGTAGCGTTTATCAACTCTCTTTGATCTAATCTTAAAAGTTTTAATGTCTTCTTGTGATTTAAGACTTTCAATTATTGTTTGAGAAACTTCATCAAGATCAAGACTTCCTTTTAAGATAGGAAGAATAGAGTTGATTCCTGGAGTTTTACACAGTCTTAAAATAAGCTCCTCTGTAAATGTCTCTTTTCCTTTTATGACAAAGCGTTGCTGTTCATTTTTAATTTCAAAAGGGCTTTCATAGTAGTGTTTAATCACCTTACGCATATTTGCTTGTAAAGTTGTATAATAAGTCTTTCTGTTCTTTCCCTTTAGCCAGGATTCATCGACAATTACAACGAGGTCTTTATAATCTTGCATTTTTATTACCTTATTTTATTAGAAAAGAGAGTTCTTCAACGGCTTCTTTAAATAGTGAGAGGAATTCATTTAGTTCATCATCTGTCGTCTTTTGACACATAGAAATTCTTAAGACATTTTTTTGAATGTCCTCTTTTAATCCAAGGCCTAGAAGCATCTTATTTTTAACTTTTACTTTAGAAGAACATGCCGTAGAAGACGAGACATAAACTTTCTTACTCTCTAGTGTTCTTAATAAGACATCACTTGGTAGCCCCTTGAATGTCATTGTATTGATGTAAGGAGAGACCTCAGCACTTCCAAAAGGAAAATCTATATTCGGATGAATACTTCTTAATTCCTCCTTAAGTCTTTGACTCTTTATAGTCATCTTCTCTAGTTTCTCATCAATGTTTTCTAGAGAAATTTGAATAGCTTTTTCTAGTCCTAGAATAAGAGGCGTAGATGGTGTCGAAGCCCGTACATTTAATTCATGACCACCACCATTTAAAAGTGGCTTTAAAGGAGCATCTATTCTTGTAATAAGAGCTGCAATTCCCCTTGGTCCACCGATTTTATGAGCTGCCATGACCAGATAGTCTATACTTTCATCTTTTAATGAAAGTGGAACTTTTCCAATACCCTGTGCAGAGTCTACTAAGACACGTACCTTTGGATTAATTTCCTTTAAATGTTTCGCGATTCGATTAACATCTCTTATTTGACCGGATTGCGAATTAACATGGCTTAAAATAACAAGCTCTGTCTCATCACTTACTCTTTCAATGAGGTTCTCACTATCATTTAAATGAAGACCCTGCTCTTTAAAGCAATTTGTTACACTAGGATGATCACTTAAGTAGTGTAGGATTCTGTCTTTATTAAAACTTTTAATGACCTGATTATTTGATTCAGTAGCAGAAGAAGTAAAGACTACTTGATATTTATTCGTATTAGCATCTAATGCCTTTAGGATACTACTTCTTGCAAGATCTATTTTCTTTGCCATCTCTTTTCCAAGACGGTGCTGAGAAGCTGGATTGGCGAAGTCTTCAGAAAAACTAAGGTTTAGAAGTGAAATCACCTCCGGATAAATAGGTGTGGTTGCTGCGTGATCAAAATAAAGCATATCGTCTCTACTGAAGTATTCTTGTCTAATAAAAAGTTAATTAGACATTTTTACTATTGATAGAGCTTTGAAGCAAAAGACTATGTTGTTTTTACAGGTCTAGAATTTGTACGGGCTTAATTCTTTAGGGTAGGGCTCAAAGATCTTTTGCGTCTTTAAATAGGCCTTTGAGTTATGATCAATATGACCATCTACAAGGAAGTCCACTAATTCTAAAAGAGTTTGATAGCTAATTCTGTGATCTCTATAACCATCCATCTTCTTTAAAAGATTCTCTTTTTCTTTAGAAGTGAGGTCTTTTTTGAAATAGCCTAGTAGGTGCTGGTAAACATTTATTCTTTTTTTCTTATTAGGCTTATTTTCTTTTATGGTTTTCATAAAGAGATCTGAGTATTCATCAAATTGCTCATCGATATTCTTTGTTTGAGAGGCAATTTGTCCAAGCTCTTTTAATTTTGCTGGCTGATGCTCCATTAGAAGGTACTTATAGGCAGCATGAAAAGCTTGAAGTTTAGAAGTCTTTCTTTCAAGATTTCTAAGTTCAAAATGAGCAAAGACTTGTCTCATAAAGAGGTCTTTGTAATCATTTTCAAATAAAAGACCACTATCAATGATAGGGAATTGATAATCATTCTCTAAAAGTTTTGCTGAAAAAAGACCTGCTCCTCTTTCATCTGCATAACCCGTCTTTGCATTATAATGTTTTGCTGTGATTACACCACAACTTGGAGACTTCCTAGCAAGTATAAATCCATCAAGAATTGGAAGACTTGAGATAATTTTCTTTGAAGCTTCATGAATGCTTTCAGTATGGTCAATCTTACTCTTTGTCTCAATAAGTCTTCTCTCTCCCGTTTCTGGATCATGAGTGACTCTTAGAATTTCTCTTGGACTACCAAGCCCCATCATCATCTCAGGGCAAATAGGGTGAAAGTCGACATACTTTGATAGCTGATTAGCGATCCACTTATCCATAAAGTGACCACCGTCATATCTGACCTTTTCACCTAGAAGACATCCACTAATTCCAATTTTTGGTTTGTTGCTTTGATTATTCATAGGTAAAGTATAGATGATAAATAGTATTCATCAAGCCAGAAATACTTGATGATTTTAAATCGTTTACCAATGAGGAGATTTTAAATGGCGCGAATTAAATTGGCCCTACCGGAGAGTGAGAAAGTTTATTCAAGTGAAATGCCTCTAACGATTAATTTCATCAACTATGGAGGCCACATGGGTAATGATGCTATTTTAACGATTTGCCAAGAAATAAGGCTTCGCTACATGAATTCATTAAAGATGAGTGAGCTTTCATTTCATGGAAAGTCCCTCATTCAATCTGATGCCGCCATTGTATTTAAGAATGAAGCCTTTCATGGAGACGTCTTAACAGTCGATCTCTATATAGAAGATCAGCATAAATATGGCTTTGACTTTTTTTATCTGATAAAAAATAGCGCTAAAGAAATTGCTCGCGCAAAAACAGGAATGATCTTCTTTGATTATGAAAAGAGAAAGGTTGTTTTAAATCCAATAATAGAATAAATATACTTCAATCCTCTTTTGTTTATAGTATATACTTCAAAATCGTCTAAACTTTATACGTCTGTAATATAGACACTCTTTTTCATCACTTTATTAAGTATTTTTTTATATCTTTTTAACTATTTATGCGTCTTTATATTGGCACTGAAATTGCTCCTTGAAAACTGAATAACTTTGTTTTTTAGAGCTTTAAAAGTTATAGGGAAAATCTTATTTATCACTTGGTTGATTTGTATATTCTCTATGCCTATTTCTAAAGTTTATAAAACATATATTTTAAATTTTTTTAAAAGAATAATATAAAAAAATAAAGAAAAGGAGTAATTGTGAAAGTTACAAAACAAGTGAAATCAAAAATTTTACTAATGTCTTTTTTATTGGCGGCGGTGTCGTGTAGTGATGATAAGATCAACACTGTAGATTACCAGTCAGAGAATGTTGATCAAGAACAGAGTCAGGAAGTCAGTACAGAAGCTGTTGAATCTAAAGTGGATGAGTCAGAAGCTTCTCAAAAGACAGAAGAGGAAATTGAGCAAGACTCTAATGAAATTGCTAAAGCTAAGGAAGAAGCAAGAAAAGAGAGAGATTTATCTGATAAAGAAGAAAATGAGCAGATTAAAGATAGTATCTCATCAGAGGATACATCTAAAGTTCAGGTTGTCGATGTGGAGAATGAAAATGATAATCTTCAAGGTGTTGATCAGGATGAAGAACAAGAAGGTTCTGATGAAGAAAGAGTAGAATTAAAAATTGATGACTCTAAGCACAGAGAAAAAGTTAATAAGAAAATTGATAAAGCTCTAGAAGGACAGCTCTTAGATGTTGTTGTAGATATTGAAGATTCTTTACAAAAAGATATTGAAATTAAACTTGAAGCAAAGTCTAATATCGAAAAATTTATCGCACTTGGGTACCCAACATCAAAAGATGGGATTCTTGAAAAAGATAAAGTCATCACTAAGTTAATGGCGATGAAGAATCATAACAGTGAACTTGTATATTCAGCAGCTGAAGAGATTGATTTTGACTTTAGTGAAATTGAAAGAGAATTTAAGATGAAGGCACTTAGAGAGAATGTTCTTTCTTATGTCGATAGAGAAAGTGCTCTTGTTCCAGCACAAGTAGATGCCCAATTAGAAATAATTATTCAGGAATTAAAAAAGAATGACTATGAATCAAGTTTGATTTTTGATGATATGCTTGCTCTTGATAAGAATGCAATTTTCTATTTTGCATTTGATGTCATCTCATATGCAAAATTTCATGATGTAGATACTAAAGGAATGAGTAAATATTTTCAAAGCATAAATCCTAAACTTGTTAAAGAAATTATTTCAAGTGTTGGTACTTTTTCTGATAGTGAAAGAAGAAACGATGTTTTAGTAGAGCTTATGACACAAAATAAAGACGAGTATGTCAAAGAAGTTCTTAAGGCATTTGAAAGTATAGACTTTAATAAGACTTATAAAGATCATGGAAAAGATTTTGGTAACTTTATTGATAATCATATTATCGATTCAGTTATTAAAAATAACTTAAGAAGAATTGCAAAGAAAGAAGAGATTTCTGGTAATGAGTTATCAAATACTTTGTATGTTGCAGCAAATACGGATGTTGATACACCAGAGCTTGTGCCTGCTCTTGTACAATTTATCACTGAAGAGCCAGAAGAATACTCAAAAGCCTATCTTTCTAATGTAAAAAACGCTGTTAAAGGATTAGCAAAGTCTGATGTTTCTAGAGAAATTCTCTCTGTTAAGTATGGTCTCAACGATATTGCGACATCTCATGATGCAAGAATTGCATTAGAGATTTTAGATAGTGCATTTAAGGAAAAAGAACTATATGATGAATTATCAGAGACACTAGTTAGTGACATTGTTGGAAACTTTAGCTTGAGTGTCTTAGGAATGAATTCGCATACGACGATAGGCCAGGAAAATAAAGGTCTCTTTGAAGCAGTAAAGCCAAATTCAGCTCTTAAAGTTGTTTATGTAAATGGTTACTCATATGACCAAATGTTTAAAAAAATTAATAAGTTTGAAAAAATCATGAGAAATATTCAATAGTATTATCTGAGCAGCCTCATACTAATAAATATGATGGCTGCTCCTATACCTTCTGATCTTGTAAGGTAGCCATCATTCACAACAATATCTAGTATAACGGNAATGGCCGGAACAAAGAAAGTCACACTCGAAGCCTTAATNGGTCCAATTTCTTGAATTAGCTTAAAGAAAATAATAAAGGCAATACACGTAGAAAATAANGATAGATATAAAACACTCAATCCATTGACAGGCTTTAANAGTAAAGANAAATCTATACCTTTATCNACGAAAACCACGAGAATACCAAGNTAGAGNGCGGAGATGAGATGTTGAATGATGAGATTTTGTTCNGACGTCAATTCCTTNTTCTTAGAGAGATACTTTCTATTNAGATTAATACCTATCGAATATGAGATGGCCATTGCCACAAGAGCACATAAACCAAATAATTCATTAATATGCCCCTCCATTCTCACTTTCGGTAAGAAGATAAAGCAAATGCCTATGATTCCCATAAATAGTCCCCACATCTTTTTAGGTGTGAGCCTCGCTTCATGGCGAAAGATAAAGATGGCGATAAACGTAGTCCAAAATGGAACTGAGCCATTAATAAGGCCTGCAATACTTGGGGCAATATAGGTCTCTCCCCAAAAAAGGAGGCTAAATGGTAGACCAATACTCACAAATCCTGTGAGTCCTGATAGAAAGACCTCTCTTTTTATAGCTGGAGTCCACTTTAACCTTAGTTTCTTAAAAAAATAGATCGCAAGAAAGATCGTCGCAAAAAAGACTCTGTAAAATGCTCCAGTAAAGGGAGAAATATCAGCGATGAGAAATTTTATAGCGATAAAAGATCCACCCCAAAATAGAGCTAAGAGAGAAAAAAGTAGGGTATTAATCATTATGTTGCATCTTGTTACGTAACTTTAAAAATAACATGATACCATTTTAATATGTTTAAGTTTACTTATTTTATTTTTGTCTTTTTTACCCTTAGTGTAGATGCCTCAACTTTTTTAAGTGAATTAGAAGAGCTTAGTGAGAGTGGTGATATGAAAGCTAAGTTAACCCTTAGTCGTATTAAATTATATGAATTAGATACTGCTCCAATTCCTCAAAGTTTGGATATCTTTTTAAAAGATAATACTCAAAGAAGAGTAAAAAAAAGACTTAATGATGAATTATATTCTACTTATAAAGATCATTTAATTTCATCTCTTGGATGTGTTGATGGCGAAAATTGTTTGAAGAAGGTTTCAACATATCAGGTTCTAAAGTCTGAGCGTGGTGATGTTTGTTTTCCTGGGACAAATTGTGAGTTCTATAAATGTATGGAAAAAAAATACTCTTGTCAGAGTGAAGGAGTGAATTACTTCACAGAATTAGCTTATCCGACATGTTCAACTTATGTAAAAAATATTTCTCAAGGTTATTTTAGTGAAAAAGGCATTGAGTGGATATATGAGGTGATGGTTTGTTTACAAAAGGGACTTGTAAAGGAATGTGATCTTGATAATTCTTGTGATAAAGAAACACGAAAAAAGTCTTGTGATCACATCGTGGACTACACACTTAATTTCCATCCTAGCTGTTATTTAGAAAGTGGAGTAGGGGTTTGTCGCCTACCTTTAAAAGATAAAATTAATATATGGAGAACAGTTTCCAAGTTTCTTACTCGTGATGAAAGAGAGCAAGCTTATCGAGTCGTCTTTAAATGTGTGATAGGAGAATTAAGTGAATAAAACAGCATTTATAACAGGTGCCAATAGGGGTATTGGTCTTGCTATTAGTAAGGCATTATATGCTAAAGGCATAAATCTTATTTTAGGTGTTAGAAATCTTGATTACAAAGAAGACCTTATGTCTCACTTTGATGGAAGTCAGAGTGTTGAAGTCGTAAAAGTTGATCTTAATGACTTTTCAACAATTGATAATCTGATCAAAGACCATGGTGAGAGAATAGATATCCTAATAAATAATGCTGGCATTTTATATCCAAATAATAAGCTCTTAGGAAATAAAGAAGCTTTCTATGAAAGCATGAAAGTTATGTTTGAAGCACCCTATGAATTAATTCATGGCCTTGCTCCTTTAATGAATAAGAAGAATTTTGGTCGGATCGTAAATATCACTTCAGGCTGGGGATCTTTTGGAGAGGGGCTTGAAGGGCCTCATGCTTATGGTACTGCAAAGGCCTCATTAAATGCTCTAACGAAGGCCATTAGTAGAGAACTTGAAGATAATGTAAAAATTAATTCAAT
>NZAF01000016.1 GCA_002686115.1 Halobacteriovorax sp. | reverse complement strand
ATGTCAGATCTGGTGCTCCCATCATGAAGCCGTTATATCTGCTCATCTGCTCGTCCATTCTTCCCTCTTTTCCAGAGTGAAATTCTGCTCTTTTTAAAAAGCTATCGGCCTTGAGCTTTAGTTCAGAGACAAGCTGTTCTATGAGAGTCTCGTTAGAAGCTAGAGTCAGGTTCTTACACCCATCTAGCTTTAAGTAGTAACAGTAGTTACCAGCATGAAAGCGTGGGCTCTTTTCTACTTTCTTAGCAAGTCTCAGGTAGTACTCGGCCATAGCAAAAGTCGCTAAAAACCAAGGATTTCCTTCCCTATCTGTTCGGTATCCATCATAAGTATCTTCTGGGTAACGTCCAATAGCAGTTCCTAGTGTTGGACCGAGATTTCTTGAATTGATTGAGTAAATATTTTTAAAAGACTCTTCAATACGATGAGCAGTTTGCATCACTCGCCAGTCATCAACTGCAAAGAAGCCATCATTATTATCACCGTGATGAACACCCAAGATGACAGCAATATCAATTTGAGACTTATAAAATCCTGCTGACTGATCGATTGTAGCTTCAATATAACCTTTATCTTTATTCCAAAATCTTTCAACAAGTCTGCTTACTTCAACTGACTTATCTAAGTAATATTCAGCTGCACCGTGATCCCCTAGTCTTCTTGCTAGTTTTGAACCAGAATCAAGTGCCTTTCTCATGGCCATGGCCGTTGAAAAGTGAAGACCAGTAACCTCTTCCCAGTAATCAAAACCTTGTGAACCGTAGTGAATAGCGACATACTCAAGGTCCATCTTAATTGGTGAAAGAGCTGGAAGAGTTGGAGTGTAAAGATTATCTAGGACCCATTTTTCATCTCCCTTTTCAATAAGGTAATTTGCAAATTTGATAAGTGTCACTGCTCTGAGAGCTGGACCATCATGCTGAGGTCTTCCCCATGGCTCTAAATAAGGAGCACCACTTACATAATACTTTGGTTCCCCAAGGCTCCAAAAGCCAGAGGCCATCTGATGAGTTTTTACTTTTTCTACGTAATCAAACATCAATCCTTCAAGCCTTGCCTTTTTAACTGCATCAGTCTCTCTCACCATAGCTTCATAGATCGTACTCATAACAAGAGCAGCATCTCGAACCCAGTGGTAGAAATAATCTGGTGAAGACTTTGAAGGTGAAGCAACAACCGTTCCAGCAGGTGTACCTTCAGGATTAATATTTTTTAATAAGAGCTCTAAACTTCTTTCATAAGAAATTCTACTAGCATCTACATTAAAAGAGATAAGAGCGATAAAAATAAGACCAAGATTCATTACTTTTTTCATTTAAATTCCTTATTACGAGAGAAAGCTCTCTAATCTTTGCGTTATTTCTTTTGAAGTTCCCATTGTCATAACTTCACTTAGAACATCTAGACACTTTTTAGAATCAAGAGTTGAAAGTAACTTTCTTGTAGGTAGAACATGCATAGGGCTCATACTTAATTCATCAAAACCCATAGCAACGAAGAGTGGAACTAATAAACGGTCATGTGCCATCGAACCACACATTGCAAGCTTCACATTATTCTCTAAAGCTGCCTTTGAAACCATATTAATAAGTCTAAGAAGTCCTGGATTATATGGATCATAGAGATGACTGATTTTCTCATTCATTCTATCAACGGCACAAGTATACTGAGTAAGATCATTTGTTCCGATACTAAAGAAATCAACGTGCTTAGCAAGGATATCACTAATAATCGCACTCGACGGGATTTCAATCATCATCCCAATTTTAATATCATCACTTATCTCAATACCTCTAGCTTTTAGCTCTTCCTTAGCTTCATTTAAAATCTCTTTCGCAGCTAGTAGCTCATCTAAATTAGAAATCATTGGAAACATTATTCCAATATTTCCAAGAACACTCGTTCTAAGAATCGCTCTTAACTGAGTTTTAAATAATTCTCTATCATCAAGACAAATTCTAATGGCACGATAACCTAAGAATGGATTCTCTTCTTCTCCAACATGAAGATAATCTAATTTCTTATCTCCACCAATATCTAATGTTCTAAAGATACACTCTTTACCATTCAGTCTTTCAACTATTTTTGAGTAAATTTGATANTGCTCTTCTTCAGAAGGCATNTGGTCTCTATCCATGAAGAGAAATTCNGTNCGATATANACCAACAGCNTCAGCATCATTTTTTTCAAATGAATCTAANTCTTGAAGCTGNCCAATATTTCCNGCAACCTCAACNTGAATTCCATCNAGNGTTTNAGANTTNTTNCCAACATAAGAATTTAATTCATTTTTTACTTTTTCAAGATCAAGTTTTCTCTGTTCAAACTCTTTAAGAAGCTCTTTACCTGGATTGATATAAACTTTGCCTTCTTCACCATCAAAGACAATCACATCATCCTCTTTCACATACTCTGTAATATTAGAAACACCAACAACAGCTGGAATCTCCATTGTTCTTGCCATAATAGCAGAGTGTGAAGTTTTTCCACCAATATTTGTGACAAAACCAAGAACAGACTCTTTATTCATTGTCGCAGTTTCAGAAGGTGTGAGGTCATGAGCGATAAGAATAACCTCTTCATTTAAAAGAGATAGATCCATATTTTTCAAACCAAGAAGATGTCTTTTAACACGTGAAAAAACATCGCGGATATCTGCCGCTCTTTCACGCATATACTCGTCATCCATCGCTTCAAATATATTTATAAAATTAGTCGTAACCTGTTCAAGTGACCACTCTGGAGAAACCTTCTCGGTGTTCATCATATTTTTAACCTGAGATAGTATTTCAGGATCTTCAAGAAGGAGCAGGTGAGCATCAAATATTTGTGCTTTTTCTTCTCCAAGCTTTTGAAAAGTTTTTTCCCTTATTGATGAAATCTCGTTTTTAGAATCTGCAATCGCTTTGATTAAACGCTCATACTCACTTTCGACATTTGTAATCTCTCTTTTTTCAATTTCAAGATTATGCCCATTATCGTAAATAAATGCTCTACCAATCGCTACACCAGGAGAAGCGGATATACCTTCGTAAGTCATCTTATAGTCTTTAGTTGATTAATGAAGATTAAATTTATTATTTACAAGCGTTGCCAGTGTTTCAACTGCTGTTTCAGCATCGTCACCTTCAGCTCTAATTGTAAATTCACTATCTTTTTTAAGACCAAGTGCCATTAAGCCCATGATTGATTTTGCATTTGTCGCATTACCATTAACAACAACTTCTACATTAGAAGAAAAAGCATTTGCTTCTTTCACTAAAATTGCAGCTGGTCTTGCATGTAAACCTTCGTCATTCATAACTTTTAATGTTCTTTCCATCTTCTTCTCCATAATAAGTTTCTTATTGCATTGTCACAGTCATGATATCTTGATTCTGATTTACTGAACCACTCGCCAGGATTTCAACGTGACTAACATCGTGCATATTTGTAATTACAAAAGGAGTGATCTCACTCTTTGCTTTTTCTCTAATTAAATTGAGGTCAAATTCAATAAGCTTATCACCGGCCTTAACAGTATCACCGACTTTAACATAAGCTTTAAATCCTTCACCATTCATCTTCACAGTATCTATTCCAACGTGAAGAAGAACCTCAGAACCATTTTCAGCCTTTATTCCCAGAGCATGGTTGGTATGAAATAGTTGAGCAACCTCTCCATCTACAGGTGCGTATAAAATACCTTCAGTTGGCTCAACGGCTACTCCATCACCAAGAATTTTTCGTGCAAACGTTGCATCTGGTACATCTGCAATATTGATGATTTTTCCAACAAGAGGTGACCTCATTGTTAAGGCTTTAACATTTTTCAATGGAGCGGCTTCAGAGTCTTCTTTAGGGACTGAAGTATTATTAGAAACTGGTGAGCCAGTCATTAAAGATTTAATCTCTTCTTTTAAACTATCTGATTCAGTTCCAAAAATAACCTGCATATTTTTTCCACTAACCATAATTCCAGAAGCACCAATAGACTTAAGAGCCGCTTGATCAACTTTCTCAGTACTATTCATCTCTAATCTTAGACGTGTGATACAAGCATCTATATGAGCGATATTATCTTTCCCACCAAGTGCATTTAAAATGGCCAAAGATTTTTCAGACGTATTTGTGAAAGTCATCGTTTCTTCACTCTCAATTTCTCTACCTGGGGTTTTAAAGTTGAATAACTCAATTAACCAATAGAAGGCTCCAAAATAAAGGATTGAAATTAAAGGCCCTACAACAAGCCATAAGTACATACTATTTTTTTGGTTAAAATAACCTACCCCAAAATCAATAAGTGAAGCAGAGAATGTATAACCTAATTGAATGTCAAAAGCGTTGGTTAAAAGTCCCGCACAAAATGCTCCTGCGACATGAAAAATATAAAGAAGAGGTGCTACAAAAATAAAGGCAAATTCGATTGGCTCAGTAATACCTGTAATGATTGAAGTTAGTGCTGCTGTAAGCATCACACCACCAATAGCAGCTCTTTTTTCCTTTGGTGCTCTTAAGTACATCGCCACACAAGCTGCTGGAAGACCAAACAACATAATTGGATACTCAGCTGCCATAAAACGCCCAGCAGTCGGATCACCAGCGAAGTATCTCACAGACTCTCCATTAATAACTTTTCCAGCTTCTGTTACAAACTCACCAAATTCATAAAGAAATGGCTGATAGTAAACATGATGAAGACCTACAGGAATAAGAAGTCTTTTCCCTGCAGCATAGAAAGCAGGTCCTAGATCAGAAGACATTACCATTGTTCCAAAGTTATTAATCGCTTCTTGCACAGGTGGCCAGATTAGTCCGAGAAGAACACCAACAAAAACAGACGATGCTGCAGTTACAATAGGAACAAGTCTTTTACCTGCAAAGAAGCCAAGAACTGGGTGAAGCTTTGTTTGATAAAATCTCTTATATAGATAGGCTGAGAGCAAACCAATAATGATACCACCAAAAACACCTGTGTTAATTGAAAGTTCAAGACCACGTACTTCTGTCATGACTTTTAAAACATTAGTTAAAGTAAAGTAACCAACAACTGATGCAAGGCCTGCGATACCAGCCCCGCCAGTAAAACCAATTGCAACACCGACAGCAAAGACCACTGGTAATTGTTCAAAGATAGCAATACCACCACTGAACATAAATTTACCAAGGTTCATCAAATAAACATGACTTTCAGAGTCTTCAAGAAGTCTCCCAAAAGCGACAAGTAAACCTGCTGCAGGTAAAACTGATACAGGTGTCATCAAAGACTTTCCTACTTTTTGCAGTAGACCAAAAATTCGGCTACCGATACTACTCTCTTGTGAGCTCATCTCTTTCTCTCTCCCAAAACTAAAACATAATCGAAATCTGACAGAAGCTACCAAATCCTGATCAAAATGATAAGAAAATAAAATTATTTGACGAGCAAAACACAATGGCAGAGGTAATTGCAAGTACTTGACGCATGCGCTTTGACACTATTGCCGCATAAGTGTCATGCAATAGTACTTGAACAAAGCACTCAGGTACAGTAGTGTGCGCGAGTTACATAACATGGAGAAGGAATATGATTATAAGATTATCATTAATTTCACTTATGGCATCACTCACTTTTGCAAATCTAGATGGTGCATATCTAAGTAGGCCATTTCAAAATCTTGTTCACCCAAAAGTAGATACTAATAATGATAAAAACAGAATCACTAAAAGTGATACTCAGTCTGTTGTAAGAAACATGTCTTCTGTTAAATCACAAGGTTCACGAGGGACTTGTTCAATTTTTTCAGCGGCAGCGATGCTTGAAGGTCTTCTAGCAATTCAGGGTATTACGACAAACCAAGTTGATCTTTCTGAAGAGTGGTTACAATACTTAAATATAGCTTCATCTAGAAGCACAACTGATGGTTCATTCACTTCAAGAAATTTTAAACTTATAAGAAGATTCGGAATGCCACTTGAAAGAACTCTTCCATATGATTCTTCTAATTGGGAAAAATCAACAAGTGTGACTGAGACAAATAGATGTCAAAACCTTGCGACAAGTGAATATAAAATGTGTGAACTTGGTCATTTTAATCCAAATTTTTATAGAATGAATTCACAAACTATTATAAATCTGCCTGGTGGAGATGTTTACGTAAACGCTAAAGAAGAGGCTGCAAAAGTAAAAGCTTCAATTCCATCTTTAAGCCCACGCTATTCAATGTATTCAGTAAGTGAAATAAAAGAAAGACTTCAACAAGGTCTACCAGTCATCTTAGATATTAACTTTTTCTATGGAGCATGGAACCACAGAAAAGCTGAAGAGTACGGAATTGGTAGAAGTTTAGATCAATGGTCTAAAGGTATTGTTGGTTACCCTGAATATCGTTCTGTAGATTACAAGAAGTCTATGGAAAACCGTGCTGGTCACTCAGTACTACTTGTAGGATATGATGATGACAAAGAAGTGACGACGACTGTGAAAATGCAAGATGGAACGGTTAAAACCTTCACATATAAAGGAGTTTACTTCTTTAAAAATTCTTGGGGAACTGGAAGTTTTGGTGCAAGTGCTGACATTGATGGTAATACTGAACCTGGTTATGGACTTATCACTCAAAAGTATTCTCATGAACATGGATCATTTTACAAATTAGACTTTAATTAAAAAAGAGGGAAAGGTCCTAGCCTCTCCCTCCCTCTTAGAAGTGATTTTTGCAAAAGATTAGTACACTAATCAATATGACTAGCACTTCTAAGATGAGCCATAAATCCTCCATGATCTCTCCCTTAAGGCGCTCTTCATTGAGCAAAAAGAGAAATTTGGAAGCTATGGATTCATATGGTATATTTAATTATTCTTCTCCCTCTTAGGGATCTAAGATGAGCCAAAATGAAACCCCTTCTAAAGGGGTTTTTTTTACATTAAGATTATATCAATAAACATAAATAAGACGATTAACCGATAATAATTTCAAAGACGGACTAGATAGCCTTAATTAACCCTTTTTCAAAAATTCAACCTTTAAAACGATCATTTGACCTTCGACTCGTCCTTCAATATATCCAGGGTCATCTGTGAGTCTAATGCCTGTCACTTTAGTCCCTCTCTTTGCAGTGAATCCACCGCCTTTTACATTAAGATCTTTTATTAAGGTAACACTATCTCCGGCGTTAAGTTCAGCACCATTACTATCAAGGGTCTTAACATTATTTGATATTCCTCTCTTCGCCCAATTAAGATTATCTTCTTCCATATACATTTGATCAAAAAGCTCATTCGCCCAAGATTCAGACTTAAGTTTATGAAGCATACGATAAGATAAAACTTGAACTGCCGGATACTCACTCCACATACTACCTGTTAGGCAGCGCCAATGATTCACATCAGGCGCTTCGCTTGAAAAATCATTTTCGCATTTCTTACATATCAAAGCATGGTTTTCTGAACTTTGATCCTCTCCACTATCACTCACCTCAATAACATTAAGATCAGTAGTACTTGAGCAAAGCTCACACTTATTATCTGCTCTATTTGTAACTTCATTCACTAGACTCATTCTCTCTCCTAAAAATTTTCAGACAATAGATTATGACAAAAGTGGCACGGAGGCAAAAAATGCCTACGGTAAAAATTTGCCTAGCCGACAAGAAAGACAAATAAGCATTTTTTGCATGGAGGAGCTATGAGAAGGTCATGGGTAAGATCTAAGTCTATCTTTTTAGTCGGTTTAATGTCATTTCAGTTATACGCAAATGAGACTCTCCCGACTGGTTATATTGAAAATTTAAATGCCGCGTACAATACGCCAAAAGGTTCGGCGAGTGCCGATGTCGTCAACATTGAAGGATTTGGCAATTACGTCAGGCCACAAATGGATGTCGAAAACTATAAAGGTCTTCTCATTTTTTCATTTGAAGATAAGCAGTTTGAACTGGATATATCAATGCTTGGAATTACTGACGCAGAAAGAATTGATGTCGGGTCTCTGGAATTTGGAAATGATGATGCAAAGATTAATTTAAGTCTAGATGGAGCCGATGCATTTGATCCGACTTTTAGGATAAATATTCGTAACGCTTTTATTGAATGCTTAAGAAGTGATCAGTATGAAGATATTAAAGATGATCTTTTAAGTGCGTGCTTAAGTAATTCAAAGATTAGTTTAGGAGAAGCATACTTTATGTCTGAAGACTCCGAATTCTATTCACTCTATGATGAATACGAAATTATGGGTGATGCTTTTGATCTTCAAGACCTAGACGTTAATGTGCGTAATGGTAAATTAAAAGCAGAATTTAGAAGTAGTCTTTCTAAAGGAGTCAAGGTCAAAATTGAAGCTGAGACAAGCTACGATACTCAAAACAAGAGAGTCGTCATCAATCTCAAAAAAGCTAAGGCCAGTTTTTTAAATATTAAAAATACTATTTTTAATGAGCTTGAAAAGATGGACACTGAAGGCCTAGAAGTTCAGCGCCCTTATATATACTTTAATTTTAGTGAATAGCTTTATTATTAACTAGTATGAAACGTCGGCTTCATCAGCATAAAGAACAATTCTCTTGTTGTTCTCATAAAGTGCATTGAAGTCGATCTTTTCACCCAAGACATCAAATCTGCCATCAATTAACTCAATCGCAAAATTTCCATCACCAAAAATTCCGTGAATAACTCCTGTATATGAAAGGTATGAGTTTCGAGTCTCTTTAGTTACTCCAACAACATCTCCCACACAAGCTCCGCGACGTGTGCAAATCGATTTATCCAAATTTGATATTTTATCATTACTTAAAACTAAATTCTCACCTCTTTTAGCCTCAATAACCTTTTTTCCTACTGAAAGTGGTATAACAATAGAATTAGACTTCATCATGATATTAAATTTTGGAAGAAAGTCTGAAGAGCCTCTTTTTCGGCCTAAGAACTCGCCTTGGAACAATTCGCAAATTCCTAGTTCAAAGCACGTATAATCTCTTAGTCCGTAATTGATATCATAGATATTAAGAGCATATACCTTTTGACGACTTTTAATATCCGTAAAGTTATAATTAATCACTCTTCTAGGATTACTATTCACACCAAGACTTCCAAGAAATTCTCCGCCCGGTTGATACTCTAGTCCTTGAATCTCATTAGATGACATTTGATCAATCTTTCTTGAGCTAATAAGATAAGTAAGCCATCTCACAAAGTCACTATCAACGGCTCCACTTAGGATTGCCTCTTCATAAATAACTTCATGAATAATAATACCAGCTCTTGTATCATCATCAGTAAGACTGTGTTCATAGAGATCTTTAACAAAGAAGAACTTTTTCTGTCCCTCTATTGGCTTTTTAAGTTGAACTGCAAAACGAACAATCTGGCATTCATCTCCGGCCTCGTTAAACTGAGGAACAAACGGAATGTTCATATCATAAACAGGAGATAATTTTCCTTCTTTAGTAGAAATTAAAAAATCATCAATATTTTTATGAAGCCATAGAGCTCTATTTTTTAGTTTAACCACAAGTCTTGGATATTCATTTTCTAGTTTTGAAAAAGCTGTAATGATCTTTTCTTCAACACTACCACCTTCAATACCAAGAGACTTCACAGGTGACATATCCTTTCTCAGTCCCTCATAATAATCAAGTAACTCTATCTCAGTTGCCATGCCGGAAGAATTGAAACACACGACACCATTTCCTCCGCCTCCAGATGAAAATCCTCCCTTAGTACTAAAGAGAGGATTATTTATAACATCTTGAAAGTTTCTAATCTTTTTTAAATCGATAACTCTAGGATCTCTAATAAGAGTTGGTAGCGTTACATCTTCAGGCTTATCTTTTTTTGTCTGAGTATAATCATCTAGCAAATTCTTTTCTTTTACAGGAATGAGAGAGTTATACCTCTCAGCAACACCTTCGATCTGAAAATCATTTGCAAAGACATTCACAGTTAAAGAAAATAGAATAAATCCTAAATAACTCATCTCTAACCTCTTGATGGCCTTTCACCTGCAGCTGCTTTGATTGTTTCTATCTCAAAGTAGATTCTTCTATTATCAATCAACTCTTCTAGAGCAAGCATTGCATTTAAGATATACTTAAGCTTTGGACGAACTAATTTTCTGATATCTAACTTGGCTTCCATAAGCCTCTTAAGCTCTTGTTGCCACTCTGGACTATTCCAAGTTTCCATTAGAGGGCCAATATGCTGTCCTGCTTGGATATCACCACCATCAGATGAATTAATCTTAACAACTAGGTTTCTAATTCTATTTGTTAACAAGCTATATGTAGCAAAACTTTCATTTTCACCTGTAGTAATCTTAACCTTAAGAATTTCACTAATTTCGTAATGAACAAGCTCTAAAAGTGCACTTGTCGTCTTAGAGACATTTCCAGCGAGTGTATTTTCCCAACCATATGAAGAACGTACTTCCTTTCTAAAATCTCTGATGTTCTTAATACTCTTAGCTGCTCCAGGAACATCTTCGTAGGCCCATAAAAGATCAGATATAATCATCCCAAAAGCCACAACTCTTCTCATTCCCTCTTGAATTCTCCAGTCAAGAATTGAAAAGTTTTTCTTGTCTTCAATAATTGACAGAGCATCATCAAGGCTTACAATAAATCTCTCAAAGTGATCTAGGTTTCTATCTGACTTTGACATATGTCTTTGAAAGTTAAGTGTCTCTTTTTTAATATTTTTTAACGCATTTCTCATTGGTGTTTTTGCATGTTCGTAAAAATTTTTAAACTTAGCACCTGAAGATAGTGTTAATGTTTTTAAAGTCACACCATGACCTTCATTTTCAGTGTAAAGAGTAATACTTTTATTAAAGTTTGCATCGTGTCTATAGGTCTTTGGGCGCCTGAGTGAAACATCCTCTAATACAAAGTTACGGCGATTACTAACATGTTGAAGTTCTTGTGAACTAGTAAAATTAACGATTGAAAGATTAGAGACAATAGAGACA
Organism: Halobacteriovorax sp.; assembly: GCA_002686115.1. Taxonomy (GTDB): domain Bacteria; phylum Bdellovibrionota; class Bacteriovoracia; order Bacteriovoracales; family Bacteriovoracaceae; genus Halobacteriovorax_A. Next base: position 3,819 of record NZAF01000016.1, on the reverse strand, counting down.
TATTTTACAAAGTTTAACTCGTCATGCATACACCCTTTTAAATCATAATATTCATTCACTTCAATCTGACATAGAGTAAGACCCAAGTTAGTCACTTTAAATTGATCTTCACGTTTTTTGGATTCATAGACATACGGCAGAGTAATCTTTATCGAGAAAAGATCTTCATAACTTATCTTCACCCCTTTATCATTACTACACTCACCTGTTTCTGCACAAATAGCAGCAATATCAACCTCTATACCTTCTGGAGTCGATGTTACATAGCTATTAAATTGTGCCTCTGACAGGTTCACGATCCCTATTTTTCGCTCATCTCTTCTCGCATAGGAATTGAGAGATAAAGCTGTCATCAACATTATTACTAAAATATTTTTCATTTTAATCTCCATTTGTGAAAACTTTAACATGGCGCAACAAGGAATTCACTCCTCACTGTAATCCTTACAGGGACTTATTAAAAAAGTTCCTCTAAGTTCTTGATTTCTCGATCCAAATTTCTCTCTTTGACGTCATAAACCTCTAATATTGCTTCTTTAATACGTAGAAGTTCGCGTACATCATCCTCATTTCTTTGACTCTCGGCTAAAACAAGAAGCTTTTGTTCATAGTCAGAAATAAGCTTTGCCATTGAAAGAGCATAGAGAGCAGCCTTTAAATCACCTAAATCTGATACTGAAGAAATGGCATCATACTTTAAGGCAAGTACTTGAAGTGGTTTTAAAAACTCATCCCATAAAGTGTCATCAGAAAGCATATGAGTCATCACCATACTTTCAACAATATCTAATGCAATTGCTCCCCACTCTGTTTCATGAAATCCTCCAGTATTTGAAGATCGACTTGTTCGAGATGAGTCTTCTGTAAAGATCTTCATATCTAAAACTCTTGAACATGTTCTTTCAAACTTAAGTGAAATATTTGAAACATTTTGGCGAACACGAAAAGAGTAATCAGGATCATACCCAGGAACGCCTATATTTTGAACAAGAGCACCATCAGCATAAACTTTAATGAAACCATCATTTCTGATCCCCTCAGCACTGATGAGTATTTTTTCAACATACTCACCATCAAGATTATAAGTTAATGTATCTCCTACACAGTACGTTCCAGTGTATCCTTCTGATCTTAAGTCATAGACATCTGCACTTGCGTTTAAAGTTAGTAAAGTCATTATCATTATTAGTTTTTTCATTTTTATCTCCTATTCATTTTTATCATTTGTTTGTTTTATTAAAGTGATTCCATTTCAAAGTCATATTCCTCAACGATGTCTTCTTTGATTGTTAGAAGGTCGATGAGAAGCCTATCTGCATGAAAATTAAAAATAAAGATATCGCGATCAAGAAGTAATTGATCAAGTTCCTGAATAATAGCCGCGAGCTGTTTTGCTTTCTTATAAGTTTTAAATGACCTTACTTCTCTTACTTTCTCACTTGCAGCAAGTCTCATTGCCGTCTTTTTAAGATTAGTAAATTGCTCTTTCTCTCTTGATACTGAAAGATCAAAAAGGCGATCAAGCTCAAACATGATAGCGAGAACTTCTTCACCCCACTCAGAAATTCCATACTCGGATCTTTGTGAATAAGGTCTAGAACTATAAGATGAATAACTGCTATTTGCTGTATAGATTTTGAAATTATCTATACTAAATTTCGACCCCTCTGTGGCAAAAACTGTGATTTGAGAGACACGACCTCTTACAATGATTGGATAGATTGGATCTCTACCAGGAACACCAAGAGTTGCGATCTCCACCCCATCAGCATATACCTTTCCAAAAGAATATGCTCTTTGCTTTCCTGTCGCTGAGATTAAAATCGATTCGACATATTGAGGTCTTGAAAAATTCACTCTTACAGAGTCACCATTTTTAATAGTCTTTAGAAAATGTCTTTTTGACTGACCGTTAAATCCATCTTTTAAATCAATAAGTCCGGCCATTGAACTAATTGCAAGAAATGAAGCTAGTATTAGTTTTTTCATATTTGTCTCCTTACGTTTTAAAACGTTCTGTTTTCTACTCTGGAGAACTTTTACAAGAAATATTTATGCACTAACACATAAAATTAATTAAAAAAGTAGCAAATATGCTATAATAAAATTAACTTTTCTGCATAAGGGCCTGAATTTATGAATATTTATGAGTATCAAAACTACAAGAAATATCTTAATGACTATATAAAAAATTTACCCTATTCCGGGAGAGGACAGAAAGCAAAGATTGCTAAAGAACTTAGAATCCACACGGCCTATGTCTCACAGGTTTTAAATAAAGATGCAAATTTTACGCTTGAACAAACCATAGAACTTAGTGCCTTATTAAATCTCACAAAGAGTGAAGAGGAGTACCTTCTTTTACTTGTGCAAAAAGAAAGAGCTGGCTCTAAAAAATTAGAAAATTATTTCTTAAAACAAATTAACTCTTTTGTAGATAATCAAAAGAAGCTTAAAAATAGACTTGAAGCGCAGGATGAAATCGATAAATTAGACCAACAGACTTATTATTCGAGCTGGCACTATCTTGCCGTTCATGCATTAATTAGTACTGAAAAGTTTCATACTCCTAAAGCCATTGCCGAAAGATTGAAAATCTCTGTTAATAAATCAAAGGAGATTATAGAGTTCTTATTAAGTGCTGGCATCATTGAAAAAAATAATAATCTCTATGAAATAGGATCACGTGACATTCACCTTTCAAGTGATTCCCCAATGATTAGTAAGCATCATACAAATTGGAGAATGAAAGCGATTTCAAGTCTTGATGCTCGTTCAGATAGTGATGATCAAAGTTATGAAGACATGCACTATTCAGGAATTATAAGTGTCACGGAAAAAGACGCTAAGAAAATTAAAGACATCCTCATTAAGTCAATTCAAAAATCTAGAAAGATCATCAGTGAGTCAGATACTGAAGAGATTTTTTGCTATACTTTAGATATGTTTAAAATATAAAAAAATTACTCTCCGCTTTCTCCATAATTTGGAAGAACTCTAGCTGATGGATCAAGAACATCGCAGTTCTCCCATTCTTTATTTGGCATCCAGTAGTCTTTTATGAGTTCCGCCTTTCCTTCAAAGTGTGATTCAAAAAGATCACGATAAAGGAGTGACTCTTTTGTAAAAGGAGTTTTATATGGGTATTTTGATTTTGCAGATTCAAGATCAGCTTCAGAGTACTTTTCTTGTGCATATTCCTTAAGCCAATCAACAAGATCATGTCCAACAGCATCTGAAAATGCCGCTTTTTCTCTAAAGAGAATTTCACTTGGTAGATAATCTGAGTGGTCAAAGGCCTTTCTTAAAATGTACTTCCCTTGACCGGCCCAGTTCATCTTTTGCTTTGGATGAATTCCCATCACATAGCTTACGAAGTCTCTATCACTAAAAGGCACTCTGGCTTCAAGTGAATGTGAACTAATTGAGCGATCAGCTCTTAAAACATCGTAGAGATATAATTCTTCAACTCTCTTTCTGGCCTCTTCTTGAAAGGCTTCCGGAGATGGTGCGTAGTCAGTGTATTTATAGCCAAAGATTTCATCACTTACTTCTCCAGTAAGGACGACTTTTACATCGGTCTTTTCTTTTATGTACTTACAAACTAGAGACATTCCCATGGCAGCTCTTATTGTTGTGATATCCCAAGTTTCTAATTTATAGATGAGATCACTGAGGTGATCAAGAGCTTCTTTTTTTGTAAAAATTACTTCATGATGCTCACTTCCAAGATAATCAGCAACGATCTTTGCATACTTTGTATCGATTGGATTTGTATCAACTCCAACTGCAAAAGTTTTAATTGGTTTTCCAAGTTTC
>NZAF01000015.1 GCA_002686115.1 Halobacteriovorax sp. | reverse complement strand
ATCTTAGCATTTGGTCAAAATTATTTTGATACTGGTAAAGCAAACTTAAAAGGTGGAATGCAAAAGACACTTAATAAATTTGTACCAATCTATGCAAAGAGTTTATTCCAAGACCCAAATATTGCTAAGAAAATAAAGTCTGTAGACGTTATTGGATTTGCTTCACCTACTTATCGAGGAAAGTACGTTAATCCAAATAGTTTAGATCCAAAAGATAAGAAAGCTATCGAGTATAACCTAGACCTCTCTTATCGAAGAGCGAGATCAATCTTTGATCATATGTTTGATACAAGAAAGCTTAAGTTTGAGGATCAGAAGAAGCTTCTTCCATTAGTTAAAGTTTCTGCAAAGAGTTTCTTTTCAGGAAATAAAGATAGAAGAATGCCTGCAAGTACCATGTCTAGAAGAGAATTTTGTAAAAAATATGATTGTAAAAAAGAGCAACGAGTTATTATTAAGTTTGACCTTAATGAATAGCGTTTAGGAGATAAATATGTTTTCTCAAGAATTTATTAGTTCATTAATCGAGTTTTTAACAACATCTGCAACTGATTGGCTACTCCCTGTCATGATGTTTACTTTTATGGTGGGACTTGTACTAAGAGGCCTAGTTTACTTTACTGTCTCAAGAGAGTACTGGTTTGCGACTGAGTTTTATAAACGTGTTCATAATTACTTAGATAATGAAGATATTGATAAGAAAGATATTTCTTTTTATGTACTTATGAAAAAGAATCTTGAAAGAACTTTTTATGAGTCGTTTGTTGTAAGAGCTTATTACAAGAGAAGAAATCCTGATTATGTGATGGACTGGTCAGATAGAGTTTTTCTTATTCAACAAGGTTGTGCAAGACTTGTTAAAGAGACTCTTAGGCAAACGAAATTTTTAAGACATACTACGGAGAGACCACGTTTTATTGAACTAACGAAGAACGTATTTGAAAACAACCCAAACTTTAAGAAGATTATGGGGATTATTCCTGTTGCTGGCACTCATGATGTTTTAAATATTTTACCAGGTGTTTTTATAATTGGTGGTATTTTTGGAACATTTCTTGGAATTATGGGAGCTCTACCGGAGCTTGGTGATATGAAACTAGAAGATGTTGAAGGTGCCAAAATGATCATGGATAATTTTCTAACGAAAATTTCATTTTCAATGTCTACATCAATTATTGGTATTATTGTTTCTGTATGTATGACATTTGTAAATACACTTCTTGATCCTGAAAAAATGTATATGAAAACTATAAATAAGTTTGAAAATACAATGGAGCTTGCATGGGATGTATCAACTAATAATAAATTACCAAAAGATATTAGTGATTTTGATGAGCATAGAGATCCTGTAGAAGCACTCGCTGAGGATGCTGTTGAGACTGAAGTAAAAGGAGATAATCTCCTATCTCTAGAAGATGATAATGATGATCGAAGAGCACCTAGAAAGAAAGAGGAGAATGCACATCCTGCACCTAATGAAGAAGTTTCTAATGAGGTAGAAAGCTCAGAAGATTCGACTCAAGAGGTGGATAAAGCATCATAGAAAATGAATAAAAAAATTGTTTTAGACTTAAATTTATTTGGTGAAAAGAAGAGGTACTCTTTTGAAGAGTCCTCTTTCACTATTGGTAGGTCTAAAAACAATCAGGTCGTTATCAAAGATGGACATTTTAGTAGGATTCATCTGAAAGTTAAAAGAGATAACGATAGACTTTTTATTGCTGATAATAATACGACTAATGGGACATTTGTAAACGGAGTTAAACTTCCATCTGGAAAATATCACGAGATATCTAGTGAAGATGTTATTAAGTTTGGAAATACTAAATGTCTTGCTTCATTCAATATCCACAAAGTATTATCAAAGAATTCTTCTACAATTGAGGGTGAAAAAAACGAGCAAGACCATCAAGTTAATGAGGATACAAAAATCATTAATAGTATAGATGATAATGATAATACTATGGTGACTTTATTAGAGGACTTCGAGTCTAATGATAATATTGATACAGATATGGATGATGATCTTAGTCATGATATTAGTCAGGAGCTATCTCTTGAAAACTTAAAGAATAAAGACACTGCTGTTGATCTTGATATTGATGATATAAATCTAGAAGAGATAGAAGAAAATAAAGATAATGTTTCAAATGAGCATGTAAAAATTGTTGAAGAAGAAGTTCTAGACCTAGAAAGTCCTCAGGCTGATCTAGGAACAGAAGATATAGACGAAGATTTATTTGCACTTGATGAAGATGCTTTGGAAGAAGTTTATGAAGATGAACTTGAGTTTGCAGTAGATGAAATAGACATCCCTGAAACTGACTCATTTGACGACTTTGAGACTCCTTTAGAACAAGAGAATATTTCGGCGGCATCTGCATCTCTTAGAGATATAAGTCACCATACTGAACTTACGCCTGTAGAATCACAGAAGTCTTTTGTAGCAAGCTTTAATCCACAGAATTTTTCATATCAAAGAAATACTTTTAATGAAAGTGTTGCCACTATAAAGCCACTAGAAGACAATGTAACGCCTTTAAAGATCAATAAGAGCGAGCAAATAAAGAACCTTACTCAAATGGTTCAAGAGCAAGCAGCAGAAATTTCAGTTGACCCAGAAGAGGTTTTAAATCAAATTGAGCAAGAGAATGAATTGGCCGAGATTCATCAACTTCAATTTGAACAAAAGAAAATCGAAGCTAAGCTAATTTCAGTTAAATTAATTGCAGATGCTGAGAAAAAAGCAGAAGCCATTTTAAAAGATGCTAAAAAAGAGCATGAAAAGCTTGTTGATAGTTTTGAAAGTGAGTCTAAAAGAATAAATTCAGAGCTTGAAGATTTAAGAAGTCTATATTCTAAAGAAACAAAAGACTTGGAAGAAAAGAACTTAGAGACTCAAGAGTATTTCGAAAAAAAGAATAAAGAAATACAAGACTCATATGAGGAAGCCCGATCTAAACTTGAAGAAGAGATATCTAATCTTTCCGAACAAAAAAGACATGTTGAACTTGAATACAGCTCTTTAAAGGATTTAGTAGAGGAGTCTAATGATAAAATCATTAGTCTTAAAAATGAACATGATAATATAATTAAGAATTTTGATGAGAGAACTCAAACATTAGAAGATAAAATTAAGAAGCTTGACTCTCAGGCGTTAAAAAAACAAGAAGATTTAGAACAACTAGAGCAAGACTATAAGAAACGTCTTAGTGTATTAGATTCAGAGGTCGAAAGTAAAAATAAAATGATTTCTATTTTGCTTGAAGAAAAAGATGCCCTCGATAAACATATTGTTGAACTTAATCAAAGAGAAGAGAAAAAGCATAAAGATTATGAACTCTTAAATCAAAGAATTGATGATCTTTATAAAGATAGAGAGAGAATAGAGGAGAGCCTGGCTTCTCAAAAGGGTGAAATTCATCATCTTGAGTCTCGTATTGAGGGACTTAAGACAGAAGCTGAAATCATTACCCAGTCAATAGTTGAAAAACAAGAAGAGGCGATAAAAGCAAAAGAACAATTATCTCAGGAGCTTGTAGATTATCGCAATGAGATCGATAGAGACAAGAACTCTTATCTTGATGACTTCAACTCTCTTAAAGAGAGAAAAAACGGTGAGATCGACTCATTAGAAAAAGAAATCTATAGTTATCAGCAAAGATATGAAGAAAAGAAGAGAAGCCTTGATCAAGACTTTGAAGAAGCTAAGAAAGAAATTGAAAATGAGTTATTAAAACGAAGAGAGAGTCTTGAAAAGGAATTAAGTGAACAAAGAATAGCTGTTGATCAAGAAGTTGATGAGTATAGACAAAGTCTTTACGAGATAGCAGATGAAGATGCAAAAGAAATCAATTTAGAGATCAAAGAACTTAAAGAAAAAACAGCAAAAGAATATGATGCCTTTAAAAAGCACAGAGAGTCAGAAGAGAGCCGTTTAAAAAAATATGAAGAAAGTGTTTTAGAAAAATGTAAAAAAATTGAAAATCAATCAATTGAAAAAGCAAAGAGCCTAGAGGAGCAAGTTCAAGAAAAATGTAAACAAGCTGAACTTGAATCTATCAATAAGAAAAATACCATTATTACTGAAGCAAGCGAAAGAGCAGAACAGATTATTGCTCAAGCGAAAGCAAGCGAAGAAAAAATTACCGTCGAAGCAAAAGTTGAAGCAAAGAACTTTGTAGAGAGTGCTCGAGAGAGACTTGATAAGGCGAATGATCAGGCCGAGAGAACGATTGATGAGGCGCAAAAGAAAGCTCTTGTGATACAAGAGACAAATCTTAAAGATATTCAAGAAAAGAGAAATATTTTAAATGATGAATCGATTGCACTTGAAAAGAAAATAAAAGACGAGAACGAAAGGCTGAATTCTTTAAAAGTAGAATATAATGATTACAAAGAAAATCTTTCTCTAGAGAAAAAGAAGATGAAAGATGAGCTTGAACAAGAAATCGCTGATCAAAAGAAAAGAGCACAAGATATATATGAAGAAAAAATTCTTAAGTCTGAGAATGAGGCAAGTGAAATAATTTCTAAAGCTAAAGCAGAGTATGAAAGTAGTAAGATCGCTTTTAACAAAAAGATTGAGAAGGAAAAAGAAGAAGGGCTAAAGGCGTTAGAAGAAGAATTTAAGAAGAAGAACGATCAATTTAAAGAAAAATATACAAATGAAAAGCAATTACTTGCTAAACTTAGAGCAACAGAGACTGAAAATATTAAGAAGATGAGACTAGAGGCCGAAGATAATCTTCGTCAACTAAAAACACAGGCGATTTCAGATATTGCTGATTCCATAGAAAAATTAGTTGTTCTTGAGCTAAAAACTTGTCATGAATTAGATATCGATTCTAATACATCAAAACAAACAGCAGCCAAGATACGTAAGATTGTAAGAGAGTCTTTTTTAGATAAGAATGCAAAAACACAAGGATTACTAGACAAATTAAGTCCTTATGGGATTGGTGGAAAAGGTCAAAGTAAACAGTTCTGGATCAAAATAGGTGCAGCTGCTGGTGTTTTCTTGTTCTTTCTTGTTACATACCTCGTCTTCCCAAGTTTTTACTCTTCTGTAGGTAATTCAGTTGCAAGTGCTGTAAAAGTAGATAAGAGTGCGCAAGAAATATACGTCGATAAAATAAAAGAAGACCGTGAAAATAGACCAACATGGGATCCAAAGACTGATATGAAGCATAGAGCAACATATTGGAGTAATGTCATTTACACAAAAGACTTTGCAAAAACTTGGTTATCAGATGACTTCCAAGCAGACTGGACTCTTGCGGTAGATAATATATTTATTAAAAAACTAGATCTTTCAGAGTCAAAAGTTGTCTCATTTGTTAGTGAAGAATTTAAACTCGTAAGGGACCTTCAAGATATAAGAGATAAGATTAGACTAGAAACAGAAGATGTTAGAATTCAAGAAATGAAAGACCTTGAGAAAGAACGTCTTGAAAAAATCTATAAAATTCTTGGTGGCAAAGATGTCTATGATAAGTTTAGAGCAGAAAGAGCTAAGTACTGGAACTCTAAGTTTAGATAGAGATTGACTGAAAACAGCTAAAATCTTAGAATCATTTTATGAAAAATAATACCTTAATAGGCTGTGTCTTTGCAGCACTCGCCGTTGTTATTGGAGCTTTTGGTGCACATGCATTAAAAGATAAGCTTGGCCCTTATGAGCTTTCAGTGTTTTCTACTGCTTCAAAATATCATTTTTATCATAGCTTTGCTCTTATTCTTTATGGACATAGAGGATCAAGCGGTAGAGCAGGTCTATTCTTTAGTTTAGGAATTATTATATTTAGTGGTAGTCTTTATCTTTTAGCAACTCTAGGTCTTAAAAAGCTAGGTGCTATAACTCCTATCGGAGGACTATTCTTTATTATTGGCTGGGTGCTCTATGCATTAGAGGCCTATAAAGAAAATCGAGAAAAAAATAGTGTTACTTCTTAAAGTCATCTTACTTCAGGCCCTTTGGTACGCGGCCGTCTATTATGCTGACTTATATCAGTACTCACTTCTTGTTATCTCTTTTGTTTTTGTTATTTTAAATTTTATTTTGTTTTTAAAAAAGACAGATGCCAAAACGTACTTTCTTTCACTTCTTTTTTTCATATTGTTTGGTGTTTATGAAACTATGATTGCTTCTCAATTAAGTCTTATCGACTATAAGATGGATGGTTTTCCATTATGGCTGATGTCACTTTATATTGTATTTATTTGCTACTATGGTGATGTCTTTAACTACCTAAAAGATAAGAATGTTATTTTGCTTTCTTTATTAGGTGCCATTGGAGGAGCAGGAGCATTTTATGGAGGTGTTAAAATATCTCCCATAGAGGTAAAAGATCAATTCTATTATGCTTTGATTGCATTAAATTGGGCGATTTTCTTTCCTGTCAGTATAAAATTATTCTACAAGTTTTATAAAATATAGATAAATATCTAAAATCTCTTAGAAATTGTCCGAAAAGTACTTCATGGCATATGATCAAAAACAATTTCATCAGTTATTAGTACTGGCAGTAAAAAACTCTGTGAGTGATATTCACTTAAGAGCAGGGGAGAAACCGTATTTTAGAATTAAGGGCCATTTAAAGCCAATTAATTCACCAGCATTAACTGAAGAAGATATGAAGCTTATATGCTTATTAACGATTCCTGAAGAAGAAGTTAGAGCAAAGATTGATACACTTAAAGAGTATGATGGCTCTTATCAATACGGAAAGGTTTGTAGAGTAAGGGTTAATATATTGCGATTTCAAGGCAAGCTTGCAATCATTATGCGTGTTATTACCATGCAGATTCCTACTCTTGAGCAGTTAAAACTTCCACAAGCAATTAAAGATATCACGCAAGCAAAAAGAGGACTTGTACTTGTTACAGGTGTAACAGGCTCTGGAAAAAGTTCTACACTCGCTGCTATGCTTGAAGAAATAAATATGACTAGAGCTGAGCATATTCTTACTATTGAAGATCCTGTTGAGTTTCTTTTTACATCAAAGAAATGCCGTATTACTCAAAGAGAGCTTGGATCTGATACTGATAGTTTTAAAGATGCTCTTCGTGGTGCTTTAAGACAAGATCCAGATATTATTGTTATTGGGGAAATGAGAGACGCTGAGACGATTCAGATTGCAATGAAAGCTGCTGAAACTGGTCACCTCGTCTTTGGGACAGTACATACTACAAATGCTCCTTCAACAATTAACAGAGTTGTATCTATGTTTCCTCCTGAGGAACAAGCTAATATACAAAAGAGATTATCTGAATGTTTACATGCAACTGTTAGTCAAAGACTTTTACCGACTAAGGATGGCAAGGGTAGAGTTTGTGCCCAAGAAATCATGGTTGTAAATCCAGGGATTCAAGAATGTATCTCTGGTAAAGAGGCTCTATCCGGAATGTATGTCTTTATGGAGAAGGCCAAAGGATCAATGCAGTCTTTTGATCAGCACCTTACACAGCTCTATAAAGCAGATAAGATTACATATGAAATAGCACTTGACGCTGCATCATCTCCTTCAAACTTTGAAAGAAATCTGGAATTTGGTGGAAATGATGATGAAGATGGTGAAAGTTCCAATAAAAATGGCCCTCCTAAGAAAGAAGAGAACGATCTCGAACTTGATAGATAGTTTTTAGAAGACTATCATATCTTATCCGGAGATCATTATGAAATTTATTACTCTGTTTCTACTCATTAGCAGTTCAAGCTTTAGTGCAGATTTACCATTCATTCGTTTTATAAAAGGTAAAGTCACAGTCTATAGTGAAGGTAAAGCAATAAAAGCTAAGAAAGGCTTAGAGCTTAAAGAGGGTGATATTGTTGAAACTGGTAAAAAGTCTTTTGCTCTATTAAAGTTTCCTGATCTTGTGAGCGTTAAAATAGATGCCCATTCAAAAGTTAGTGTAAAAAAATATATAAATGAATTTAAGTTTCAAATAAAGAAAGGAGCGTCTTTTTTCAAAGTTGATAAAAAGAAAGAGAATCCTTTTCATGTTCTCACAAAAACAGTTTCTCTCGCTGTTAGAGGGACAACATTTTTTGTGGCCCATAATAAAGAAAGTAAGACAAGCTGGGCCTGCGTAAATGAGGGAAGCGTTGAAGTTAAAGAAGTCGAAACAAGTAAACTTGTACTTCTAACTGAGGGATATGGGATTAGTGCTGATAAGGATCAGGGTATGTCTGAGCCTTCTCAACTAGGATGGACTAAGAAATTAAATTGGAGCTTTGATGATAATGAAAGCTCTTATAATGAGGCAGAAATTGAAGACAACTATAAAGATTATCTTTTTATTGATTACGAGTAGTCACTTTTTTGTAAAAGCTGACATCACAAAACCAAATCCAAGAGATGAGAGTAAAACTGCACCATCTTTTGTCTTTCGAGGTTTTTATCAATTAAGTGAAGAGACAAAGCTAATCCCACACTATCGCTATGAGAAAAGAGCAGATAGAAATTTTCATCAATTTGGATCAAAGATTCAAAAGAAAATTGATCAAACTCTACACTATGGGGCTCAATTGAATCTAAATAGTGGAGAAAGAAATGAGAATGATTGGAAGCCAAATAATGGAGTTTGGGGCTGGGAAGATGAGAAGGCCTTTGAGTTTGAGACTTCTATTTATTTACTTAAAAAGGTTATTCTTTCAAAATCAATGAGAGTTGACTTTGTTGCAGAAGGTATTCGTAATTGGTCAGAAGTATTATTTACTCTTGCTCCAGAGATAAGACTTAATTACTTTTTAAGCGTGGATAAAGAGTTTTTTTCTAATATTTATTTTAAATATAAACCTTATATTCCTTTGAATTTTAGTCGTGAGGATGTTTATAGAGAATCATTCTATTTAGGTATGTTCTTTAATTATACAGATAAGTTAAAACCAACAATCTTTTTAAAACATATGAGAACAACATGGAATGAAAGTGAGGAGTTCACAAACCGAAGAGCAGGTAGCTATTCATTTAAGAGTGATCTTACTTTTATAGGGTTGGGTCTTAATTACTACTTCTAAAATTATGTAAGATTTTTAGGGTTTTGTGCGCCGAGTTGTTGACTGGGTGATTATCTTAGGATTACATCTATCTATATTTTAGGAGTTACTATGAAATCACTGATTAAAATTATCTCTTTTCTTATTATTTCGGTCTCTGCAAGTGCCTTTAACTGGTTTCCAGTTCAGTCTTATTGTCAGTTAAATCAGGGGCATGGTGCAAGTTGCCAGGTTTGTAATTGGCAAGGATATAGACCAATATTTTGTAGAATGAATGTCGTTGGTAGATCAAGCTATGGGGCATTTTTTAATGGCTTTCAACAAGGATGGGTTTACCCTGGCCAATGTATCAGTGGTTTCGTAAGAGCAAATAATCCATATTATGACCCATTAGTTTTTGCAAATGCTAATGCTCAATGTCGTTTTTAATTTTATTTAAAAAAGTCTTATAGCAATTAAAGTGATACTTGGCGTGTTCCTTGAATTCAGAGTTTTGATTATTCTCAAAAAGAACAGGAATCATGCCAGCATTTTGTGCACTTTTTAAATCGTGAATATAGTCCCCAACATAAATACATTGGTGGGGCTCAAGATTAAATATGTCCTTTAGTATATTTAATCCTTCTGGGCTTGGTTTTGGTGGTGCATCCTCACGAGTAATGAGATGTTCTATCTCTAGCCCGTGCATTTTAAACATCTCAAGTGAACAAAACTTCGAATTCCTTGTCAAAATCCCAAAGGGCAGTTCATTACTTATTAAATAGGAGATAAATTCAGTAACTCCTTCGATCATGACGGAGTTTTTTGCACCCTGAATCTCATGATGATGAATAATAGCATTTGCTTTATTTTTAAGTTCATTATCTTCAAGTGATTCTACATACTCTAAAATATCAATATCTAGAGAAATGCCAAGGTCTTTTCTCATGGCAAGAAAATCAAGCTTTGAATCGATCAGAGTTCCATCTAAATCAAAAAAGAAGCCTTTAATATTTTTAAAATTCATAAATTCTCACTTAATTCAAAAAGGTTTGATTTAACTCTAAAGTCAGAGTGTGTTGTTTTAATAATTCTTTTTACACCAGTATGATTTGAGCAAAATTTTGGTGGAGCGATTCTAATTCTTGTAGATAGCTCTTGATAAAACTCTCTTTTATTTGGATGGTTTTCATTGATGGCGTTTATCGTAATATTTTTTCGATCCATTGATTTCATAATAATATCAATTAAGTCTTTACCTGAAATTAAATTAATGACTTCTTCAGTTCCCATATTGCTTTCTTTATCTGAGAGATGATAAATAGGGTGGCGAGTATTATCATAAAGACCACCAGGTCTTATAATAATGTAATCTTCAATATTATTTTTTATATAATTCTCTATTTCGAGTAAAAATATTCCATTCTTTGTTTTTGGCCTTGGAAGAGTAGTTTCATCTAAATCGCCCTCCTGGCCATATACAGAAGTGGAACTTATAAAAATAACTTTCTTATCTTTAACACGATTAAGAAATTCTCTTACAACTTGAATACTATCTATGCGAGATGGGGGAAGATTAAAAAATATAATATCTGAATTTAAGACTTCCGACGGTAGTTCTTTCATAGCGTTAATGTCAAAGCGGTACTCATTTTCTATGTTTTTAGGGGTGTGAAAATAGCTTCCAGAAACTTTATGAAAGTTATGAGTACTATTTTTTATGATGTACTTATATAACTTTAATCCAAGCCATCCCAGAGAAATTATAGTAAGAGAGTTATTATCACTTTTCATTTTAATGCCTTCTAAACAAGAGTATTAAAGTCTTCATAATTTATTTTTATCCTACCATCTGGAAGGTCATACATAATGTCCTTAAAGAATTTATTTTTTTCAATCATATCCTTAGTATATAGATGGCGAGCAAAAATTGTTGTTGAAAAGGTACTATCATGGCCTGTGACTGTCACAGCTATTGCCCGTAAATCCTTTCTGATTTCTCCAGACGTGAAAATAGGAGAATTTTCTTCAAGGGAATGAAATAGAGTCCATGTAAGTTTAAAAAATGGGGTATTTGATCGTCTAAGTTTTAAGTCATATATCTTTCGAAATGAAGAGCCATTATCTGAAACCTCATCAATCAGTGCGGAGAGTACAACTTTAGCCTGAACAATATCGTTTGCTCGCATATTACCCATGCGAAAACTCAATTGCGTTTTTCCATCAATTTTTGAAAGAATCATCTTGTTGCTAAAAATGATATTTGCCGTTGGCTTTGAAAATTTAGAAAAAACAATACCCGTAATAAGTGCGACACTAATGATACCAATAGCAGATTGAAAAGTGACTAGTATGTTCGCAGGTATTCCTGTCGGGCTTAAGCTTCCATAACCAATCGTTGAAAAAGTTTGAATACTAAAGAAAAAGGCATCATAAAAATTCTTAGATTCGTGATTTATAGAATTTGGAATGATCCAGTAGAAAAAAGCAAAAACGAGATTGATAAGAAAATAGAGAGTAATTACGCACAGAAATATCTTGAACCAGCTTGAGCTAATCAGATAGTGGTAAATATCTCGACTTAGTTTTGAATCATAGTCATTAACGAGGAGTTCGGCAGAATCACTAGACTCACTTAAGTATCCATCGTAAATATATGATTTCTTTCGCATTTTTAGTCCTTTAATGGGTCTTTTTTACACACTTTGTTAAACTTTACTTATATCAGATTAGATCAAGTGGTATAAAATGTGAATGTTATTTAAGTACAGTAAAAAAGACATTTTTCTAGTAATTGTCTGTCTCTTAAATGTTTCGGGATTCTTATTAGCTGCTAATTATTATCATGGATTAAGTTCTGTTATGAAGGTAATTTTAGGAGTAGCTTTTGTGTGCTTTTATTGTACAAATTACCAGTGTGTCTCTCATAACTTTATTCATAATAATTTCTTTACTAATGATAAGTTAAACTTTGTGTTTTCTCTTATAAATTCTATGGCCATGGGGCTACCTCAAACTCTCTATTATCAACATCATATGAACCATCACAGATATAATAATGACAAACCAGCTAAAGGAAACGAGACAAAAGATATCTCGTCGCTATATCGATATGGAAAAGAGGGCAAAGAAGAGGGATTACTAACATATTCATTTATAGGCTTTTTTAGAATTGATCTTGTTTCACTCGCAAAAAGAAACAAAGGTGATAAGAGAAGACTGTTCTATGTTGAACTCATTTCAGTTCTTATCTTTTGGTGTGTACTAATTGATATTAATTATAAATTCTTTTTAATGTTCTATTTACCAGTTTGGTATTTAGGTCAGGTTGCTGCCCTCATGGAGAATTATTTTGAGCATTATGGGGCAGGAGTAAATGATCGAAAGAGAGACTCCGTTTCTTGTTATAATAAACTTTATAATTTCTTATGGTTTAATAATGGTTATCACCAAGAACATCACTTTTCACCAACGACACATTGGACAGAAATTGAAAAAGTAAAAGATCTTCTACCTAAGGATAGAAAAATAGTGGATGGTGCGCATTTCTTTAACTTTCCACGTTCTTAAGNTTNTGAGTNGCTTCTTTANCTNTATTNTTATCTTTATCAATAATTAGTAAGATAGCAGGTAGAATAATAAGGTCAGATAAGAGAGCTATTACTAAGATAATTGAACAATAGATGCCAAATTTTTGATTTGGTACAAAATCTCCAAGAATAAACATTCCAAAACCAATACCAAGTAAAACAGTCGTTAAAATAAGGGCCTTACCTGTTTGGGAGAGAGTAAGCCTAAGAGCTTCTGCCGTTGGGATTTGATCATTTCTCTTTAACTTATAATTCGCTACAAAGTGAATAGTGTCATCAACTGCGATTCCTAAGCACACACTAAAAACAATAACGTTACCTAGCTCTACAGTATCACCACTTAAATACATGATCCCTGCTGCTACTGATAATGGAAATACATTGGGAATAAGAGAGAGTAGAGATAGCCAGAAGTCTTTAAAGACAAAAAGTAAGATTAAAAATATCATTGGAAGAGAGAGACTCATTGATTTAAAAAAAGTATCAACAACAAGTTTATTAATCTTATTATAAATTGGGGATTGACCACCTTCGTATAAAGTTAGGTTCATTGATTTAGCTTTGGCGATGAATTCCTCAGACTTTTTTACGGCCGTTGTTGTATCTTTAAGGCTCCAAAGAACTATAATTCTGAAATATCGATTATCTAATGAGACCTGATTCTTTAAATCCATTCCCTCTGGAAGGCCAAGAGTATATAAGAAAAGCTGGTCTGCGATGGCCCTTTTCGTATCGGGAATTCTGTTGAAGCTCTCATCATTTCGGTGCAAGGTTTTATTCATTTTTTGAATGATATCAACTACCGATGTAGCCCTTACGACATAATCTTTTTCTTTGACCCATTTTAAAAAAACTTCACTTCTTTTCATAAAGTCTGGATCTTTAATGCCTTCAGCTTTTCCACTATCTAAAACAAACTCGACGGCCCTAGAACCCCCAAACTCTTTATCAATCATCATAAATGTTTTTTTAATCTCTGTTGAATCATCAAAGTATTCAATGGGATCTGAGTTAATAACATTCTTAGTTCCAAGATAGACAGATATAAGTGCTATAATAGGAAAGATAAAAGAAATTAAATATCGATACTTAAGACTAAAATTAAAAAAGCTCTTTAACTCAGATACTTTATCAGCCTCATTAGTTCCTTTAAAGCTTACTTTTCTTAAAAGTGGACCAATGAAGAAGTATGTATAAAACCAAGCAAAACAAGTTCCTGCTGCACTCATTAGTCCCATGTCTTTAATTGGTTGAATTTCGGTGACTGCTAACGAGAGAAAACCAATGGTCGTTGTAATCGTTGTTAAGACTGTTGGGATAAAGTTCTTTGTCAGTGAGTTCTTCGCTGCTTCAGAATTAACTTGTCCTAGTTTTATGATATTATGACGATATGAAATAAGGATATGGATGGCATCAGCAAGTCCTATTGCTATTAGCACAGCGGGAACTGCAGAAATGATATTATTAAAAGTAAGACCTGCGTATCCCTCAAAGCCAAATGTTGAAGCGATACTTAAAAAGACAAGAGAAAAAGGTAAAACAACACTTAAGAATGACTTAAAAAACCAAGCGAGAATAACGACAAGAAAAATAAAAACAAGCGGAAAGACAAGTGCCATATCTCTATTTCCAGCATCTCGTAATGAGTCATTGATTTTAGCTATTCCACTTAGATGAAACTTCACACCAGGTCTTTTATACTTTGCAATCATTTCATTTACTTCATCAACAATTTGCGCATAGGGCGGGTTTTCTTTGTAAGTCTTTAAGAATGAGCGAATGTAGGCGATTCTAGTAGAGGAAGAAGTGAAATTATTAAGAATTTGTATATCAGATAAGGCCTTTTCTTTTTTTAGAACAAGATTGTCGCTAGAAAGATCGACTTCCTCATCTAAGAAAGGTGAGATCATAATATCATCTTCTTCTGTCTCAATAGCATTGTAGTTGATGAGAGATTCTACTCTAACAACATCGACAATATTCCACATGTCCTCAGTTACTTTCTGAGCTAACTCTATAATATCTTTTTTAAAGATTGTATCGTCGACATAAATGATGACATCCATTGTTTCTGAACTACCAAATCTCTTTTCATGTTCTTCAAGATCGAGCATTCTCTGGTCTTGTGGGTGAAGCCATAACTTCACAGAGAAATTCGCTTTTATTAATGTCACACCAAGTGTCGTGATAATAAGAACGAGAGTGGATAGAATAAGCCACTTTTTAGGACTTTCTACGATATTCGTGCTTAATTGTTGAGCGATCTTGTTTACTTTTTCCACGAGCTTCCCTGTATATAAATTATCAAATTTATCTTAATCTATAGAGATACGATCTACAATGAAAAGGCCTATTTTGAACGAAAATGTCAAGATTTATGATTTAGAGCGCAAAGAATTCTTCTATGAGAAGGTTTTTGGTGAGTGGTTTTTAAAATGGCTTTACCGTACACGCTCTGGTTCGATGCTTTCATTTCTCTTTACAAAACTACCATTTAGCTCAATTTATGGTGGTATGAAGAATCTTGGTTTTACAAAAAAGGATATTATGCCTTTTATAGAGGATTACGATATAAATATTGAGGAGTTTGAAGATGTCTCACATTTTAAAAACTTCAATGATTTCTTCATAAGAAAATTTAAAGATAATATGAGGTCATTTGAAAAGGATTCAAATGCCTTTCCCGCTTTTTGTGAGGGACGTTATCTTGTATACAATTCCCCAAAAGAAACACTTGTTAAAAACTCATGGATTGATCCAAGGTTATTCTTAGATAAAGAAGATCAAAATATATTTAAGAATGGACAAGTCATTATTTCGAGACTTGCGCCAGTCGATTATCATCGATTTCATTTTCCAGATGATGGAAAGGTTTTAAAAAATTACAAGTTAGATGGGCTTTTAAACTCTGTCACGCCTTATGCATTAAGTGCAAAACCTGATGTTCTTATGACGAATAAACGAGAGATTACAATATTAGACACATCAAACTTTGGTAAGATTGCATATGTTGAGGTGGGAGCGCTTTCAGTTGGAACCATTAAACAAACCTATTCTTATGATACCTTTAAAAAAGGAGAGGAGAAAGGTTATTTTCTCTTTGGGGGATCAACTGTTGTCATCATAACTGAGAATAAAATTATCGATTTTAATGAAGATATTTTGCAGAAGACTAAAGAAGGGATTGAGACATTCGTCAAACTTGGACGTAGTTTAGGAGTAAGAACAACATAATGAAATTACTATCTGAAAAATTATCAATAAAAGAGCGCTTGGGCCTTGGGAAAAAAGCCGGCAACTTAAATGAATTACTATTAGAAAATTACTCTGTTCCAAATGGTTTTGTTCTTAAATGGAGTGATCGCGACATCTTTGAAAAAAACCTAGATCAATTTATTG
Organism: Halobacteriovorax sp.; assembly: GCA_002686115.1. GTDB lineage: Bacteria > Bdellovibrionota > Bacteriovoracia > Bacteriovoracales > Bacteriovoracaceae > Halobacteriovorax_A. The sequence continues at coordinate 9,922 of NZAF01000015.1, read as the reverse complement.
ATGACATTGGTGGCTATCCATTGGCCGTAAGAAGTAGTGGACAATTAGAAGACTTAGGGGATTTATCTTTTGCAGGTCTTTATGAGACATACCTAGATATTGAAAATAAAGAAGATCTTATTAATGCAATTAAGAAGTGCTTCGAGTCAACTCAAGGAGAGAGGGTTGAAGAGTATCTGAAAAAGGCTGGACTCAAGAAGTCTAAAGAAGAGCTCTATGAGTCATTCAGTGTTCTTGTTCAAAAGATGATTCTTCCAAGAGTCGCTGGTGTAGCTTTTAGTGTCGACCCTCTGTCAGGAATAGAAGATCATCTCTATGTTGAAAGTTGTGAAGGTGTAGGAGAGAAGCTTGTGTCAGGCGAGGTGACACCCAATAGATATATTTTTAATCATTTTAATTTAGAATGCCATTTAAGTGAGAATAATGATGACCAGGCAATACTTAGTCATCAGAACTTAAAAGAGATATCTATATTATCTAGAAAGATTCAAGCTTTCTATGGAAGACCTCAAGATATTGAATGGGCGATTGATCAGAATGAGAAATTATGGCTCTTACAAACAAGACCAATTACTAAGATAACATGGAGAAAGGACTTTGGAGAGTTAACAAATGCAGACCTAAAAGATGGTGGTATATCATCATCTGTTTGTACGCCTCTAATGTTTTCACTCTATCAAAAATGTATGAACATCAGCATGCCTGAGTATTTTAAGATAATTCGTCTGTGGAATGATTCGATACCTAAGCAGTGTCTTTATCATTTTTACGGAAGAGGTTATTGGAGCTCTGGTAACGTAAAAAAGATGCTTAGAGTAATACCTGGATATGATGAGAAGAGTTTTGATGAAGACCTAGGTATTATGAAAGATTATGGAAAAAAAGGACCTGAGAAGACAGGTACTAATCTTATGAGTCTTATTAAGGGAATACCAGTTCTTTTAAACCTAGAAAAAGAATTTAAGAATTGTTTCCAAGAGTCTCATAAGTATATCAATAACTTTAAAGAATTTGAGCTCAATTACTTATCAGAACTTTCAAATTTAAAAGATTTAAGTACTAGTGATATTGAAAAGAAATTCTCTAATATGATAAGAGAGTTCTTTATCCCGACCGAAACTGCTTATTACCGAACTATCTATAATAACTCCAATTTACAATCAGTCTTTAAAGAATCATTAGAAAAACTAGAAAAGAAATTAGATATAAAGATCAACGCGATAAATCTCTTTACTGGAATTGATGGAATTTCTCATTTAGAAATACAAAAAGACTTAAAGCTTTTGCATGATGCTTTAGAGATTAATGACGAAGAAAAGATAAATAAAGCATTGTATGACTTTCTCTCAAGGCACTATCATCACGGAGATAGGGAACTTGACCTTCTTGTTCCTCGCTGGGCAGAGGTTCCAGAGAGAGTTTTAGAACTTGCGAAGAATTATGTCCACGTACCAGCACCAAGTAATAAGCTATATATAGCTGAAAAAGACAAAGTTTTAGAAGAGTTAAATAAAACGATGTTCTCAACCAAGAAAAAAGCTAAGTTTGTAAATGACGTAGAGTTTGTAAGGTCTTATTTAAAACTCAGAGAACAAATGCGTGAACTTTCTACTTGCTCATATTACATAGTCAGACAATATATTTTGGAACTTGATAAGAGATGGGTAAATGAGCATCGTGTGCATCAAAGACAAGATATATTTTACTACTATATTGATGAAATATTAGGACTAATAGATAAGAGTCAAAATGAAGACAAACTTGCTAAAATTAAAGAGTACCGAAAAGAGACATATCAAGGATTTCGACTTTTTGATGCTCCAAATGACTTTGGCTTTGGAATGAGGCAGTCAGAGAACACTGTTGAGGTCATAGATGGTGACCTTATTTTAAGAGGAATTCCTTGTTCTCCAGGTCTATTTGAAGGTGAGGCTCTTGTTGCAAAGACTATTGATGAGATTGGGGATATTTCTGAAAATTCAATTCTAATTACGAAGTTCACTGATCCTGGATGGACACCAACTCTTGGAAGAGTAAAAGGTGTTGTTACTGAGGTCGGAGGAGTGCTTTCTCATGCTGCAGTTATATCGAGGGAGTATGGAATACCAGCGGTGTTAAATATTTCTTCTGTTACTGATCGAATCAAGACTGGTCAAAAGATTGAGATAAATGGAGATGAAGGAACTATTATAGTTAGAGGAGTAGGTAAGTGAAAACTTTTTTAGAAGTTTTAATTTTACTTATACCGCTTATTTTTTCTGGCGTCTTGCATATGGGCGTTGTAACTGCAGATATTTTAAAATTTTTAAAGAAACCCATTCATACAGATATGTTTGGAAAGAATAAAACATATCGAGGTTTTGTAGTGATGCCTTTACTGACTATTCCAGGTGTGTATCTTGCTAGTATTAGTGAAAGGTTTTTTAAAGTTGATATTGGATTTGAGCATACGAATATAATTCTCTTAGGTGTTTTGTTGGGTCTCTTTTACTGTCTCTTTGAACTCCCAAATTCATACTATAAAAGAAGAAAAGGTATTGCACCTGGGAAAATGGCAAAAGAAGATGTGCTAAAACATGCTATTATTGATCAAGCAGATTCTGGCTTTGGTCTTATTATCATTTACTACTTTTTATTGGACGTAACTTGGGTGCATCTTTCTTTATTTGTGATTACTGGGACCGTTGTACACCTTATTCTAAATTATCTTCTATATGTCCTAGGGCTAAGAAAAGAGCCTCTCTAATACTTACCAAACAATTCTAAGAACAGCACCAGCTAAGACACTAAGCTGTGTAATTAACGCTGTGTCTTCAGCGTAGAGTTTAAAATGCTTCTTATGTTCATGTGTTTTCATAAAATGAAAATACTTAGACATAATAAAAAGTGCTAAGGGAATGTATACCGCCAAGACATAGGCCGAGACTTTCTCTTGAACTAAAAATATAGTGACCCCAATCATGATGAGAGTTTGTACAAAGCAAGAGGCCAAGGTGGCATTTTTAAGACCCCAGATTTTTGTATATGTTGTATATTCTGTTTCATCTTTTGGAGCTCTAAGTTTCCTAGAAATTTCCCAGTTGGTCATTGTTAAAGCCAGAGGGATACCAATGAGAGTCGTTTTCATATCAATCAGATAACCTTGCTCAAAGAGAACAGTACAAATATAACCAAAGTAAAAGAGCACTACAGGGTTATGTGAAGCAAATGCTAAGGGAAGACTTTTTCTCATCTTTTCTTCCATAAAGAACCATTTGTACATTAAGATGCCATATATGAGGCATATGCATGCAGCTATAAAGACGCTTTTATTGTAGAGACTTAAAATCATAAAACTTGAGATAACAAATGTTTGTAACACCTTTAAGTCTTTTTTTAAGACGCGTCCACTTGGCAGAGGTCGATCAGGATAATTTTTAAGATCATCCTCATAATCTTTAAATTCATCCATAATTCGTACCATCAAAGACATCATACATACGGAAAATGCCGCAATATGTAGCTTAACATCAAAGACAAAAGAGAAGTTATCTAAATGAGTGCCTAACGCTGCTGCACAGATAAAGACATAAATATATGTTCCAAAAAAATGAATTGGGGGATACATTTCTTTTAAATAAATCATTATTCTTGAAAGCATAAAACCTCATTTACATTGAATTAATATTTTTATCACCAGATATTTTAAATCCCGCACTATTTGCCATGATATTAATCTTTTCAATATCATTGATGGAGATTGGTCCAATATGTACATTATCTTTAATCTTTGAAAGTCCCATAGAGAAGGTTTCTGCCATACAGGCAAAAGACTGATTGGTCTGTAATGGAAATGACGGAATATTTATTCTTACGTCTTTATTATATGACTTTGGAAATGATGCAATTCCACCTTTAGTGACTCTAACAATTTTACCATCTTTTTCTGTTGGACCAAAGAAGTCACCAGGGACTGCGAGATCCACTATTTTTGCACCATTTTTAAGATTATCAATAGAGAATAAGCCTGAAGTTGAGTTTGTACCTGTATAAATCACGTCACATTCTTCTAAAAGCTCTAGACTATTACTAATCACTAGATAGTCTTTAATGTTGTATAAAAGAGTTTCAATCGTTTCATAGGGCCGTTTAAGTGCTTCTCTAAGATTCCTCGAATTTTCACAATTCATTCCACTGATATAGTGCACAAGCTCATGAAGACAAGCAAGAACCTTGTTATTAAGATTTTCTTTTCCTCTATGAAAGAGAATAGTTTTCTTTGCATCTTTAATGGCCAAAGAAACCATTGTTGTAATGATATTTCCCCCGAAACCGACAAAGCCAATCGTAGGTTTTGAGTTATTTATTCTTAAGTAGTCTTGGATTTCCCCTGCATCATATGCAAGTTTTGCTGTATAGCTATTTCCTGTCGTGAGATTAAGTCCCATATTATTTAAGAACATTCCATTCTTTGTAATAATTGATGTGAATTGACCTAGTCCAACTGTTGAACCATCATGTTCTTTTGCAAAGCCGATGGCCTTTTGAACCTTATCAACAACTGTTGAAAGTTCTTTACTTCTAAATTTTTCATAGAGAACTTTAGACGTGACCGGAATGGAGAGCATTACTATTCTCGTCTTATTTCCATTGTCCCCAATGATATCTGTTGCATAGTATGGTGTGAATTTTTGTAAATGAAAGGTAGCATGCATGAGAGCTTCCAACTTCTCATCTGATATATACTTAAATGCTGTAACGATTTTTTTCACATCAGTCGTCTCAATAGGGTGGTTTAAGAAAAAAGTTGTTTGAGTCATATCTTTTGTAATAGCCTCTTTTACTTCTTCTGTTAGATTATTAAATGGACCTATTTCTTCTTCAAACATGTGTGAGAAGAAGTATGATGAGTCGTTACTTTTAATTGCATTTAATAGATTTGTTATCCCTTTGATAAGATAATCTACTTCATCTTTTTGAATGTTGATACTTGGTTGCACACGTAAAGAATTTTGATTAGAAAGTGTAGGGGCTATTCTTATGCTCTCATTATTTAAAAGAGCGCTAGATAATAGATAGCCAAACATATCTGCATCAAAGAAATACTTAAATTCATAATTTCTAATGCCTAGGTCTTTAGCAAAGTCTATGGCCAACATTAAACCCTTACCTCTAACTTCTTTGATGTAAGAGGGGTAAATATGTTGTAATTTTCTAAGTTCACTGTTTAAGTAGGAGATATTATCAATATTATTTTCAAAATGACTTTTCGCAAGCTTGAGTGTCTTGTTTGCGACATATGAAGATAGTTCATCTTCAGCAAAAGTTGATGATTGTATGAGATCAAAACCTTTTGGGAATTTCTTCATTTGAATGGCCGTAATACCACACTTTGAAAAGCCAGCACTGAGTCCCTTTGAAAATGTATATATATCAGCAGTAATTCCATGATAGTGTGAATAACATAGTTTTCCTGTTCGAAAACATCCACTTTGGATCTCATCTAGAATAAACATTGCGTCTATTCTTGTCGCTTGTTCACGAAGAGCATGTAAGAATTTAGAGCTTAGTTCTATGACTCCGCCTTCTCCTAGGATAGGCTCAGCAATAATTGCTGAAATAGGGTAGTAGCTTTCTTCATTTACTTTAAGTCTACCATCCTCAAAGATTGGTACTTGAATTGACATCTTACTTTCTTCAATTTGACGTACTAACTTAACTTCATCTTCTCTATGAATTCTAATGACACTACTATCATGTGTGATATTGTTCTTTAGTTTTTGATTATAAGTTAGTTTAAGAGTTTCAACAGTCTTTCCATGAAAAGCACCCTCAAGTGCAATCATTTTTAAAGGCAAATCAAATATCGCATTATTATGTTCTTTTATGTGCCCTAAGATATCGATGAGTTTTTGATCTTTATTTTTTTCAAGCTCTTTTCTGGCTTTATTATAAGCTTCTTGTAACTTTACTTTTCTTCTTTCTAACTTTTTGTAAAATGAAAAATGTGACATCTTAAGAGCAATTTCAACGGCCTCTGCTCCTGAGTTAGAAAATTGAATATTCCATTCTTTTTGATTAGTCTCTTCAGAGAGAAACCTATTAAAGGTCGCTGCTAATTTAGCTGCAGTAGCGCCACGATTACCTTGAAGAAAAGAAAGAGAGTTCTTTTTTAAGAAATTGGCCGCTAAGTCTCTTACAATATTTCCATGTCCTAATGTGTTGGCTCCATATGAACCAGTGAGATCTAGGTATTTATTCTCTTTAGAGTCATATATCCAATTCCTCTTTCCGCTAATGAAGTCTCTATCAAGATTCATCAAAGAGATAAGGCATGACTGGTCAGGACGAATGTGTTTTGAGTAATACTCTTTATATTGCATGGACTAATTTTAGCTCTTTTGAGTGAGATAATCGTAAATAGAGAAAAAATGCTAGGGGTGTCTAAAGTTTTGACAGTTCTGTAGATAGTCGCATCTGTCTTATCGATAATCTATTAATGAGTTATGTTAATTACTATGAAAAAATATACAATTCTTGCAATTATTACCCTTATGACCATTAAAACTTACGCCTGTAATCCACGGATGATTATGGTTATGTCATCTTCTTCTACAACGGGAAGCTTCAAGTTAAGTGAAAAAAATGTAGATTATGACCTCATTGATGAGATGTACACTAATGTTAATATCCCATTTCGCTATGAAGGTAAGATGGCGTGCTTTGAGCAAAGGTCTGGTCTTGAGCTTGTGGCAGAAAGAAGAAGAGGTAAGTTTACTGGAGAAATTATGGTCTATACACCTCAGGCAAGCTTTAAAAATGTTGATGGAGAAGTTAAGACTTTTATTGATTTAGATAAATTAGATAATGGTGCCTATGAGATTAATATGGCGAGTTTTACATGCGTTGATGAGACAGTTGTTGCTGTTGAAGGTTATTCTGGAACCATAGGTGATATTATTGAAATGAATGATCTCACATTTTCAACAAGTTCATCTTTTTACCTGAACACGATGAATAATGCTGCGAGTGGTTCTCTTTCAAGTTATAATGAAGGAAGATCTAGTTTTGGATATCTTAACTTCTTGCCTCAAAAATTAGAGCAGGTATTTGAAGAGAGGGTAAGAGATCTAGATATTGATGTAAGTCAAAAGATAGATTATTTACCGACAGTCATAACTTCTCGAAGTCTTGGGTTTGGTGCTTTAAAGTCTAATTCAACATTTTCAACTTTAGTTAATACCAAGTATGGATGTACAGAGCATTTTTCAAATATTATGTCAGACCTAAGTTTAAAAAAGCTCAAAAAGAAATTAAAGCCTCATAACATTAAATATAGTAAAAAACGTCGAGGCTTTAAGTTAAAGTTTAAGAAATAAGATTTTTAAAGATTGTTAATTTTATTAATCCACTTATCTTTTTCAGCTTCCTCTAAAAATGAACTTTTAAAAGAATTAATAGCAAGCTTTTTTAAGTCATCTTTTCCAAGGTCCAATTCCTTTTGACACTGAATAAAGTTCTCACCAAGATATCCTCCAAAGTAAGAAGGATCATCGGAGTTAATCATTGCCATCAGACCATTGTCGAGAAGACTTTTTAGATTATGGTCTGAGAGTTTATCAAAAACACATAGTTTGATATTTGAAAGAGGGCAGACAGTAAGTGGAATCTGTTCTTCTTTTAATCTTTTTACAAGTTTCTCATCCTCTAAAGAACGCACACCATGGTCAACTCTTGTCACGCCTAAAAGATCAAGTGCTTCCCATATATACTCTGCAGGTCCTTCTTCACCAGCATGAGCTACTGTTAAGAAACCTTCTTCAAGTGCTTTTTTAAAGACTCTCTCAAATTTACTTGGAGGGTGTCCAACCTCAGATGAATCTAGTCCAACACCAATTATTTTATCTTTATGAGCTAAGCTCATTTCAAGTGTTTTAAATGCTTCTTCTTCACTTAGATGTCTTAAAAAGCACATAATAATTTTAGATGAAATTCCAAGATCCTTCTCTCCATCTTTAAGTGCACGATGAATTCCATTAATAACAGTATCAAATGAAATGCCTCTATCTGTGTGAGTCTGTGGATCAAAGAAAATCTCAGTATGTACAACGTTATCTTCTTTACACTTTAAGAGATAGGCCATCGTTAGATCATAAAAATCTTGCTCATGAATTAGTACATTGGCACCTTGAAAATATATATCAAGAAACGATTGAAGGTTATGAAAGTTATAAGCCTTTTTTACTTCCTCAACACTAGAAAATGGGATTTCAACATTATTTCTTTTTGCAAGTTCAAACATGAGTTCCGGCTCAAGTGAGCCTTCAATATGAAGGTGTAATTCTGCTTTTGGTAGTGATTTAATGAATTCAATCATATGTTTTCCTTTATCGTTATAGTAGTCGAAATAGTCGTCAAATTTTCAGATGTCTTATCAAAAAAGTCGGCTATCTTTAGAATTTTATAATTTTTAAATTTTATATCATCGTAATTATATAGATAAAAGATTTTATTAATCACTTTTAAAAATATGCTATATTTTTATAATGATTAAACTATTAGTTGTTGATGATAATCAAGATATTTTAGAGCTCGTCGACTGTATTTATTCTGATCACCCAGAGATAGAAACAATTATGGCCAATTCAGGAAAAGAGGCTGAGTCTATTTTAAAGGAGTCTGGAGATAAGATAGATATAATCCTTAGTGACTATGAAATGCCAGACGGCGATGGTGGTTATCTTTATAAAGTTAATGAGAAATATAAAAAGCCATTTATATTTCATAGTTCATCACTTGATTATAATCTCAAGCATATTAACGAGTCTGAAAGTTTTAAAACCTTTTATTTTGAAAAACCAGCTGACTTTGATGAGATTACAGATTGTATAAATAAGATAACTGACGGGTTTATTATTTTTGAAGAAAAATATTATCCAATATCTCCAACTATCATTCTTAGATATATTAAAGTCTTTAAAGAAATTTATATAAAAGTTAACGATACTTTCTTACTTATATGTTCAGAGGATAGGTTAAATATAGACTTTGTATTAAAGCATTTAAAAATGGGGAAGGTGAAGACTTTCTATGTAAAGAGTAATGAGCTAAAAAATATTAGTGAAAGTGTTGTAAAGGGCAATAAAGAAGATGTCGAGGTCGGAGATTTCTTAGAGGTGTTAACGACAAGCTATGAATTAGCAGAGTTTGGAAATAAAGAATTTGAAAATGCAACCATGCTTCTTATGGATGTTTATAATAATTTTAAAGATGATTTTAAAGATCTCATAAATCGATTTTCTAAACAGGGAAACTTTGTCATTGCTCATAGTCTAATGGCGAGTCATCTATCTATGCTTTTACTATCGAGGCTACGTTTAGATAATAAAAAACTATGTCAGTCTTTCTTACATGCTTATATTATTCATAATACTAAACTGAATGAAGACGAGATATATAAAGAAAAATTTCATCACCAAATAAAAGAACTCAACTTTAGTGAGATTAAAGATTTTAAAGTAAGAGAATTAATTACTAAGCACCACCTTATTGGAAATATAGACTTTAAAAAATGCTCCGTAGAACAAAAAGTTTTTAACTTTTGTCACCTCGCAAGCATTCATCTTTTAGATAAGAACAATAAATCCCCCTCAATCATAGACTTTACACTATCAAACCCAGACTATGACTCATGCCGATCATTTATCGAAAACATCATAAATAAAAACTAGAAGTGCCCCCTAATTGGTGCCACTAGACTTTTTCAGTAATCACTGCGTTAATTAATGCGCTGTTTACTGGAAAAGTCTAGTGGCCAGATTCCAACTTCTAGTGCAACTCCGCGATTGAAAAAAGAACACCCTTGTTCTAAATAAATAATCGCCAAAAAATCTAAATAGGAGTTGTACCATGAAAAAGTACTCAAGGGTGTCTTATGAAGATA
>NZAF01000014.1 GCA_002686115.1 Halobacteriovorax sp. | reverse complement strand
TAATTGATTAATTTTGTGGTGATTTTAATTATTAACTAAATTTGAAGGCCTTTCAAATTCTTGGAATTCAACTTATTTTGGGAAGATCCCACATGATGTGAATATTTAATATTGACAACCTTAGTAAAGACAGATACTTATAGGAGACTTAGAAAACCTTATCCATTGCGAGTGCAGCTGCAACAGAAACATTAAGAGATTCGATCTTGCCCTTAGGCTCAAGCCTTACTGAATGTTCTAAAATTCTTGAAACGGCATGAGAAAGACCCTTATCTTCAGCTCCCATAACAAGACATCTAGAACCTTCATACTTAGGCATCTCTCTACTGTCCGTGTGCTCAGTAAGTCCAATTGGTTCAATCCCTTTTTTCTTAAGTGAACTTAAAAACTTTGGAAGTGAACTACATTTTACTATTTTAATATATTCAACGGCACCTGAAGCAATTCTTGAAAAAGATGGTCCTAGGCCAAAGTTATTTTTCGTTGCGACCACAACACAATCAACATCATAGAATGCAGCTGTTCTCATTATTGCAGCGGCATTATGAACATCTGTGACACCATCAAGGCATAAAATCTTTAAAAATCTACCAGACTCTACTTCAGAATTTATCCATGCAGGAGTTTCTATTTCAACCGGACTTGTTAAAAGCATAACTCCACTTGGAACACGGTTATAGTGATAGCCATAATTATCATAGTGCTTCTTTGCTTCTTCTTGTAGTTTGTGTGATGAAAGGAGTTTTATCGGTAACTCACTGATCTTTTCATGAGAGAGGCCTCCCATTTTCTTTAAATTTTCAACACCTTCTTCTGTTGCAATAAGTTCGTAAATTTCACGATTTACATTGTTAACAGCATGAACGATAGAGTGTATTCCTACGATAATATCTTTTTCCACAATAAATCCTTAATGTAATGAATCTAATATTCAGTATAGCTCGGCAAAGAATTTTGTAAATGTAGGTAAATGGGTATTAGTTAAAAAGAGGTTGCAAAGCCGTTGGAAGCTCAAATGCCTCAACCGCTTTTCTTTCTAGAGCAGATGCAGAGACGATCTCATAAGCACCTTCTGTTTCTAGAAGCTTTCTACAAAGCATATTATGAAGGTTATGCCCTGACTTGTATGTCGTGATCTTTCCGGCAATCTCATGCCCTAGAAGACTAACATCACCAATTGTATCTAGAACCTTGTGTCTTACGAACTCATCCTCAAATCTTAGACCATCTGGATTCATCACCTTGAAGTCATCTAAGACGATTGCATTATCAAGAGATCCACCTTGAATGAGACCTCTTCTCTTAAGCATATCGACATCTCTAAGCATACCAAATGTTCTTGCTCTACCAATTTGACGGATATAGTTTTCACATGAAAATTCGAACGTTTTTCTTTGTGTCTTAATCATTGGGTGTGTGAAAACAATTGTAGAGTCAATAATGAGTTTTTCAGCAGGCTCAATTCTTGCCCACTTATCACCATCTTTAACTTCGACAGATTTCATCACAACTAGAAACTTCTTAGACTTATTAAGTGTCTGAATACCAGTTTCTTTTAAAACGAAAACAAATGATGCTCCCGAACCGTCCATAATTGGAACTTCTGGCCCATCAATTTCAATATATACATTATCTATCCCTAAACCATAAAGAACAGATAAAAGATGCTCAACCGTATGTACGGCATTAACACCGTTTCCTAGAGTTGTATTATTCTCAGTTGCTCCAACAGATGTAGCTGTAGCTTTTAAGATCTCGGAACCTGGAAGATCAATTCTTTTAAAGATGACTCCAGTATTTGCGTCTGCAGGATATAAGTTCATCGTCACTTTCTTTCCAGAGTGAATTCCAATACCTGTAACCGAAACTTTTTTAGCAATTGTTCTCTGATTTAACATCAACAAAATCCATTAATAAATTTGAGCACTTATATCAGTTTATTCTAAAACCGACCATTTTGGCAAATAACGTCATTTATTACCTACCCAGTGCGTTTACCTTTCATAAGTTTGAAAGGTGTTAACAAAGAATATCTCAATGTGCTACCTAAGCATCTAAATAATGAAAATATTGCAGTAATATCAATTATTTTGACACTTAAGTAGCCCTTTGCCCTAAATATCATATCGGACAAAGATGCCAGAAAATCATGGTGTTAAAGAAAATTTTACTATATTTCTTGTTTTCTTTTCGTGATTTCAAGTAATTAGATGTCAAAAGATAAACTATTCTCTACAAGATCCTTCTCAATTCTTGTCAGGGAGTCTCTTCCAATAAATTTTAAGTATGCACTAATAAATGAAGACTTTGCTTTTAAAAATGTAACTTCAGCTCCCATATCTTCTCTAACAGACACCGCCAAGTCCTCTGCCCAGTTCATGACAACTCTAAGGGACTCTGTATCAGACAATCCTTCATTCTCAAGAATAGCATAAACCACTCTCGCAAATACTGCACCGACAGTGTGATATTGGGTGAAGTTAGGTTCATCACAGCTAAAAACATTTGGAGCTTCATTATCTATGAACACATTGAATGATTTTGAGTCGAACTCTTTAAAATCTCCATTACCAAAAAATGGGCTCATTACATTTCTTGACTCACTAAAACAATTTACACCGTTAAGTTGCCCTTCTAGTCCTAAAGTATAATGTGCAAATAGATCTGCAAAGCCTTCGTGTAATGCTCTTAAGGCATCGTAACGAGAGTCCTGAGGAAGTCTCATAACCCCAGTCTGAAAAGACGAATCATACTCTTTAATTATTTGGGTTTTATCATTTGAATGAAAACATCCACTGACGAAGTTAATATTACTAAGGCCATATGTTTTTAAAATAGTTTCAAATACATGATGACCATATTCGTGAGAAGCAACAAAGGGGATTTCCCATAGAGGAAAAATTGTAAAGAACTTCCCATCTCTAGCATCATCTGACTGTGGTAAGAAGTGAATTGATGATCCGGCATAATAGGCATTATCAGTTGAGTAGGTAATCGTTTTTGATTTTAGTTTTGGCTCCTCTGAGCTGCCCCTTTCTTTGACGTAGGTTTCATAAACTTTCTCTTCAATATTTTGAACATAAACCTCGATAGGCTTTAACTTGAAGTCCGGTCTTGAAAGATTTAAAGCATTATAACTTTTAAGGATTCTATAATTAATCCCAATGGCCATATTCTCAACACTTTCACGTGGTATTTCTATTCTCGGGCAAACAAATAAATCTCTTCCTTCATCTTCAACGTTTACATTTGGCACCAGAAAACCAATCAACTCTTCATCTTCATCATAAAGCATTTCCTGAAGAGTAACTTCTTTTCTATTGTATAGAGTTTTTGAAATAATATTTCTATTGATATCAGATAAATGTGGCTTGGCCTGAAACTCTCCCCCAAAAGAAAGAACTCGTGGCTCTATAATTCCATCATAAAGATTATATACCGTAGCATCTCTGAGTAATTCTCTTTGATTCTGATCACATTTTCCTTGGTGAAAACTATCAAAGTATTTAAAGTTCTCATTTCTCGTTGTCTGTGGAAATACACCTGAGCCCTTTTCAGGCACGATAGACTCGTCGGACGAACATCCTATAAGCATTGAAAAAAGTGATAGCGTCAACAAAATATTCATACGTACATCAAACATATGCTCAAGCTATGAAAAGCTGCTGGGCTTGTAAACAAAAAGATATAAAGGCACAATAATGTGATAAATATTTCAGCATTTTGGAGAATATATGGAAATTTGGCAGCAAAAACCAGATCTTGAAAAGATAAATGAATTCAATAAGAACACACTTGTTGAGCACTTAAATATTGAAGTTATTGGGTTTACTACAGATAGTCTGATTGGAACGATGCCTGTTGATCATACAACTCATCAACCCTTTGGACTTCTACACGGTGGCGCAAGTGTTGTACTTGCTGAAACACTTGGAAGTATTGCTTCAAACTTATGTCTTGATAATAAAACACACTATGCAGTTGGCCTAGATATAAACGCGAATCATATTCGTTCAGTTAAGGAAGGACTTGTTAAAGGCGTCTCTACAATTATCCATAAAGGGCGAACTACCCATATATGGGAAATCAAAATCTATAATGATCGAGAGGACCTGATTTGTATCTCTAGACTTACAATGGCAATCGTTGAAAGAAGATAGCCATGACAATATATGAGAAATATGGTGGATATGACACTATTTACAACGCTATCTTTGATCTGTATGAGCAAATGTGTGATCACCCAGAGATAGCACAGCACTTTATTGGTGTTGACCTAGAAAGACTTATTACTCTACAAACTCAATTTGTTTCAAGAGCGCTTGGTGGACCTGTTGAATATAAGGGCAAACCGATAGGTCGAGCTCATGCTCCACTTCACATTACAGATTTTCAATATGATGAGATTTCAAAATGCTTTACTAGAATTTTTACAAAGCATGGATTTGAAAATGAAGATTTACTTGTAATTAAAAATTTACTCTTTAATCTAAGAAAAGAGATCGTCACTTCAAAAACAAATATATTAGATATTATTTTTAAACCTTTATATAAATTTATTGCTTATTTTGAAGAAATTCTTAGAAAAAGAGGATCTTTAGACGAATCTTAAAAGAGCCTAAGTCCCTTAGCACCTTTCCAACTTAAAATGAAAATAGCTGATAGATGATCAACTTTATTCCTATTTTCAAAAGTCCCTAGTCCAGCCTGATAAACAAAGTCTCCCGAAGTGAAATTACCCATAAGTAACTTTGCTCTTGATATCTGGTTCGTTCTTTCCATTTTATTATACATATGGAAGTAGCCGATCAACAGCTTTTCCGTTAACTGATATCCTAAGAGTGTTACATTTGTCGTAAGCTCATCATCCTCAAAACCTACGAGATTTGAGTACTCTTCAGCAAAAAACTGTCCAGGTGTTTCATTTGAAAAATCTTGCTTCTTATACAGATTAATTAGTTTTATATTTTTATATGCTAGAGCAAGATTTACACCAAGGTGACTTTTCTCAATTGAGTTTTCACAGCTAATAGACTGACAATCAAACCCTTGGAATTCATCAAATGACCTATGGCCATAAGTTTTACCATATGAAATGCCAATAAATGAAACTGGGTAGAAATCTAATTGAGCTCCAGCGTAATTAACAACTCCACTAGCTTGAAAGTTTAAACCAGGACGGAGATATCCATACATGACCTTATCTTTTTCCCAAAGTTTATAGCCGTAACCAATATCTGACTGAGCAGCAATCCCTTGAGGATATGATCTTGAAGCAAGTCGAAGATCGTAATCTAATTTTCCAAATGATTTAAGTGCGTAAAAAGAAGCGAATAAGAGAATTAAATTTCTTATCATAACTAATTCTCCAAAATTTCTCTTGTTTTATCAGATATCTCACGACCTCTTGGTGTTCTAAGTAAAAAACCTTCCTTTAAAAGAAATGGTTCATATACATCTTCGATAGTGTTTTTATCCTCTGACAATGTCGCACTTAACGCTTCAATACCAACAGGTCCTCCACTATAGTACTCACTGATGACCGTAAGGATTTTTCTATCCATTCTATCTAATCCGTTTTCATCAATTTCCATCATGTCGAGTGAATGATTAACATCATCAACGGATACAGTGTTTGATTTCCTAACGACAGCGAAGTCTCTCACTCTCCTAAGAATTCTATTGGCAATCCTTGGTGTTCCTCTAGAGCATCTGGCCATCTTAAGCATGGCCTCAACTTCTATATCAATCTTCAGCTTTTTGGCATTATTAGAAATAATCATTGAAAGCTCTTCTGGTGTATAAAAGTCAAAGTGAAACTGAGCCATGAAACGATCTCTAAGAGGGTTTGAAAGAAGACCTGCTCTTGTCGTTGCGCCAATAAGAGTGAAAGGTGCGATTTCGATTTGCATTGTTCTCGCAGCAGCACCATCACCAATAACAATATCTAGACGATAGTCTTCCATAGCAGAATATAAAATTTCTTCCACCGAGATATGCATACGATGTATTTCATCAATAAATAAAACATCTCTTGGACCGAGGTTTGTTAAAAGAGCTGCAAGATCGCCTTTTTTTTCAATGGCCGGCCCCGAAATAACATGAAGCTCACTACCTAATGCTTTTGCGATAATCATAGCTAAAGATGTCTTCCCAAGACCTGGAGGTCCTGATAGTAAGACATGATCCATTGATTGATTTCTAAGCTTAGCTGATTCAACCATTACATCTATATTTTGTACGACTCTTTTTTGACCTATATATTCACTAAAGTCTGAAGGCCTAAGAAGAACTTCACGATTTACTTCGTTTTCTTCTACATCATCTGAAAATATTCGCTCCATATTAAACCTCTTTTAAAACCAAGTGCACTAATTGTTCTGGTTTTGTGATATGGTTTTCGTTCAATATTCTTTGAGCTAGAGGGATGATCTTTTCTTCTTTAAAGCCAAGCTCTTTACATGCCATTAAGGTATCTCTCAAGACAGTCTCATCAACAACAAATCCTGAAGTTTCAGGTGTCTCAACCTCATCGAGGCTAAACTGAACGTTGCTTATAGCTTGACTAGCTTCAGCGTGATAAGCTTCGCCAATTTTATATGTTCGGTTTGAATACATTTTTATTTTTTGTACTTTTCCACTTAAATCCAAGATCATTTGTGAAGCAGCTTTAGCACCAATTCCTGGAGCTTTTGTTAAAACTTTTTTATTCTCGAATAGAATTGCGTCCACAATACTTGAACTTCCAACACTTGCAACAAGAGAGAACGCAGACTTAGGACCAACACCCTTTACAGTTGTTAGCATTTCGAACATCTTTTTTTCCCTTAATGTTTTAAAGCCATAAAGTTCTTCACTGGCCTCCCTCACTACATGAGAAATAAAAATCGCAGCCTTAGATCCTTCAGGTAGAACATGTGAAAAATAGATCTGGTGACCGATACCAGAATTTGTTAAAAGTATGAGGTCGTTTCCGTCACTGAAAATGACTTCACCGTGAATTAATCCAATCATAAATGTCTCTTCTAATATGTGTGTTGTGTAGTCATATTTTCACTACAAAAATGCTAAATGTCACGTCCAGATCGGCTATTTAAGTTTTTTTCTCAAAGTTGACAAGAATCAAGGTATTTTATTAATAAGCCATTTAAATTAGGTACATGCTCAAAAAACTTTTAATATATTTATGTTTTCAATTACTATTTGTTTCATGCCACACCGAGTCGGGTGTAAAAAATTTTGAACTTACTACAGGTCAAAATAAAGTAATCACATTAGATAACTTTAAAGGAAAAGTATTGCTGCTCTATTTTGGTTTCGCCAGTTGTCCAGACGTCTGTCCAATGAGTCTAAGCAAGATAAATTCTTTAGTAAAAAAACTAAAACCTAACATTAAGCCGTTAGTCCAAACTCTATTTGTAAGTGTTGACTATAAGAGAGATACTCCTGAGGACACTCTTAAGTATGCAAAATATTTCAACAAGGACTTTCTAGGAGCGACAGGAACAAAAGAACAAATTGAACTCGCTACTTTAAAGTACGGAGTTAATTATAAATTTGTAGAGTTAAAAGAATCTGAAATGGAATACACAGTTGACCATACTTCATATCTATACATCATAGATAAAAAAGGGAAACTAATTACCCAGTATTCAAGTGATAATTTAAATACAGACACTTTAAAAGTTATTGAACAATTAGCCACGGAGAATTAATGAAATTTATTATTTTGATTTTAGTATCATACAATATATTTGCTCAAAACCTTATTGTGAGTAAGCCATATATAAGAGAGGTACCGCCGACGTCAAAAAACTCTGCAGCATTTATGAAATTAAAAAATACTACCGATAAATCAATTATTATCATAGGCGCAAAAAGTGATATTTCAAAAGCCGTTGAACTTCATAATCATACTCTAGTAAATGGAATGATGAAGATGAGACAAATTAAAGAAATATTAGTACCTCCTAAATCCATAGTTGAGCTTAAGCCAAAGAGTCTTCATGTGATGTTCATTGGATTAAAAGATGAACTAAGAGAAGGAAATAGTCACAAGCTTTCACTCATTCAAAAAAACGGAAATGAAGTGAAGATAATAGCACCAGTGAAAAGTATCAAACGGCATAGACACTAATTACTTACTTATTTTGAAGATGACTAAAAGCTTGCTTTAAGCTTCTTGACTTTGTCTTAGAACGATTCGGGGTTTTATTTTTTCCTAAATTTAAGGCATGGCAAAGAGCAACAGCAAGAGCATCTGACTCATCGGAAGTGCTGAATTTGATATCCCCAAAAATCATATTAAGGGTTTTTTCAATACCCTCTTTACTTGCGTGCCCATGTCCCGTCACACTAGACTTTATGAGGTTTGGTGAGTATTCAAAGATTCTTCCTTTGAAATCCTCGCCAAATCCAGCGATCATTGCACCTCTTGCTTGAGCAAGTTTTGCAAGAGAAGTGACATTCTTTACATANATNAGNGANTCTANNGANAGNACATCGGGATGATANAGNGAATTTAATTCTTCACATGCTTTAGACGCGACACCAAGNCTATCAACTAAGTNTTTGATNTTTTCAAAGTTTAAAACNCCNGATGCGATATATTTTATTTTTTTGCCCTCAGTTTCGATCACGGCCCATCCGGCCTTTCTTGATCCAGGGTCAATTCCTAGTATTCTCACGTTTAAATAGTCGCAAAATAATTAACGATTGAAAACAAGATTACCTCTTGGCACCTTTAACCACGGCACCAATGTAAAACACAGCGGAACCACCAATAAACTGGTAGAGCTCAATTGTGCCATAGTCACCTTTTGAAAGACCTGCAAAAAGACAGATGCCTACTGACGCGAAGCCCATTAATTGTAATCCTAATCCGATATAAAAACTCATAAATCTCCATTAACATTTACATGAAGCAATTGCCAAGGAGCGCATGCTTCCTTATACTTCTTGAATGAGTGAAATTCTATATGCCAAGCCTGTAATTGATGCTGAGCTCGCAAAACTCAAAAAGCAGTGTCAAAACTTTATAGACCAAGGCATTTTACCATATTTAAAAGTCGTCCTTGTTGGTGATCATCCAGCAAGCGTTATCTATACTCGAAACAAAAAGAAGTTTTGTGAAAAAATAGGTGCGAAGTGTGACATTATTAAACTACCTGTTGATACAAACGAAACTGACTTCTTAGAAGCTGTTAATGAGATTAACAATGATAAAGATGTTCATGGTGCTCTCATTCAACTCCCATTGCCAAAACAATTAAGTCACATAGACACTACAAATCTCGTGAATCCTAAAAAAGATGTCGACGGATTTCACAGTGAAAACATATCAATCCTTTACCGAGGTCCACAAGATAATGTCCTAGCTCCATGCACTCCTAAAGGGGTCATGACAATGCTGGACCATTATAAGATAGACGTGGAAGGCGTTAACGCCTTAGTTATAGGGAGAAGTCTCATCGTTGGTAAACCCATGGCTCTTATGCTCACCAATAGAAATGCAACCGTTACCCTCGCTCATTCAAAGTCTAAAGATGTTGAAACTCTGTGCAAGAATGCAGATATCATCATTTCCGCTTGTGGAATTCCAAAGTTTTTAAAGAAAAGTTATCTTAGAACTGATAAGTCACAAACGATCATAGACGTTGGTATCTCTAGACTAGACGATGGTACTCTATCGGGAGACGCTGACTTTGATAATGTCAAAGAAGATGTTAAGGCCATCACGCCTGTTCCTGGTGGGGTTGGTCCGATGACAATTTTCTCAGTAGCTCAAAACCTGCTACACGCAATCAATAATTTATAACAATGAGGTAATCATGAATAAAACGAGTCTTTATGAAGCTCACTTAAAGCTAAATGCAAAAATGGCTGAGTTCGCCGGATTTGAAATGCCTATTCAATATGCTGGAGTAAAAAGTGAAGTACAAGCAGTGAGAGAAGCTTGTGGTGTCTTCGATGTTAGCCACATGGGAGAATTCTTTGTAACAGGAGCTGCTGCCCAAAAGTTTGTAGATTATCTCATAACTAATGATTTCTTAAATGCACAAATGAATAAGGCGGTTTACTCTCCACTATGTCGCGAAGACGGAACAACGATAGATGACCTCATTGCCTATAAGTTAGAAGAAAACAAAGTTCTTATCTGTGTAAATGCAGCAAATATAGACAAAGATTGGAATTGGATTGAGAGTAAGAAGTCTAATTTTAATATTACTTTAGAAAATAAATCTGAAGCGTATTCACTCCTTGCCGTACAGGGACCTGAGACGGAAAAGCATATGACCTCTCTTGGATTTAAAGACTTAGAAAGCTTTGAATATTACAGCGCAAAAGAATTTGAAATTGATGGTGACAAGTACATTCTTGCGAGAACGGGATATACTGGTGAAGATGGCTTTGAAATCTTTGCTAGTCACGACCTCATTCAAAAGACATGGGCAAAACTTATGGATCAAGGGGCCACTCCTTGTGGACTCGCGTCAAGAGATGTTCTAAGACTAGAAGTATGTTATCCACTTTATGGACATGAACTAAATGACAATCTAACTCCACTAGATGCTGCCCTCAAGTGGACAGTAAAACTAAATAAAAATGAATTTATTGGTAAAGGTGCACTTGCAGATCACACACCGACTCATCGACTAGCTAAGCTAAGTATAGAAAAAGGCATTCCTAGAGAAGGCTATGACATCCTTAATGACAATAATGAAGTCATCGGTAAAGTTACATCTGGTACTATGTCCGTAGTACTTGGAAAAGGTATTGCCCTAGGCCTAATTAAACGAGACAAATTCCCTGAAAATAAGGTATTTAAAATACAAATAAGAAAGAATATAGTAGATGCTACTTATCACACTAAAGCATTTGTTAACGGGGGACACAAGTAATGAGCAACATTCCAGCTGAATTAAAATATACGAAAGACCATGAATGGGCCAAGCTTGAGGGAGATATTGTCACTGTAGGTATCACAGATTTTGCACAAAACTCTCTTGGCGATATTGTTTATGTAGAATTACCAAATATTGGTGACAATATAGAGAAAGAAGGAACATTTGGTGTTGTAGAGTCTATCAAATCAGCAAGTGATCTTTACTCTCCTCTTACTGGTGAAATTGTAGAAGTTAACGAAGATCTTAACGACTCTCCTGATCTACTAAACGAAGACGCTTACACAAATTGGATTATGAAAATAAAAATATCCAACGAAGATGAGTTCAATTCACTTCTATCTGCAAGTGATTATAAACCTCTTTGCGAAGAATAAAATTAAAATAAATTGTTTATATTTGGCCCGCTCTATGCGGGCTTTTTTTATCTTTGAAAAGAATAATAATTATATACTTAGTCACAATCTATATAAATACAATATGACATCATAAAAACAATATCTTAGGCTTTATCTCATAAGATGCCCTATGTTAATAGTTATAGACCTTTAATTATAGCACCCTACTCAATAAAAAAATATTTCTCACTTTTCGTTTTTCACTTTACGAAACAATAGAAAAAACGCATACTGCATCTCGCCCCATACAAAAGGCCAAAGTAAAACTTTGAAAAGTCCATGTGAAAGTGCATTGAGTAAAGGTATAGAATGATCGACAATCAGGAATGTATTCAATTAATTAATACTGCTATTATCAAAAGGAAAGAAAAAGCTCTTGATACAACATATGAAGAGAGACTTTCTAAGGTATGTCAGTCAAAAGCACTTAAAGCTTTAAGTGTTGCTATTACAGAACTTGCACGTGAAGAAAATATTTCTTACGATCAGGCTGCAATTCAAATTGTTGAAACGGTTAATGAGCTCGATCAAGTTTGGACTAACTATGTGTTGATGGAAGGTATCAACAATATAAAAAGTATGCTCAAGGGCGAGAGAACTTCAGAAACAAGACAACACTAATCCTAAGAATTTGTTACAGCAAATCCCCATTCAATTGCAGCGCGATCATTTCTAAGCATTCCTTTTGGTGGATTTGGAAAAGGGCCTGCTTTATTAAAAGACTCTATAGCAGCTTCATCTAATTCAGAAATTCCACTGGAATCCCTGACCAGAACATCAATGATTTTCCCTTTACCATCTAATACAACTCTTACTGAAGTTAAGTATTTATCCGAAGCCGGAAAACGGCCATCATTTCTCTTATAAACTCTTTCTATCTTTTCTCTAATTGAGGCGCCCCAATACTGTTCAAGTTGTTGCTTAATTCTAAAATAGAAGCCGTAATACTTAAATTCTTGGGTATTAAGGTTTGTCATATCTCCTAGAGGAACTTCCTCTAGGTAATCATTATTCTTGGCCACACCTCTTGTTTTGGTGTCACCATTTTTCTGACCTTTAATTAGATTTTTCTTAGCTAAGACTGGAACCTTAGATGAAAAAGATAAGTCTTTAAAACTAATATTTCCTTTGTTCTTCTTAATCTTCTTAGCAACTTTTTTTACATTCTTAGACTTCTCAAGCACTCTTTTTTGAGCTTTTTGTGTAATGTGCTTATTGTTACCCTTTCCGGCCTTATGAAAAGAGTCGATATTTTTTGCTTTAGTTTGTTTTTTTACAAAATTATTCTTTTCACTCAAAAGATTACTGTCGTTTTTCTTTTGAATATTAGTCTTTTCAGTCGTAACGATCTGCTTCTTCTTTTTATTTTTCTTCGTCGCAAATCTGATTTTAATTCTCTTTTCTTCTTTAGGCTTGTCTTGTTTAACAAGTTTAAGAGCCTTTTTCGTATCGATATTCATAAAAAGAATAGTGAAGTGCGTAACTAATGTAACAACAAGAGCTATGATAAGATAATTTTGACGCCTTTTATTCACCGAAAATCCTTCCACGTCATATATTCAATAAAATGACATGTTAAAAATATATCGGATAATTATAGGGAAAATTTAGCCCAATCATGGTCAAAGCTTAATCAATATTAAACTGTTAAAAATTAGATGGTTACAAGTCTATTGTTGATTAAAAAAGTCGTCATCTTCGTATAAATCATCAGTCTTTTTTGTGTTCTTCGCTTTAAAGAAAGACTTAATCTCAGTATTACCTGGCTCAGTCCCTTCAACAAATGATTCAAGAATTGCACCTGGTGAATTAATATCTGCACTTTCACCAGTCTGTTTATCAACATAAACATTAATAATTCCTGGAGGTACTTTGAAATCAGACTCCCCCAACATAGCAATACTCTTTTCCATGTAGTTCTTCCATATTGGGAGTGCTGCCTTAGAGCCCGCTTCACCATAGCCCATTGTCTTATTGTCATCAAAACCAGTCCAAACGCCTGTTACGTTATTTTGTGAAAAGCCTATAAACCATGCATCAACAAACTCATTTGTAGTTCCTGTTTTCCCACCAATAAAGTTACTTATACTCTTGGCCCTTCTTCCAGAACCATTTTGAACAACACCCTTTAAAAGATTAGTCATGATAAAAGAAAGCCTTTTGTCATAGACCTGCGTTTCATCTAAATTCTCAAGAAATGGATTTATCTTCTCTTCTTCAACTTCTTCACCCTCTAGATTCTCATTGTCAGCAACTTTGGGCTCTTCTTCTTTTTCAACCTTAGTCGATTCACTAGCAACATTGTCCTCTGAAGCAACTTCAGTCATTTTATCTTCTGTGTCATCACTTAAGATCTCTGGTAAATATTCTTTTCCGTATCGGTCTGTCACTGATATTAAAAACTTTGGTTTAATGTATTGACCACCATTTGGAAAAATAGAATATGCTGCGACAAGATCTGTTAAAGTCACTCCAAAAGAACCTAAGGAAATACTTAAGTCATTAGGCATTTCTGCATTAAATTTTATTCTATTTAAAAACTTAAAAAGATAATTCATACCAACATCTTGTACGATTTTGATCGTTGGTATATTTCGACTTAGTTCCAATGAATTTCTAAATGTCATTGGGCCTTTAAACTTTCCATCATAATTTCTTGGTTTCCAGTTTAAGGATGCATCAGCTCCTCCAAGAGCTTCAGGAGAATCGAGAATGATAGAATTTGGAGAATATCCTGTCTCTAAGCCAGCAGCATATAAAAAAGGCTTAAAAGATGAGCCCGGTTGCCTTTTTGCTTGCAGCGCTCTATTAAACTTACTCTTTTCAAAGTCTACACCTCCAACCATTGAGACGATCTCTCCAGTAAAAGGATCAATTGATACAAGTGCTGCCTCAACATCAACTTCTTGATCAAGGGCCAGTTCAAGATAGTTCTGTTCATTTAAAGTTTCATAGTCTTTAAACTTTTTAAAATCTTCATACTTGATATCATAGGATTCTTTTATAAAAGTGGTCTTCTTATCAACTAACTTAACATTGATAATATCTCCAGGCTTAAAGAAACGAGATGGCCGCTTTAAATAAGGCCAATACTTTCTCTCCTCAACAAGCTCTCTTTCATGTACCCATCTAAAATATTTATAAGGTATGATACCTGTAACACCTGCAATAGATGCATATATAAGTCTAAAGCGATCATCAGTTCCAAGAACAATAGCTTTGTAATTATCCCCTTCAACAAGTGCATCAACGAGCTGATCTTCCTCAAAGTAACCCGCTTTATATCTTTTACTAAAGAATAATTGGTTTGTGTTCTTAGAATGTTCAATAACTTGATCTAATTTCTCTTCACTAAATTGTAATTCATAAACTCTTTCATTTTCTTCTAATGTAAAAAATCTAGACTTCTCTTCGTAATACTCTTTTCTAAACTTTTTAAAATAATCATAATACTTATCAGGGCTGATATTTCCTAAGACACCTTTGTAACCTTGTCTCTTATCAATATTCTTAACACCCTCTCTAATTGACTCTTCTGCCTCTTTTTGTAATTGGTAATTAAGAGTAGTTTGTACGGTAAAGCCATTTGTTAAAAAGTTTTCCTCACCAACCTCATCAACAACTAACCTTCTTACCCAGTCAGTATAAAAGCCTGCTTTAAATGTTTCTTTTTTTCTTAAGCGATAACGTATTTTTTCTTTAAGGGCATTTTCATACTCTTCTTTAGTGATCTTCTTATTTGCATACATTCGGCCAAGAACATATCCTTGTCTTTTCTTAGCATACTCTGGATGTAGATACGGTGAATATCTTCCCGGTGCAACCAGAAGCCCTGCCACAAGTGCAGACTCTGCGACTGTAGCTTCATCTAATCTCTTGTCAAAGTATCCTTTAAAAGCNGATTTCACNCCATAATATCCACCACCAAGNTAAACCTGATTAAGATAGAGAAATAGAATTTCNTCTTTTGAAAANTTNTTTTCAATTTTTTGAGCAAGTANAAANTCTTTTATTTTCCTTGTAATAGATCTTTCTCGAGAAAGAAGAAGNGACTTTGCAACTTGTTGAGTAATGGTACTTCCACCNTGAACAACCTTNCCGGCNTTAACGTTTGCAAGAAAAGCTCTAGCAACACCTAAATAATCAACACCCTGATGTTCATAAAAACCACTATCTTCTGCAGANAAAAAAGCATCGATGATTCTTTTTGGAACATCCTTAATCTCAACGACGTCTCTATTTTCTTTACCTATCTCTGTTAAAACAACACCATCCTTAGAAAGAATTCTCGAATTAATAGCTGGCTTATAATCAGCGAGTGTTGAAATCTTTGGTAGTGACATGGAGAAATAGATAAGCACTCCGCCTACAGACATGACACCTACAATACATCCGACAATTGATAGAATGACTAGTTTCTTGAAAACATTTAGCATAATTACTCTATTTTAGATCTTAAATCACTACAGACAGTACTTAATTGATTGACTTGCACTGATCCAAAATCAGATATTTTATCTTGGTTTAAGTTTAATAACAGTATTTTATCATTACTCTCTTTTGGAATATATGAATAAGTTTTTCTGTATAGACCTTTTGCAAATTCTGATAAATTCTCATCACTATTTATTTCAGATAAGAAGTTCAACAAAAGAATCTTATCTACCGGAAGTTCATCAATTGCTTTTTCATAACTAAGCTTTTTCTTTAAAAGAAAGTTCTTAGAAGATATCATGATGTTCTTTTCCCATTCTTCACTCATTTCATACTTACTAGCGAACTTTAGATCGTCATTAACTTGAGCGAACCATAAACTTTTATCTGATAGCTTGATCGACTTTAAATCAATATTCTTACTCAAGAACTTTAGCCAAGAGTTCGTCCACTCTTCTGAAAAGATATCTGTATCCTTTAAAGAATTCATTTGATTTGTTAAGAGCCATTTAATTCTCTCAAGAGAAATATTCATGGCATATAATGAAGCTACGACTGATGAGAACCCGATACCACTTATGAGCTGAACCTTTACCTCACTTCTTTCCAAGCAAGACAATATGTCTAATGCCTTTAAACTTCCATAAAGACCTGGACCAATTAAAACACCCAAAGAGTTCTTTTTAGTCTCTTCAACTCTTTGCACATTTCCACTAGGTCCATAATTACCAACTTTAGATTTTGGATCTATATCTGGCACTTCTTTTTCATTAATTAAACCAACATCAACTGTAGCGATATCTATAAGCTTTGTTCTATTTGCACATGAAAAAGTAAGTACTAAGAATATGTTTAATAAAAAAAGTCTATTCAAGTTCTTTTTCTTCTAGGTCTTTAGTAAGTTGGCTAACTTTACTTTCAACTTCGTCTAAGTACTTTTTACAATCCTTATAAAGCTCAACACCTGCTCCAAAGTTTTTCAAGCTTTCATCCAATGTAGCTTCTCCACTTTCAAGTGACTTCACAATATTCTCAAGTTCCTCAAGTTTCTTTTCAAAAGTTATTTTCTTTGCCACAACTGCTCCGCGTCACAATTTTGACTAATCTCGACCTTATTCATCAGGTTAAACTAGCAATTTTTTTGATATTAACATTGTAATATTAACTTTATCCATCGTAAATCCAACGTGTTACATGGTGGGTCAATTTTACCTATGTGAGAAAATTGGCGCTCTGGGGTATATTGAAAAGGTAATATTTGCCAGGAGGGCAGATGAAAGAGCTTTGGGTACCCCTTTCTGGGGCGATAGCACAACAGAGGAAGGTTGAAACGATTGCCAATAATGTGGCAAACGCGAATACCCCTGCCTTCAAAAAAGATCAGATCACTTTTAAAGAATATATTAAGACTCTTGAGAAGGGATATGATGACATCGATATTCCAAACAAAGAGTGGGCTCCAGAAGATTTTTATCACTCATACGGTGCAGAAAGTGCAAAGGTAGAAGTTGACGCTAGTTATACTGATTTTTCTCAAGGGCAACTTAGTCCATCAGGAAATCCTCTCGATGTTGGCCTAAGAGGTAAAGGCTTCCTAGAAGTCCAGACTCCTAACGGCACAAGATTCACTAGAAAGGGAATTTTGTCACTAAGAAATGATGGAACACTGGTAACTGATAGTGGTTACCCTGTCTTAAAACCAATGACAAATCCTGATGAGCCTGCACAAGCTAGAAAGATAATCATTCCACCAGGAACTAAAGAAATTGCAATTTCTCTAAAAGGTGAAGTCTATGCAGATGGAGAAAAGATTGATGCTCTTTCAATTCAAGAATTTAAAGACACGCATGCACTAAGAAAAGAAGGCAACTCTCTTTTTGTTAATTCAAAAGAAGATAATTACATGGCAACTAACAATACCACAATTCATCAGGGCTTTATCGAGGAGTCAAACGTTAATACGGTTTCTGAAATGTCTGAACTTATAAAGGCACACAGACATTTTGAAAGTATTCAAAGCGTAATTAAGACTTATGATCAAATCAGCCAAAAGGGAACAAATGAAATACTTAAATTTTAAATTTTTAATTTTATCATTACTAGTAGGCTCTTCATTTGGAATGATGAAGGCACTTAATACAGCGGCAACAGGTATGGCATCGCAAGAGATGAATGTTAACACTATTTCTAACAATGTCGCTAACTTAAACACGACAGCTTATAAGAAACAAAGAGCTGAAATGGAAGACTTGCTTTACGAGACAGTTACAGAAGCCGGTGCTAGATCAGCCGAAAATACGAGATACAATGTTGGACTACAAGTTGGTTCTGGTTCTAAAGTTAGTGCCGTAAGAAAAGAGTTTACTCAGGGGGCACCAAAAATCACGAACAATCCATTTGATCTTATGATTAATGGTGATGGCTTCTTTGGTGTAACGATGCCAAACGGACAAATCATGTACACAAGAGACGGTTCATTTAATGTCGATAGTACGGGAACACTTGTAGAAAAGCATGGTCACGCAATTGTTCCAGGAATCACGCTTCCACCAGGTGTAAAAAGTGTAAATATAACAGAGAACGGATCTGTAGAAGTCTACTTAAACAATCAGGTTGAACCATCAATTGTAGGTCAAATCCCTGTCTTCACTTTTCCAAATCAGGTAGGTCTTAAATCATATGGTGGAAACCTACTGATGGAGACGGCTTCAAGTGGTCAGCCAGCGCAATCAATCGGTGGCCAAAACAATGCAGGAAGAATCCAACAAGGCTCCCTTGAAAGTTCAAACGTCAGCATTATGAATGAGATGACTAATCTAATTAGAGCTCAAAGAGCTTATGAAATGAATTCGAAAGTTATGGGTGTTGCAGATCAAATGCTTCAAACAGTAAATAATATAAGGTAATTAATGTTAACAATACTTACTCTTCTCATTACATCGTTTAACTCCTTTGCCTGTCTAATAGAGGGTCCAAAGACTATATATAGTTACGATAATATTGAGGCAGATATTAATTTTATCAAGTGCAGCGATGCTCAAAAAGAGAAGTTCAATAATGTTTTACAAACTTCAGAGGGGAAACTCACAACTAGAAGTTACAATAGAATCTCGGGTGATGATAGTATTAAACTCAGTGATACTATTATTGTTAAATCCCTAGATTCATTTATCAGATCACATGTAAAAGTACCAAAGAATATAAAACTAGATATTAATACTGCTCAAATTATTCCAAATTTTACGTCTCTTTCAAATAAAGAAAAACTCATTGTTGAATGTGAGTCTTGCCATCTTGAAGGTAATTCTAATATCAAACTCACAAAGACTGATGACATCAGACATAAAGTGTTATGGATTAATGCAAAGACATTATTTAAGACCGAAGTCTTAGTGGCCAATAACAACTTACCCTATTCATTTGACTCAATAAAAGACAGTCATTTTAAAAAAGAGTTTCGCTACATTTCTTCACCTACTCAAGTGTATACTGATTTAAAATCTTTAAAATATAAAAAGCTAACTAGAAACATATCAAAAGGTCATGTTCTTAGATATCAGGACATCATAAAAAAGGAACTTGTTAGATACGGTAAGCCTGTAAAAGTTATTGTCTCTAACAGCACTCTTAAAATGACAACAAAAGCTACACCGCTTGAAAATGGCTATCTCGGTGATCAAATCAAGCTTAAGAATTTAACGACTAAGAAAATAATTGTTGGGGAAGTAATCGACAAAAACGAGGTGAAGGTAAAATTATGAAACTTGTATTTCTTGTTCTGGCACTGCTAACTACGTCATGTGCAAATTATATTAATAAGATTCATCGCGATCTTGATCGTCAGGATCAACAACAAGAAAATTTNCAAAAAAGAAAAAAGGATCTAACTTTCTCACAATTTAGAGATCCNAANTATANATCNAANATCGATACAGCTTCTCAGAAAAATCTTTTGCCTCGTACAAAGAGATTATATTCAAANAAACCNGAAAGAGTNAAAGCAGATGANCTCACAGATAATGGAAGCACNGCAAGCCTGTGGTCNGGCTCNGGTAATGACAACTATTTATTCACAAAAAATCGCTGGAANAGAAANGGAGATATCGTNCTATTAAAAGTTAAGAAAGATATGAAAAATGAAATCACNCTTGAGCTTAAAAGAGCATTNCCAGTGATGCCCAANAAAATGCCTAAGCCAGANACTGCCAANAATACTGCAACGGCTGCACAAACAGCGCCAACTCCACCAGCTCAAGGAGAATCTGAGGTTAAAGAAGAGAAGGTTTACGATAAAATTTCAAGTGTCGTAATAGAAGAAATCAGTAAGGATCACTTATTAATACGTGGTCAGAAATTCTTACTTTTTAGAAATAGAAAACACCTCGTTGAAGTACAAGCTCTCGTTGCTAGAAAAGATATAATGGATGATGACACAGTAGATTCTACTCAAGTACTAGAGTCTACAGTAACAATTTTAAGGTAATTATGATGATTAAATTTTTAACTCTCTTTCTACTTGTCACACAATTTTCTAATGCTGCTCAAGCAGTTACTAAGAAGATTAGACTTAAAGATATCGTAACGGTTAAAGGTGTACGAGATAATCCTATCGTAGGATATGGTCTAGTTGTTGGCCTAAATGGTACCGGAGATGGTGGTGGGGAAATCACCAATACTTCACTTCAAAGAATGTTTCAAAAACTTGGGCTAAACCCAAGAAGTGAATTAAGTTCTAAGAATGTAGCAGCAGTTATTGTTTCTGCAAAACTTCCTCCCTTTGCTAGAGTTGGCCAGAAACTAGATATTTCAGTTTCATCAATTGGTGATGCCTCATCTCTTGCAGGTGGAACTTTACTTGTAACGCCACTTAAAGGCGGTGATGGAAATGTATACGCTGTCGCTAGTGGATCAATATCAATTGGTGGTCTCAAAAGTGGTTCAAAGTTTGCCACGGCAGGTAGAATCAGTGATGGTGGAACTGTTGAAAGAGAATTAGAAGTTAACTTTGACAAGAAGACGGCCTTAAGACTTAGTCTAAATAACCCCGACTTCACTACAGCAGCAAGAGTTGAAAGAACAGTTAACCAAGAACTAGGTGGTCGTTACGCTATTGCAAAAGATGCAACGACAGTTGATCTCATTATCCCTGCCCAGTATAAAAGAAAAGTAGTTCAGCTTATGGCAATCATCGAAAACTTTGCTGTTCACACTGATCAGGTTGCAAAGATCGTAATAAATGAGAGAACAGGAACAATAGTTGCTGGTGGTGATATTACGCTAAAGCCAGTAGCAATAAGCCATGGTGATCTCACCATTGAAATCAAGGATGAAAATGGTCAGGGCAAGGAAGTCTCTACTCAATATCTTGATCAAAAGACTACACTTAATGACCTTGTAAAAAGTTTAAATGCTCTAGGTGCTAAGCCTGAGGACTTAATATCGATATTTCAAACACTTAAGAAAAATGGTGCCCTTATCGGCGAACTTGAGTTTTTATAAATGGAGTATTTTGTACGGCTTTCACTTTTTGCCTATTAGTGTTAAAATAGTAATGTAGAAAGGGTCTTCGAGGATTGAAGACCACAAAACTTAGGAAGAGTCTTGTCGAAAATTAGTATTCACAGACCACAAATTCAAAATCAAAATGCCATTAAGAAGAATAATTCTTCTAAAGGATATGAGTTTATTCCTGAGGACCATAAGAAATTTGCTAAAGCTATGGAATCACAGTTTGCAGAACTGATGCTAAAAGAAATGCAGAAGTCCGTTGGCAACAAGGATACTAATCAAGCTCAGCAGATTTATGAATCGATGCTTTTGAAAGAAAGAGCTAAGAACATGGCGGACAACAAGGATAGTGCAATACAAGAATTAATTTTAAATGAAGTCTATCCACAAAAATTTAGAAACGAACAAAACTTTGAGATGTATCAGGCGAGTCAAAATAAATTTAAGAAGAACAAAGTAGCAATGCATGATCATCACATAAATGAGTACAACAAAGTGCAAAAGCATAAAAGTGTGAATTCGAATCAGATTCATACTAACAATGGAGAATGATATGAATAATATCAACAACACAAGAACTGGTTTCTTTCCAAATTCAAAGACTCAAGCAAAAACTGGTAAGTCTGGTGCTTTACAGAAAACAAATCTTAAAAGTAACACTTATGAGAAACAAAAATTTCTTGATAATTACACTAAAAGAGATGCAAAAGTTGATATTCCAGAACAGATCAGAGATTTTTCTCAGATAAAAAAAGCTGTTGATATGGCCCCTGAAAGAGATAACACAGATAAAATTGCAATGCTAAAAAAGCAAATTGCAGAGGGTTCATATAAGCCTAACTATGACGCTGTTGCAGATAAGCTTCTAGGAGAAGAGTTTGGAATCC
This sequence comes from Halobacteriovorax sp., assembly GCA_002686115.1. Taxonomy (GTDB): domain Bacteria; phylum Bdellovibrionota; class Bacteriovoracia; order Bacteriovoracales; family Bacteriovoracaceae; genus Halobacteriovorax_A. The sequence goes on along the minus strand of NZAF01000014.1, from coordinate 5,595 downwards.
ACTAATAAAAGTATTCTATATTTTCAAATCACTGATGTATGGAAGAGACATTGTGAGCTTCACTCTGAATTATTTGATTTAACATGTGATGAATACTCTCTTCTTTTAAAAAGTGATCTTGATAATCTTGAAAAGAAGATTGAAGAAAAGAATTATATTCTTTCTGTTATCAGAGACAATGAAATCATTAGAGATGAAGTCGTTGCCAAGATAAAAACTAGTTCTAACGAGAAAGAAGTTACAAACATTAAAGACGTGATTTCTTTTTTCTCTGATTTTGAGCCAGAAATGAAGGATAAGCACTTATATAGATTTAATGAATTACTGATTGATATTATTGGAAAGATTCAAGATCAAAATAAGAAAAATCAGATTTTTATTAACAAAGCAATTAATAGTTTAAGAGCGATTAGAGAGGATGCTACTGGTAAGCAAACAGTAAACACCTACAATGCTCAAGGCAAAACACAAAGCCGACTATTAGAAAAAAGTCCATAAAGGAAAGACATGACGAGCCTTTTAAACATTGGAAAAACCGGTCTTCATGCTTCTAAGAAAGCCTTAGAAGTAACGGGGCACAATATTTCCAATGCAAATACAGAGGGATATTCTCGTCAAAAGGTTAATCAGCAAACCAACATTCCAGTTACTAACGACGGTGTTCTGACTGGAACTGGTGTACGCGTAAAGTCCGTTACTAGAGTCAATGACCGCTTTGTTGAAAGAAGGCTAAGAGATACGATGTCAAATGGTGAATACCATACTAATCGTTCAGATCAACTTTCCCAAGTTGAAGAAATTTTTAATGAAATTGATAATGAAGGACTTAACAAGGTACTAAATAAGTTCTTCAACTCATTTAGAGATCTTGCAAATCAGCCAGACAATGAAACTGTACGTTCTGTCGTTAGAGACAATGCTATGCTTGTTGTAAAAGACTTCAAAAGAATTAGCAGTTCTCTAGAAATGATCTCTAAAAATATAGACAATAAAGTTCAGAGAGATGTAGCTGACATTAATCGAGACACCGAAACGATTGCCAATTTAAATCGTAAGATTCGTGAACTAGAAGCTATTCACGAAGAAACTGGTGACCTAAGAGACCAAAGAGATAATGCTCTTAAAAGTCTTGCGACTAAGATTAAAGTTAAAACATATCAAGATGAACGAGGTAATTATGTTGTTACCTCCCCTGGAATTGGAACACTTGTTACAGCTGCACAGAGACAACCTCTAAAGGCTTATCAATTTGATAAGAGCCGTTCTTCAAACGGTGTTGATGGTGCTACAGAAGTTTTTTATGAAGATAGGCCAGGTCAACACATAACAGGCAACATTTCTCGTGGATCCCTTGAAGGTGTACTAAGCGTACGAAATGGTGAAGTCGAAGAGCTTAAAGAAACAGTTGATAAGATTGCATATAACTTTATTAATTTTGTTAATGCTGTTCACAAGCGTGGTTTTGTAGGAAGAAAAATTGAAGTAGACGCAAATGGTAATCCTGCTGCTTACGACTCAAAAGGACCTACTTCAGGTATTAATTTTTTTAAAGTTCCAACAAGTGAAAAAGGNGCGGCAGGNTTAATAGACTTAAGTGCCGATGTTAAAGCTGATCTCTCAAATATCTCCACTGCTCTTGCTCCGAATAGTCCTGGTGANAACCGTGTNGCTATTGCAATATCTAAACTNGGACACGAGAGAGTAATGGANAACAGTACTTCAACTCTAGAAGAGATGTTTTTGAAAACTGTTGGNAAAGTAGGACTAGANGCTGGTAAAGCGAGNTTAGACGCTGAACAATCAGAGGGCNTACTTGCTCAGGCTAAATCAATAAGAGAAAGAATTAGTGGTGTTTCAATCGATGAAGAAACGGCCAACATGGTTAAGTTTCAACATGCCTATGAAGCATCTGCAAAAGTTATGCAAACGGCAAATGAGATGTTTGATACTGTAATTGGGATTAAGAGGTAGTGAATGACTAGAGTTTCTGAAGGAAGTTCTGCTGCTTCTCTAAAATATTCAATGAATAGGGCAAAAGCTAAGCTTGAAGACCTTCAACTTAAGGGTGCAACCCTTAAGAGTATGACTCGTCCATCTGACAACCCTGTCAGTAATGTCGAAGTGATGCAGCTTAAAAGTATGACCAAGGATAATCAGCAGTTTTTACGTAATGCTGACTTTGCGCTCATGCAACTGAACGTCACAGAAAAGTCACTAGAACAAATGACTGAACTTATGGTGAAAGCAAAAGAGCTCGCCATTGCTCAATCATCTGACCTATACAATCCAGAAGTAAGAGAGAATGTTTCCAACGAAGTAAGGCAAATGAGGCATATGCTCCTCGGTCTTGCTAATAAACGTCTTGGATCAAGATATATTTTTGGTGGCTTTAAAACTACTGAACCACCGTTTACAAGTGAAGGTAGATATCTTGGCGACAAAGGCCATATGACCCTAGAAGTTTCTAAAGACTTCTTCGTTCAAACTAATTTACATGGTTCAGAAGTATTTTATGTAGATGAAGGCTTTGATGATAAAAACGATCATCCACTTAAAGATTTTCAAGAATTAAAACAAAAAAGTGCAAAAGATGCACAACAGGAGCAAATTAGGGAGATTGCTTCTGAAGAAAGTCAGATTGAGGGGTCTGACATAATAAGGAAAAGAGAAAATCTTTTCTCTTTATTAGATACGCTAGCAACTTCACTAGAAAATAATGAACCTGATGTGATTCAAAATTTACTAGAAAAGTTTGATACGGCAACATCTAGACTAATTACTCTAAGAACTAGAGTTGGTTCAATGGTAAGCTCTATTGAAAACTCCAAGAATGTTTTAGAATCGGACAATATTGATAACGCAGAACGTACGAGTAAATTAGTCGACGCAGATATCGCAGATCTATTTTCTGAACTCACAAAACAACAAGAAGTTTTAAAGACTACCTACAAATCAACCCAAGGTCTCATTAGTCAAAACCTCCTCGACTTTATGCGTTAGCATAAATTGATATTATTTTACACATTTAGTATTTTTTTCTTGCATTTCCCAGGTAAGAATAATATATGATGCATACCAACCGAATCAGGAAGGTTCAGAACTGAGGTAGATTATGCTAGTTTTAACACGGAAGCTTGGTGAAAGTATCGCAATCGATGATCATATCAAAATCGTTGTGGTTCAAATCAAAGGCAAGCAAGTAAGGCTTGGAATTAAAGCTCCGAAAGAAACAAAAATTCACAGAGAAGAGGTCTATAAGGCCATTCAAGATCAAAACGTAGAGGCTTCTAAAGCTTCTCCTGCTGACTTAGCAAACCTCAAAAAAAGCTTTGACGAAGAGTAGCATTTAGCCAGGCGCGGCAAAAAGTACGACATTTTTTTATCCTTGCACTTTTGCCCCTACGGGGGGTAAAATCTTATATCGAATCAAGCTTGGTATAACTGAGCTTTTTTCTCGGGGAATTTGGAGGACACAAGTGAAAATCACAACAACTAGATTTGGTGAATTAGAAGTAGAAAAGAAAGACATACTAACTTTCAAAGAAGGAATTCTTGGTTTCGAAAACTTAACAGAGTTTTTCGTAGTTGACCCAGGCGATCAGACATTAATTCTTTGGTTACAATCAACTGGGGACGGTGAAGTTGCATTCCCAATTATCGAGCCTAGAATTTTTAATCCTGACTATAGAATTACACTATTACCTATCGAACTTAACAGCCTTAACCTTCAAGGTGTTAATGATGCTAGTGTTTACACCATTCTAACTATTCCTGGTGATGTTCAGCAAATGACTGCAAATTTAAAAGCACCGATTATTATTAACAATAAAACAAAACAAGCAAGACAAATTGTCCTCCAAGATAACAAGCTTGAAGTTAAGTATCCAATGTACTCTGACTTAAAGAAATACATCGTTACTTATCACTCTGATGATTCTACTAGAACTAACCAAAAAGAAATCATTGCTGAAGTTAAGCCTCAAGAGAGTGCAACTCCAAATGTTAATAGAAAAGAAAATACTTTATAAGATTTATAGAAATTAAGTCTGTTCAAAAGGGCCTATTTAGGGCCCTTTTTTATTGGCAACTTATTACTCGCCTAAGACTGCTCCCTATCTCATCATTACTAATACCACTTAAAGATATGGCCTTTGAAATTTTAGCTAGAACGATCTTCTCTTCTCTTTGAATGAGTGGATTTTCATGAATGAATGTTAAGCTAGAATTATTTTCAAAGTCTTTTAGTATAGTATTCTCATCAAACTCATGTTCATAGCGATAGAGACTGCGAACGAATTCTTTACAGCTATTCTTATCAACAACAGAAGAAGGAGACCTCTTGATTGATGAAGAACATGATAATATTAAAATGAAACACAGTAGACTTACGCAAGATTTCATATAATTCTTATCGTAAAAATTTAAACTTATATTAGAAATATTACGATACATTAAGAGTGTTTAACTCTCTTATAAAAGCCATATTTATTACATCTGTTTTCTTAATATCTAATCGTTCATATGCGCTTGAAACGGATGCAGAACTCAGACTAAAAATCATTACTAATGTTTTTAAAACTGCTGAAAAAATTGAGAATAGAATCATGGCCAATAATATTGCGGATCAAGAAATTGAAACCTTGGTCAAAGAAGAATATGAAAGGATTATCACGAATGTTTTAAAAAATATCACCGAAGACAATCATCCTCATAAAGACTTACCCTTTAATGCAATTATTCAATCCATAAATTACAAAGCAATTAGTACATATTTGATAAAGAAAATTAAATCAGTAAGAAGTTTCATAAGAAATAAGGGTGTCACATATATTGGATACGTAGTACTTACTAACATTCTTCAATTTACCATACCTTCTGTCATGCTAATGTATGGTTTAAAGATTCCGGCACTCATAACTTTTTATGTATTAAGTGATATTCCCAGTTATATATATTACCGAATTGGTGAGGCTTTTCTCTCACAACACCGTATGGCCAATCTATTTGGGAGTAGAGAGAAATATATAGAATACAACAAGAACAAAAAAGAAATCATTAAATACTTAGACTTCGATGAGAGTTCATTTATTTATCGTCATGAAAGTGATTATTTTTTTATAACATCTGACTCTCTATGGAAAAGAATGCTCAAAAAATTTCGTCTTTCAAAAAGTAAGACTTTAAGTTTTGAGGATATGAAAAAGTTTGTGAATGAAAATATTAAATATGATTTAACGGCTAAAACGATTTTAAAGTCAAAAGTTTATGATAAAGAGTTTAAAGTAGTATTACTACTTCACCATTTAAGTACATCAAATAATCCTAAAGTACTATTTAAACTAAGTCAGCTCGTCAAAGGTAATAAGATTACATATAAAGCACAAGACAATTTAAATATTATTGTAAACACTGTCTTAAACTTCAAACAGATAAAAAATGTTAATGAATTTAAGAACGAGCTTATTAACTTGTCTACTATTGTTAAGAATCAAGAACAGTTTTTTGAAATTTTTCAAAATGTTATCATTCCATATCTCTCAAAGAATAATGAACATATTTCATTAGAGAACTTCAGAAATCTTAATTCATTCATTT
>NZAF01000013.1 GCA_002686115.1 Halobacteriovorax sp. | reverse complement strand
ATCATAAAGGTCAAGAAGATGATGGACATCTCTATTTAATTCATTCGGGGAAACTTTTGGTCGAAATCGGCAAGGGCCAGCAAGTGATTGTTGGAAAAAATGATATTGTCGGGGAAGCGGTTGCCTCAGGTTTTGGAGATCGTAGAAATGCCACGGTTAAAACTCAGGGACAAGTAGAGCTAATTCGAATGGAGCGAGAGACATTTCTCACCCTTATGACAAATATGCGTATACTTTCTCGAATCAAGGAAATTAACCAAGAACGTGCGGCTTAAATTTATTTTAGATTTGCCCAGTAAAAGCTGGGCATTTTTTATACTGCGGACGCCCTGCGTTGTCGGTGATGCTTAGGCTACAATGACGTTAATCTTCTCATTTCATACTTAACTTTGTTGTAAGAATACGTACGATCTGGCTTTTTAAAGACCACAAAGCTCTTCATTGTTAAATATAGTGCAAATAGGATGAAAATTTCTTTCATTTACTGTACCTCTGACTGGCTATATCGGACATTGATAGAAAATCCTGAGGTGCAATTTTTTATTAAATTTTAGGGGATTAAGTAGTTGCAACGCCGTGCTCATCATGTTAAAAGTTCCAGATTATAAATAAATGGCAATAATGCCAAAAACTCAGTCATCTCAGAGATGTTGGTCCTTTCTTGGGCTTGAGATGATTAGACTAACCAACAGGAGTTCTAAATGTCTGATTTACAAATGAAAGATTTATTAGCTGCTGGTGCACACTTTGGTCACCAAACGCACAAGTGGAACCCAAAAATGAAGAAATTTGTTTTTGGTGAGAGAAACGGTATCTACATCGTAGACCTTGCTCAAACTATTCCAATGGCAAAGGAAGCTTATGCTTTCCTTAAGAAAACAGCTTCAGAAGGTAAGCCAGTTCTTTTCGTAGGAACTAAGAGACAAGCTGCTGAAACTGTAAGAGGCGCAGCTGAGAGCTGTGGTGCTTTTCACGTAACTCACAGATGGTTAGGTGGAATGCTAACAAATTACAAAACAATCAACCTTTCAATCGACAAACTTAGAAAAGTTGAAAAGATGAAAGAAACTGGTGACTTCGAGCTTCTAACTAAGAAAGAAAGAATCAAAGTTGGAAAAGATGTGGCTAAGCTTGAGAAAAACCTTGGTGGTATCAAGGATATGAGAAAGCTTCCAGGTGCAATGTTCGTTGTTGATCCAGATAATGATAGAATTGCTGTTCAAGAAGCAAATAAGCTTGGTATTCCAGTTGTTGCTATCACTGATACTAACTGTAACCCAGATGGAATTGATTATGTTGTTCCAGGAAACGATGATGCTGTTAAATCAGTAACTCTATTTTCTGAGTACTTCGCAAATGCAGTTTCTGAAGGTGGCGGAAAAGCAAGAAAAGCAGCAGATGCAGGTACAAGAGATAAGTCTTTAGAAGATGAAATCCTATCTAAGTACGAAAAAGACATCGATCTTGCTGGTGCAGAAGAAGACGTTTAATTTATTTCAACATAACTAAACTCAGAAGGGGCGAAAGCCTTTTCTGAGTTTTCACACATTAAGAGGTTACTATGGCTATTACTGCTAGTGCTGTAAAAGAATTAAGAGAAAAAACTGGTGCAGGGATGATGGATTGTAAAAAAGCCCTCACTGAAACTAATGGTGATTTAGAAGCTGCTGTAGATTTTCTAAGAACGAAAGGTCTTGCTAAAGCTGCTAAAAAAGCAAGTAGAGTTGCTGCGGAAGGTGCTGTTGTTTCTGTTTCTAACGGAAACGATGCAGTTATTTTAGAAGTTAACTGTGAAACAGACTTTGTTTCTAAGGGTGATGTTTTCCAAAACTTTGCTAAAGAAAGTGCTGAGTGGACTCTAGCTAATAAGCCATCAAATACTGAAGAGCTTAAAGAAGCTAAAAAAGAAGAAATCACTGAAATCACACTTAAGTGTGGTGAAAAAGTTGATTTAAGAAGATTTCAAGCTGTTTCTACAACAGGAGCTCTTGGTCTTTATAATCACGGTGGAAAGATTGGTGTTATCGTTGATCTTGATACTGATAAAGGAAGTGATGAAGCTGTTCAAGAACTTGCTAAAGACATCGCTATGCACGTTGCTGCTGCAAATCCAACATTCTTATCTGCTGATGATATCGATGAAGACTTCAAAAACAGAGAAGCTGATGTTTATAGAGCACAACTTAAAGAAGAGGGTAAGCCTGAGAACATGATTGAAAACATTGTTAAAGGTAAGCTTGGAAAACTTGCTAAAGAAGTATGTCTTCTTGAGCAACCATTCGTAAAGAATCCAGACTTTACAATCAAAAAGCTTGTAGCTGAAACTGCTTCAAAAACAGGAGCAAATATTACACTTAAAGCTTTTCATAAGCTAACTCTTGGTGAAGGTATCGAAAAGAAAGAAGATAACCTTGCTGATGAAGTAGCAAAGATGACTGGTAAAAACTAATCATATTAGTATTTAATATTAAGGGGCTTTTTTAAGCCCCTTTTTTTTACGTTTTTTCCTGGAGATTTAATGAAATACAAGAGAATTCTTTTAAAGCTGTCTGGTGAAGCTCTAGCTGGAGATAAAGGCTATGGTGTTGACTCAGAGGTTCTTGAGCATATATCAAAAGAAGTTAAGGCCGTTCACGAAAAAGGTGTAGAAATTGGAATCGTGATTGGTGGTGGTAATATTCATCGTGGTGTTGCTGGAGCAACTCGAGGAATGGATAGAACAACATCTGACCATATGGGAATGCTTGCTACAATTATTAACGCGCTTGCTCTTCAGGATGGTCTAGAGAGAAACGGTGTTTATACAAGAGTTATGTCAGCAATTGAGATGAACGAAATTAGTGAGCCTTATATTAGAAGGCGCGCTGTCAGACATCTAGAGAAGAAAAGAGTTGTTATTTTTGCTGCGGGAACAGGAAATCCATACTTTACGACAGATACAGCAGCAGCTTTAAGAGGTAATGAAATTGACGCACAGGTCATTTTTAAAGCTACAAAAGTTGATGGAATGTATGATAAAGATCCAATGGTACATAATGATGCTGTAAAATTTGATGATTTGAAGTATATTGATGTTCTTAATAAGGGTATTAAGGTCATGGACTCCACTGCTATTTCGCTATGCATGGATAATAGTATGGAAATTGTCGTTTTCAATATGTTTGAAAGTGGTAATATCTTAAGGGCAGTTCAAGGCGATGCTATTGGAACGAGAGTATCTTAAAGTTTATTAAATGTTTGATGGAGAGATAAGAGATGATTAATGAAATTAAGGAAGAGTTAAATGAATCGATGAGTAAATCAATTGATTCTTTAAAGTACCAACTTACAAAAGTCAGAACTGGTAGAGCAAGTGCAAGTGTTCTTGATGGAGTAAGCGTTGACTATTATGGTGCTCCTACACCAGTTAACCAAGTTGGTCAGGTCTCAACTCCTGAAGCAAGACTTTTACAAATTCAGCCATTTGATAAAACAATGATTAATGAAATAGAAAGATCTATTATTAATGCTAACTTAGGTTTAACACCAACGAATGATGGTAATCTTATAAGAATTCAATTTCCGGCTCTTACTGAAGAGAGAAGAAAAGAGCAGGTTAAGGAAATTAAAAAACTTGGTGAAGATGCTAAAATTGCTATACGAAACGCAAGACGTGATGGTAACGAAGCAATTAAAAAAGCTGAAAAGGCGAAGGAATTATCTGAAGATGATTCTAAAAAGTATCAAGATGAGGTACAAAAAGTAACAGATAAGTATGTTGCTGAGGTTGATACAATTGTGGAAACAAAAGAAAAAGAAGTCTTATCGGTTTAATTGATGATAGAGAGATTTGGCGTTAAACAATGTAAGAATGTTGCTATCATTATGGACGGTAATGGTCGATGGGCAACGGAGAGGACTCACAGACGTGTCTGGGGACATGTAAGGGGGAGTAGTGTTGTATCTGACATTGTTGAAAGTGCTGATGATCTGTGTGTAGAATCTCTTACACTTTATGCTTTTTCTACAGAGAACTGGTGTCGTCCAGAGTTTGAAGTAAAAACACTTTTTAAACTTTTGAAAAAGTTTTTGTTAAAAGAAAGAGCTAAGCTTTTAAAAAATAATATAAAATTTAGAGTTATTGGTGACTGGTCAAGACTTCCCGAGGAAACAAAGCTTTTAATAGCTGATCTTCAGGAGACGACGAAGGACTTTACAGGCTTAAAGCTAACATTTGCTTTTGGCTATGGTGGAAGGTCTGAGATCGTTAACTCTGTCAAAAAGCTAGTCGAATCTGGAAAGGAAATTACAGAAGAAAACCTTTCTGACTCGTTATATGCACCAGATATTAAAGATATCGATCTACTTATAAGAACAGGTGGAGATCAAAGAATTTCAAATTTTCTGCTATGGCAATGCGCTTATGCTGAACTTTATTTTACAGAGACAAGATGGCCAGCTTTTACAAGAGAAGAGTTTGAGTCAATTATCTTTAATGTTGAAAATAGAGAGAGACGATTTGGCGCAGTTTCTTGTATGGAGAGTCTAGAGTCGACAAAGAAGTTGGCAGAGCAAAATGGCAGCTTATTTTCTTAGGTTAATATGAGTAATACGCAATTAAGAATAATTTCAGCAGTTGTTATGGCTGCAATAGTTGGATTCATTTTATATCTAGGAGTTGTTCCTACTCTTATTTTCTTATCAGTTGCAGGCGTCATATGTGTTGATGAATTTCTATGCAATTTTTTAAATAAAAAAAGATTTGGTTTAGTATACATAGTAACGCAGGCTCTTTTTATTAGCGTATTCATATTTTTCCATCTTGTTAGAAGAGATGTTGGCATAAATACAGTTATTGTTAATATGTCAGTACTATTTAATATTATTCTTCTAACNTATCTNTTTCTNTCAAANATGACTTCGAACCATTTTGTTGATTTTTTCAAAAGTTACTCTTTTTTGATTTCGGTATTNTTTTTACTTCCNTTTTTTGCTCTAGCATCTTTGCTTTTTTATNNNAANTGGCTTTACCTGATTNTAATTATTCTTCTCGTTAATTTTGGNATGGACACNGGAGCATGGTTCTTTGGNAAGAANTTTGGCAANCATAAGCTTTGGCCGACAGTTTCTCCTAATAAAACGATNGAAGGAGTTCTTGGTGGTGCCCTGACTTCAGGAGTNGTGGGAAGCATTGCTTGGTATTTCTTTATTAATAAAACTAGTTTATCTTTATTTCCTGTTTTTATGATCTTAGGTGCTTTTTCACAAATAGGAGACCTTATCCAGTCAAAATTAAAAAGACAAGTAGGGATCAAAGATAGCTCTCACTTGATTCCAGGCCATGGTGGGGTTTATGATAGGATTGATAGTTTAATATTTATTGCTCCTATCTATGCGGTGCTAATAAATTTCTTATTACATTAGGTAAATTATGGCTCAAAAAATACTTATTTTTATACTCTTTCTTGGACCACTCGTCTTCTTTCATGAATTAGGACATTACTTGTTTGCGAGGCTTTTTGGCGTCAGAGTTGAAGTGTTCTCCATTGGTTTTGGTCCAAAAATTCTAAAGTTTAAGAAAGGTTTCACTCAGTATGCTGTTTCACTTATTCCCCTAGGTGGATATGTGAAGATGTTTGGAGATGATCCATTTAATAGTGACAGTGTTGCGGAAGAGGACAAAAAATATAGTTATGTTCATAAGAGTAAGTGGGCGAGATTTTGGATCGTTTTTGGTGGACCTCTGGCAAACTTCATTCTTGCTTATTTTATATATGTGGCGTTGTTCATGAGTGGTGAAAAAGTTCCTGAAATTAAGCTAGGGGCTGTTTCAGTTGAAAGTCAGCTACATAAGTATGGATTTAGAACCGGAGATTCTATAAAGAAAGTAAATGGTCAAGTTGTAGCTGCTCCTACAGATATTGCTCTAAATACAGAAAACACTCTAAAGTCATTTGAAGTTGGACGTCTTGGAAAGAATGTTAAGATTGAGATTCCAAGTGAGTTTTCATTAAAGCCTGAGATATTCTTTGAAGAGATGGCCAAATCACCAGCGGTTCTCATTATGCCAGTATTAAAGTCCAAAAGCGGTGACTTTTATTTATTAAGCGATAATAAGTCTGAAGCGAAGGTAGAATATTCATTAGAAGAACTTTCTATGAAAGAGGGCAACGAATACTACTTGTATAAATTGATAAGTGACGAGTTAAAAGATGAAAAACCTGTTGTTGATTTAAGTGTTGAGCCAAAGCCTTTTATGATTGATGAAGAGAAGGGGTTTTACAAAACACTTGTAACGAATGATTTATATCCTGTCGACATTGTTGTTGGGGGAGTAACGATGGGGTCTCCTGCTGCTAATTCGGGACTGCAAAAAGGTGATATTATTAAAAGTATTGAAGGCAAAGAGCTCATGACTTTTAATGAATTGAAAGAAGCCGTTTCAAAATATGAAGGTAAAGCATTAGATGTCGTTATTATAAAAAATGGCGAGGAAAAGCTTTTAAAATTAAGCCCTGAAGTAAAAGAAAATAATGGTGAAAAGCAAAAACTAATTGGGGTTTACGCTTATCGAGAATTTTATATGAGACCTAAGTTTGTGGAAATTGCTTCTCTTGGAATTATCTCTGCTTTTACTCAGAGTTTTGGTCGTACGGGTGATGCAATTTTAAAAACTTTTGAAGGTTTTAAAAAGCTAATAACGGCTGAGACGTCATTTAAAAATATTGGTGGTCCTCTATCAATTGGCAAGGTAGCGTCCGACTCATTGAGTATTAGTGCATCTTACTTCTTTCAGCTTATGGCGCTTATTTCAATTAATCTTGGTGTCATAAATCTTTTCCCAATTCCAGTATTGGATGGGGGACATATTGTTTTTATCATTCTAGAAGCTATTAATGGTGGACCTCTTTCGAGGAGAAAGCTTGAAGTTGCTCAGCAATTTGGTTTTTCTCTTTTACTGCTATTAATGGTGGGAGCATTGTTTAATGACTTCACTAGATTCTTCTAATAAGTATTATATTTTTTTAGATACATCCTATAACCTGAATCTTGGTTTCATGGATAAGGATTTTAACTGGCTAAGTTTCGAAGAGCTTCAGAGCAAAAAGAGTTCAGAGGTTATTCACGATAAAATTAATGAAATGCTTGAAAGGTTTAAAGTTGATATATCCATGACAAGTCTTTTTATTATATCGGGGCCTGGTTCATATACTGGACTTAGAGTTTCTGAAGGATTAGGCCAGATTTTTGAGATTGAAGACATTAGTGTATATTCGTTCAATGTTTTTTCACTGGGCAATATTCTTAAGAGTGAAATAGGCACAAAGATGAAATGGATTTTCCCCGCTTTTAAGGGAGAAGTCTTTCTTCGCGAGCTTGATGAAGAAGAAGGTCATTTAGTTAGTGAGAATTCTGAGTTCGATGGGGAGTATATTACGCACGGAGAAAATAAGTTTACTCCAATTTCTTCTCTTAATTCAGTTGATCTCATTAAAAATCACTCGAAAAAACTATTTCCTGCTGTGCTGAAAAACAAGCTTAGAGATCAGGTATTCTATTTTAGGTCACTTGATAAGGAGTTTTCTAAAAAAGCTTAGATTGCAGTTCCTGTGAATAAATCATATGATTCTTAAGTGAAATTTTTTTATATCTCTAAATCAACATTCTTTATCTTTTTTTTAATTTTTTGCTTCTTTGCAATTCTTTCAAATATTTATTTTCTTATCTTTTGGGTCGTTATTTTTGGCTCTAGTTTATACCTCTTTAGAAAGAAAAAAATTAACAGTCATGAGGATCAGGTAACCACCAAGGGAACAATTTATGCTCCTGTGTCTGGTTCTGTTTTTGATATTTGGAAAGATAGCGATGGAAGGACTAATGTTACATTATTGACTAACCTTCTAGATCATTATGGTCTCTATATGCCGTGCTCGGGAAGTATCGTAGATTTGTCATTTAGAGAGGACTCTTACATATATCGTATTTTTTCTAGTGAGAGCTTTAAGGGAAAATTTAATAGTGAAATAGTGATGAAAGATAATCTTGGAAATGAAATAAAATTAAGATTTTTAAGATTTTTCACTTCTAGAAAACCAGAGTTTGTTGTTCTGCCTGGAGACCGAGGAATGAGGATGGCAAATATTGGGTATGTACCATTTGGAGGAATGACATCTGTAGTCATTCCGGAAAATTTTGAAGTAGTTGTTTCAAAGAATGATAATGTCTATGCTACTGACTCAATAATTGCTAGAATTTCTTCATCATAAACCAAATTAACACATGATTGTCAGCTAGCATAAGCGCGTTGATTGAAGATAAAGGAAAGACTTGGATGATTATTCAGGGACCTAAGAAAGTTGCATTTTTTTTACCAAATACATTTACAGCTCTTAATATGGCATGTGGCTATGCCTCAATTATACTTGCTTTTAAGGGGCAGTTCTATTTTGCGGCAGTCGTACTACTTTTAGGCGCTATTTTTGATATGGTTGATGGGAGAGTTGCAAGAATGACTGGGACTCAGTCAGCTTTTGGTGAGCAGTTTGACTCAATGAGTGATGTTATTTCTTTTGGGGTTGCACCAGCTCTAATGATCTATCTTCAGCTTTTAAATGGACTTGGGAGAGTTGGTATCGTTTTATCGTTTGCATATTTATTGTGCGGGGCCCTTAGGCTTGCGCGTTTTAATGCTAATATCGATAAGGTCGCATCTAATTTCTTTCAAGGTTTGCCAATACCAGGTGCTGCACTTGGTATTGTAGGGTTAGTTCTTTTTAGCACAGAATTTGATTTAGGAAAGTTTGGGGCTCCAATAGCTGCAGGTTACTGCTTTTTGTATTCTATATTAATGATAACAAATATTCCCTTTGCATCATTTAAAAATTCGGAATGGGTAAGAAGGAATAAAAAGAAAGTTCTTGCTCTAATTATAGTCGTATTTCTTCTGTTAATTTCTTACGAGCAGGTAATGATATTTGGCGTTATAAACCTATATGTATTATCATGTTTAGTATACGCATTTAAAAAGAGGAAAAATATCGGTGAGTTATTTTCCCTTGAGGAAGAAATTGATGAAGAGCACTAAATATCTTTTAATTTTACTTTGTTTTCTTATAAGTTTCCTTAATGTCCAAGCAAAGAAAAAAACTTCAAGAAATACAAATCAATATATCTATGGGCAGAAGATGAATTCACCATATGAAAATTCATCAAACTCAAAAAAAGATAAATCAAAATCACTTACTATTGATGATATTAAATACAATCAAAAAAAATCTGTTAACGGTTACTTTCCAAAAAAAGATAACACATGGAGAGAGAGAACTTACCGTGAGCCCGAGCGTCTAAGGTTTCTTGGAAAAGAAAAAGAAATTGTAACATACAAGAATGAAGAGCTCGCTAAGGAATATGCTGGGCGAGGGAATTCTGGTTTATCATTTACTTATATCTATGACACTTATGATTATGCTGATCGAGCTGGTATTTTTAAAAGAACATTTGAAAATAGTGATGCAGCAAAAAGTATTAAGTCGGGCTATTTAACGTTCTCTTATAAGAATAAATTTTCTAAGGGAGAGAGGTTCTCGTTGCTCGGTGACCTATCTTTGGCAGTTTCATACGCTACTGGTGATGGTCTTTTTGGTGACACTGGAGAAAAGAGTTTAACGAGATTTCAGTTTTGGACGATTCCTTTAGAGTTTATGATTGGTGGACGTGTGTCTCTTGGTAATTATGTAGATCTAAACCTTGTTGGTGGACCAGCTGTTGCATTTATTATTCAAAATAGAAATGATCGTGAAGATGGGGCCAAAGATAAGAAGATACAGCAAGTGGGTTATGGCTTTAGTGGTTATGCAAGTTTAGACTTCTCACTTACTCGAATTAACCCAAATTATGCCGTTTCTTTAAAAAGAACGAGTAGTATTACAGATATGAGCATTTCGATTATGCTAAAAACAACAAGTCTCGCAAACTTTAAAAATGAAGACTTTGAAATCTCTGGAACCTCTTTTGGTCTGAGTTTTAATTTTGAATACCTATAAAGCTATTTTTTCTTATGATGGATCGAGTTATTACGGTTGGCAAAAGCAGCCTGATCAGCTGACAGTCCAAGGTTCAATCGAAAAAGTTCTACAAACACTTTCTAAAGCAGGTAGCGCTCAAGTTATCGGTTGTGGAAGAACAGATGCCGGAGTTCATGCAGTTAATCAGGTGACAAAGATATCCTTAGAGCAGAATATGGAGCCTTGTAATCTTAAGAGGGCGTTAAATAGTCTTCTCGACAAGTCCATAAGATGCCTAGCTATCTCTAGATGTAGTGATGATTTTCAACCGGTATTTGATGCGAAGAAAAAGACTTATCGATATTACTTTATCATGAGTGAAGTCATGAACCCTCACTATTCGTTAAAAATGACGCACATAAAGAAGAAGCTAGACATTGATAAAATGAAAAGAGCTCTGCCTTTATTTGTTGGAAAAAAAGATTTTGTGAACTTTAGTACAAAGGGAACTCCAGTTAAATCGACAGAGAGAGAAGTTTATAGCTTTGACCTTTATAAGATGGAAGCATCGGACTTTTTAGAAAGAGAAGAAAATATCTATTATTTTGAAATAAGTGGTAATGGGTTTTTGAAGCAGATGGTCAGACTAATTGTGAGCGCTATTTTTTCATATGGTGAAGGCAAGATTGGTGCAGATGATATTAATTCTTTTTTTCTTGAACAAAAGACTTCTAAGCTCGCGCCAACTGCTCCTCCTGATGGTCTATACCTATACGATGTGACTTACTAAAACCCTCCTTTTCATTGACTTTCTATCCCTTTCTAGCTAGTTTCAGGGCATCTATTTATCATATTGATACAGTGCAAAAGGAAAGTGTATGTCTTATAAGGTTGAAGAAGTTAATAGCTGTACTAAAAAGTTTACTTTCTCATTTGAAAATTTAGACTTAGGTGATCAGATCACAGCTGCTCTTAAAGAAAAACAAAAATCAGCAAACATTAAAGGTTTTAGAAAAGGTAAAGCACCTCTTTCTATGGTTGAAAAAATGTATGGACCTCAAGCAAAAGAAGAGGCCCTTAATAGATTTGTTCAAAAAGAATTTTTTGAAGCAGTAGATAAGGAAGACGTGAGAGTTGTTGGTTATCCAAGATTTGAAAACGTTGATCTTAAAGATGAGAAATCTGTTAACTTTGATGCTATTGTTGAGATCTTTCCAGAGGTTGAACTGAAAGATTTTTCAAAGCTTAGCTTCACGAAAGATACAGTTGAAGTAACTGATCAAGAAGTTGAAGATCTTAAGAAAAACTACTTAGGACCTAAGGCTGAGATGAAAGAAATTGAAGACGAAAGTGTTACTCTAGATAAGGGACACTTTGCAGTTTTTAACTTTGAAGGTGAAAAAGAAGATGGTGAGAAGCCAGAGAATATGAAAGGTGAAGAGTACCTTCTAGAGATCGGTTCAGGTCAATTCATTCCAGGTTTTGAAGATGGAATGATTGGACTTAAGAAAGGTGACAAAAAGACAATCGAATTAACTTTTCCTGCTGACTATCACGCAACAGAACTTCAAGATGCAAAAGTAAAATTTCACGTTGAACTACTTGAGATTAAAAATAAGGAATTCCCTGAGTTTACTGATGAAGTTGCTAAAGAGATGGGATTTGAGTCTGTTGAAGATTTTAAAACAAAGTCTAAAGAAAACCTTACTAAGCAAAAAGAAAGACAAGTTCAGGAAAAGCTTAATCAAGAAATTCTTGAGAAGCTAATTGCTGAAAATGAATTTGATGTACCTCTAGCAATGGTTGCTCAACAGCAAGACGCCCTTAAGCAAGATCTTGCAAACAATCTTAAGCAGCAAGGTTTTACTGATGATATGCTTGAAGAATATTTTTCTAAGTGGAGTGGTGATTTAGTAGAAAAGGCAACTTTTCAAGTCAAGTCTGGACTAATTCTTGATACTTTAGCTAAGAAATATGAGATTGAGTCTACAGAAGAGGACTTTAACGCTAAAATTGAAGAGTCTGCAGGTCTTTCAGGGCTAACGGCTGATCAAGTTAAGGATTTCTATACAAGAGACCCTAAAATTAAGCAAAACTTGATGTATGCTATCAGAGAAGAGAAGACTTTTAAGAAGCTTGAAGAAGAGCTAAATATCAAATAATAGTTTTAAGTTAAATTTTCTTATAATAGAAAGGGGAGCTTTGCTCCCCTTTTTTTATTGAGTTAAACATTGATTAATACAAAAATTTAATAAAGAAATATTCTAAAATGTCGTAAAATAAACAGAATACGTATTAATTGGAGAAATAATGGCTTCTAAGAATGATCTTAATGTTCTCGTCGTCGATGATGAGAAAAGACTTACAGATATGATCGTTGAGACGTTCAAGACATTTCCCGTTTTTAAGAGTGTTCTTCCAAGTTATGATGGGGCAGATGCAATAAGAAAAATTTCTAATCAGAAATTTGATATTATAATTCTAGACCTTGGTATGCCAAAGAAAGGTGGTCTTGAGGTTCTTGATTTTATAGAAAAAGAAGAAGAGTCTCACCAGTGTAGAGATGCTAGCATTCTTATCATATCTGGAGGATTTACGGCAGACAACGTTAGCGAAGCTAAAAATCATACAAAGTATTTTCTAGCAAAGCCATTTAAGATTAACGATCTAAAACTAAAGATTGGCGAAATTTTAAAAGCTGAAAAAGTAGCCTCTTAAAAGTCAAATCTCATTTTCTCTTATAAGATTTACTCTATATTTCATTACATTTAAAAGCTTCTCATTATTGTAATGTTCTAGAATTATCCTAGGACCTACGAAATAACAATGATCCATTCCAGAGATATAAAAATCATTTTTTAATTTTAGAGATATAATCTGATTATTGTGAATGTGATGATAGGAGCGAATAATATCAAAGTCTTTGGTGAGCTCAAGCATCATATCTAACATCTTTGTATAGACACCTTGTTTTCTGTACTCTTTTTCAACTAATGAAATCATCATCACAAATTGGTTCTTACTAGTTGCTTCTCCACAGCTTAGTCCAATAAGCTTGTCTCCTATGAAAGCTCCAATTTTAATTTTATGACATTCTTTTTCAAACTTAAAATCATTCTCTCGTTGAAACTCTCGAGAATTTATAAACACACCCATATTGTGGAGGTTTCTATCCATGAGATCATCAAATTGTTCTTTTGGGTATTGATCAACTAATTTAAATTCTATCATTTCTGTATCTGTTTTTTCATCAGACGTTCAATTTGAACTCGGTCAGTGCACTTTATCCAGTCATTACCAGATCCTCTACCTATCGGCTTAAACTCATCTGTTTTAATCTTTCCTTCATAGTAGAGCTCTTCCTTAACATGTACTTTTATAACCTCTCCAGTGATAATTTGGCCTTGACCTGGTTGATCACCATAACTTAAATGGTCTCTGTAAATACATTCAAAATGAATAGGGCTCTCTTTAAGTCTTTTCGCATTTATCAGGTCTGATTCAATAGCGGTAAGACCAGCAAATTCAAACTCATCCTCACCATATTTGAGCTCTGTTGATGTTAGATTGATCTTTTCATATGTTTCTTCAGTTACAAAGTTAACGACAAACTCTTTTTCTCTAAAGATATTTCTTGGAGTATCTTTTAATTCTCCTGATGAAGATTTGATCATTGGGCAAAAAGCTACGATCATAGGCTTTGCACTGACTGCAGTAAAAAAAGAAAAGGGAGCAATATTATTAGTCCCATTTTCATTAAGAGTTGAGATAACAGCTATTGGTCTTGGTAGAATTGAGCCTATTAAAAACTTGTAATTATCAGTGAATTCATTATTCTTTGTATCAAAACTTAACATTAATAATCCTTTTAGCTACATCCAGCTTTTCCAGTAATCCTTATTTTCAACTTTCTTAAACCAGTCAGTTGCTTCAAGTGGATATCTTGTATCAATCATAACGGCATACTCATCAGTGTACTCTTTTTTGTTACCGGCTTCAAAAGCCTTTGGGTGAGGTCCATGGTGAATGCCTTGTGGGTGAAAAGTAAGGGCCCCCGGATCGATATTGTCACGAGAGAAGAAGTCTCCCTGGTGATAAAAAAGAACTTCATCAAAGTCGATATTGGAGTGGTAAAAAGGAACTTTTAAAACCTTATGCTTTTCATCCTCAAGTGGTCTTTCAACGAAAGAACATACAACAAAGTTTTTTGCAACAAATGTCGTATGACCAGATGGTGGGATATGATATCTATGACTCATAATAGGGCAGTAGTCATAGATTGAAATCTTCCATGGGTAAACAGAGCCTTTCCAGCCTTTTACATCTAATGGATTGAATGGGTATGTAACAGTTGTATCTTTTCCATTTCTTTTGATAATGACTTTGTATTCATCTTTATCCTGATCTGTTCCAAGTCCAAATTCAGGGATAAATTTTGTCGTTTGATCATAAAGTGCATTTGGTCCAAGAATTCCTCTACTTGGCTCTTCGAACTCAGAGCGAGATTCTACTTTAAGCAATTTAACAGGAGATGTTACTTTTAGAGTATAAGTCGTTCCCCTAGGCATAACGATGTAGTCACCTTTTTTAAAGGGCACGTGTCCATAGGAAGTTTCTAACGTTCCACTACCATCGTGAATAAAAAATAATTCATCGTGATCAGCATTTCGATAAAAATGTTCAAAGCTATTTTTAAAGGTTGCTAGATTTAAAATACAGTCATTATTTTTTAGAATACTTTGATACTTCTCTTGTAAATCTTCATGATTAAATAGAGGTGGAAGATTTTGAGGCTTTAAGTCACCGTCTATATTAGTCCAATTAACTGGAGGGTTTTCATGATAAAGATGAGAAACTCTACCAAAGAACCCCTCTCTTCCATGCTCTTCTTCGTAGAGTCCTTCGGGAATATCTACGTGAGCTTGTTTTGTATATGTACCACTTGCTTTAAAGTTTTCCATTTGGGTTATCCTTTAATTTTTCTTATTACCAACGATGTTTTTTAATGTTCCTATTGAATCAACTTTCATCACAATCTCATCGCCTTGTTTTATCCAACGATCTAGCTCTAGACCACATCCTGTCCCCACAGTTCCACTACCAAATAGGTCTCCTGGAAGTACCCACTCATCCTGTGAAACATGATGAATCATTTGTGCCCATGAATAATGAGAGTCTCCACTCATCCCTTCTGACCAAAGTTCACCGTTAATCTTTGTTGTCATTTTTAAATTAGGTTCTTTAAAATCAAACTCATCAAAAGTTGTAATGACTGGACCAATTACTGAGCAAAAATCTTTTCCCTTAGCAGGGCCTAGTCTAATAGACATTTCTTTTCTTTGAATATCTCTAGCAGAGATATCATTTAAGATGGTGAAGCCAAAGATATGCTCATGTGCATCTTCAAGTCTTATGTCTTTGCCTTCTTTGCCGACAATCATTCCAAGCTCTAACTCGTAGTCAAGAATGTCAGTATACTTTGGCCATAGAATCTCATCATTTGGCCCCATAAAACCAGTGGTAGGTCCTTTGTAGTAAGCTGGGATTTCATACCAGGCTTCAGGAATTGGTTCACCTCTTTTTTCAAAGCCTTTTGCGACATGTTTTTCATGAGCATAAAAATCTCTATAAGTTGATATCTGATCAATGGGTTCTTTTAATTCGGCTTCATTTTCTAGACTAAAGGCAACAGGAGTTCCATCTCTCATTTCAAGGTCTCCAACCTTTTCCAGGAAAAGATAAAGTCCATAGCATTCGCTTAGAAAATCAATTGGGTCTTCCTTTAGATTAAGTATTTTTGAAAGACTTGAGGGACATGTATAATCTGCTCTTTGCCAGAAATTATACTTTCCTTCTCTTTCATAATCACATGCCCAAACATAATTTGGATCAATTACTTTTCCATCATCTGTTAAAATTCCGAGGCGCTTTTCTGGTCTTGGAGAGTTAGACTGAATGTATTGGCAAATTTTCATTTATAGATCCTTTATTCTTAATTATTACTTGGTCTTCCAAACTTTTTGTCATATGCAGGTAAAATCTTATCCATGGCTTCATAAAAGTGCATCATTTCATCTTTTTTACCAATACTTACTCGAACATATTCAGGCATCTCGTTGGCCTTAAGAGGTCTGATGATAACACCTTCATCTAGGAGCTTATTAAATAGATGTTGGCTTGCTTCTTCGCTTCCTGTCTTAAACATAACAAAGTTTGTAACAGACTTGATTGGGTTAAAATTTTTCTCATCAAGATAGCTAATGAGTTCATCATATCTTCTTAAATTATTTGTTATTGTCGACTTTAAGTGAAAGCGATCTTCAAGAGCTCCTACTGCACCAACTTGTCCAATCAGATTAGGTTCAAAGGGAAGCTTCACACGATTGAGATAGGAGATAAGATCTTGATGACCAAAACCATATCCAACTCTAATTCCTGAAAGTCCATATGCTTTTGAAAACGTTCTTAGTGTTAAAACATTGTCATATCTGTAATCCATTGAATCTGGATAATCTTCTCTTCCTTTCGCAAATTCAAAGTAGGCTTCATCTAGAATAACCAGAACATCATCTGGTACATAACTCATGAGGTAATCAAACTCTTTCTTATTGATATATGTCCCTGTTGGATTATT
Source organism: Halobacteriovorax sp. (assembly GCA_002686115.1). Lineage (GTDB taxonomy): Bacteria > Bdellovibrionota > Bacteriovoracia > Bacteriovoracales > Bacteriovoracaceae > Halobacteriovorax_A. The sequence goes on along the minus strand of NZAF01000013.1, from coordinate 8,754 downwards.
TGGATTAGCGATATAGATAACTTTAGTCTTGTGGGTGATATTTTCAGCGAGGGCCTTAACGTCATAGCGATAATCACTTGTTAAAGGAACCGTTTTTATAGTCGCTCCAGCACTTCTTGCTAAAATGTAAAAACCAATAAAAGTATTATCACTAGTTAAAACTTCGTTAGCCGGCTGAAGAATGGCCCTCGCAACATAGCCCATAATCCCTTCGCTTCCATTTCCTAGGACTATATTTTCAGGCTTTAAATTATAAAGCTCACATAATTTATTTTTTAATTTATAGGCATGCATATCCGGATAGCGGTGAGTTTCCCATAATTCCTTAGTCATTTCTTTAATGGCGAATGGAGAAGGGCCAAGTGGGTTTTCATTACTAGCAAGTTTTGAAACTCTAGTAAGTCCTTTTTCACGAACTAATTCATCAATTGGTTTTCCAGCTTGGTATACTTTAAGATTATCCAAATATTCAGGTGTTAGTCCTGCATGCATGTTCTGTCTCCGAGTGTATAAGAATGTGCATGAAGGATAGCATAGGGAGTATTATTCTTGAATCATATAAGCTTAGTATGATGTATGTGTGATTAGACTTTATTGTCATGTTAGATAATATGACTTGATGCAGCCTTTTTCTGCGGTGTGTTTTAGACATAATGATTTCATTCATAGAAAGAATGATAGAAAGCGCCTATAATCAGAATATGAAATATCACTTTGGTCAATTTACACCAGATCATCTCATTTTACTTGAAGAGGGCATAAATCTTTACAACAAGCGTCACTACTGGATGTGTCATGAAGTGGTAGAGGATTTATGGATGGATCATATCGGAGATAATGCCCGATATGTTTACTGGGTTGTTATACAAGTAGCGACCTCTCTGTATCACTATGAAGATGGAAATTTAAATGGTGCAAAGGGAATGAATAATAAAGCGAAGAGAAAAATTGAGTTTATTGAAAATAATCATGTCGAAAGTGATGTGATGGAAAAATATCTCGATTGGTCAAAATTAAAAGCTATAGTAAAATCTATACCACATGACCCACCAATAGAGGCTTTTGAAAAGCTTTACCAATTTAAGTTTAAAGATCCAAAAACGTGGGATGTTAAAAGAGATTGATTATGGTTTTACGTTTACCTTATTACTTTTTTAAATCATTAAGTTACATGAGAAATGATAAGAAGGTGATGCTTTATAGTATTATTCCTGTGCTTATTGGCTTTATTTGTTACTACTTTCTTGGAACTTATATGTTTGATAAGCTAGAAGTTCTCGCAAGAGAGTTTCTGATGAGTTACGTAACCGTCTCTGGTTGGGTGGAAAATCTTATACAAGGACTTGTTGGTCTAGTGGTTCTTGTTTTCGTGAATTTTACATTCTTTATCTTTGTTTCAATTATCGCCTCGCCTTTTAATGATATTATTAGCGAGAGAATTGAGGTGATGTATAAATTAGATCCTAAAGAACAAACTTTCTCTGATGTTGTAAAAAAACTTCCTTCAATGTTAATTAATGAATTCAAAAAAGTGATTCTCATTGTTCTATGTTCTATTTTTAATTTTATCGTTGGAATCTTTGTACCGCCTCTTGGCTTTATTCTGACTGGACTTCTCTTTGCTGTATCATTTGTTGATTACTCTTGGAGTCGTCGAGAGTTAACTCCTAAAGAGTGTATTGGTGAGATTAAAAAGGGATTCTTACCATTTATGTTAGGTGGAAGTGCCTTTATGTTTTTGATTTCCATTCCTATTTTAAATCTTTTCTTCTTACCTGTGGCGGTTGTCTTTTTTACGACATTAAATAGTGAGATTAGGTCAAAAAATGCTTAACTTTTTGATTAGAATCAAAGGAGACGACACTGAGTTTCTTTCCTTGATTCCGCTAATTCATGGCATATTAAATAAGCACGAAGACAATAGGGTTAGTGTCATTGTTGATGAGGGTTATGAAGTCAATGATAGATGGTTTTATGATCGTTTAAATATCTTTCAAATACCAGATAAAAAGAGAGACTCTCTTTTTGGAGCACATCAATTTGCCGCCAATCTACATGATGTTTTTAACGTAGATTATTATATCGACTTTGTAAGTGACTTTAATTCTGCTTTTCTTGGACTAGCATTTAGAGCAAAGAGGAAAATTGGATTACAGGGAGGACCTAAGTCATATTTGTATTCATATTCACTGGAGTCTTTTGAGGGGCTTTTTCCTGATCAGAAAAAACTCTGTGTTATTAAGTATATTGATGAACTACGAGAGAAGGATTTCTCTTATGTTAAATCAAAGGAAGTAAAGAAAGTGATTGAAAAAGTTCTCTTTGACTTTACAAGCTTTAAGGATAAGGCCCTTGTAAAAAAATTAGAGGACATCAAGAATAGTTTTACTGATCTTGTTTCATTTGGGTATGTTCCATCTGAATATGAGCCTCAATATGAAAATCTCTTGAAAGATCCTGGGACATTTGAAATCTTTCATCACCCAGAAAAAGAGTTCGTCAATTTACTTGAAAGGTTTGATTTATTTATAACTGACTCAGCTCTTAGGGCCCAGGTGGCATTACTAAATGGTATTAGGCCATTTTTGATACTTAAAGAAGATGAAAAGCTTCCCGTGTTTTCGCAGATGAATTCGTCTGTGGGACAATTAAGATATGATGAAGATGATCTTGTTATTTATGGCATAAATGAAGAAAGAGGTCTAAAAGTTATAGCCGAATTAGAAGACTATATCATTAATTATAATACCTTGAGAGTGGAACCAACTACCTAGTAAACTCCTTTAAATATCGATATTTAGACGTTTTTAAGATGTATCATTCGACTTACTTGATATATCTAAGAATAAAAAGATATAATAATATTTATGATGGAACACTTTTCTAGTCCAGAGACCAACTTTTTTATTCAATCAGCACAGTTTACAGATATTAAAGAAATTGCCAGGGTTCATGTGAATTCATGGTGTGAATCTTATGATGGAATTATTTCAAAAAAATATCTAGAGTCTCTAAAATACACAGATAAAGAGATCATGTGGGAGCAGTTCATTCCAAGAAGACCTGGGCATGGAGGAACTCTCGTTGTTAAAACAAGTGATGGAGAGGTCATCGGATTTTCAGACTTTGGACCAGCGAGAGAGCATGAGCATGGTTTTGATAGTGAGATCTATGCGTTCTATTTACTAAAAAAATATCATGGAAAGGGACTTGGGCGTGAGCTTTTAAAAAGAACTTTTCAAAAATTAAAAGAAGATGGTTATTCATCTTCATACCTTTGGGTTTTTAAAGAAAACCCTTCAAAAGGTTTTTATGAAAAACATGATGGAACTTATTTGAAATCTATGTCTATTCAAGTTGGTGAAGAATCACATATTGAAGACTTATATTATTGGGACCTTTAAAATAATTTCACGGTCCCTTTTTAACCCCAGCTTAATACTTACAAATACTTAAAGAAGAAAAAGCTGTTAGAAAAATCTCTAAAGCTTACAACTGACAGTTTCAATGGAAACTTGTCAAAGCTCTTCCTTTTCATCCTTGAAAAGCATGCTATTTTGCATCTGTGATTTTAAACGTGCACAGGGGGTAGGGTATGTACGTAAGTCCAGTAAAGCTTAAAGATAAGAAGGATGTCGATTATTTTAAGAAGCGTGCTTTTGAGTTAATCGGTGTGGACTATCCAGACTATTATTTTGAACAGGGTTTTATCCGTGCTTTTAGAAACACGGATGATGAAATTGTTGGTGGGTATGCCGTTATTACTGAAGGACCGCTACGAACAGTAAGCTCTCTGCCGGATCGTTCACTTCTTGAAGAAGATGAAGAGGATTTAATGGAGATCACAGCATTGTGGTTAGAGCCTGAAATCAAAAACGGTTTTCCAAGTCTTGTCCTTTGGCTGACTTTTAGTCGTGATGTTTATGTTCAAAAGTCTAAGAAATATATGATTTATGCATACGATCTTGATAATGAAAAACTTGGAAAGCTTTATCGTCTTGCTAGACCAACTGAAATCTTTAGAGGAACAGTTAAAATGCTAGAAGGTAATTTTTATGAAAATCAAGAGATTATAGAAATTGCTTCAAGACTTAATGTCGGGCTTCTTCCTATAACTGCTTTTCCAAATCTTTTAAGTAAAACAATATTTAAAAGAAAAACTTTTATAAAAGATATAAAACTTTTAGATTATTTCTTGGGTCAAGCTTAAGTGAATTCTATTTCTGAAGCCCAAATTTTTGATCGTATAAATGTCATTGAGTATAAGAATGACATTTGGAATAAGAGCTATAAAGAAGGTCTTTACTTCTCCGCAATGGAAGAACTCGGAAAGCCCATTGATATTCATATGGGAATACAGAAAAGAGGGAGTTCAAGTCTTTCTTGGTTTACAGTTCCTCATGCTCTTCATGATGGACTATCAGCTTTAAGCGTTCTTAGTCGTGAACAAAATTTTGATATTAATATTCCACGTATTGAGTCTAGGAAGCCTAGAAGTTGGTTTAGGGCCTTGTATAGTGCCATCACCTCTTCACCAAAGGAAGTTCATAATTTTAAAGATCAGGACTTTAATTATCGTGATTCTGATTTTACTCATACTTCTATAAAGTTAAAAAAGTATGATGCCAAAGTGTCTAGTACTGCACTTCTTGCAACAGTTGTTTGTAAGCACTTAATGAATGAGCTAAGTCATAACTCCAGCTCTCGCTGGATGGTACCTGTTAGATTAAGAGACGATAATGGTCTTCAGGCAAGTTATGTTGGTATCAATATAGAGAAAGAAGATAATGAGTTAGATATTCATTACAAGCTAAAAGAAAAGCTTAAGAATGGTGAGCACTGGGGTTTCACTTTAATTTCAAAAATAGGTCTTATGATAGGGAAAGAATGCATTCTCTATTTAACAAAGAAGAATGTATTAAGCAGTAAAACTATTTGGATGGGATCAATTTCGAATTTAGGTAATCTTGGCGTGAGTCGTGAGTTAGAAGACCTTATAATTCTAAGCCCTGTTCGATTTCATCGGCCACTAGGTGTTGCTCTTTATGAGCTTAATGGAGAGCAGGTCGTCACAATCAGCATTCATAAAAGTATAAAAAAGGTAGATATTGATGAAATTGGTAAATCAATTGAGCATGAATACAGCACATATCAGTTTAGTAAATAACGGCCTTAAATCTTTTAAGGAATTTTATGTTGCTAATGAAGATGATTATCAAGATATCCATCATCTTTTAGAAAATGAATCCATGGAACTTAGTGACTATGTTCGATTAAAGTATACTCGACGGCCTGATCTTTTTGGGTCATATCTGGAGTCGGGGCAGATACCAGCGATCATTACTGATAAAGAAAAGAAGTTTTTAGGTGTTGTTAGTGAAACATCAATTATGCAATATGGAGAGAGTCGGAAGGTTTATTATACAAGTGATTTAAGGATCTCTAAAAGTGCAGGGCTTAGGACTCGAGCAAATTTTCGAAAGGCTTATCTTGAGGTACTCGCTGAACTTCCACATGATTGTTACACAGTTGTTTTAAAAGATAATGAAAGAGCGATTAAAGCGCTTACAAGAGGTCAGAGTGACCTTTATTATCATAAAGTTTATGAATATGTGTCTCGAGCTATTGTGGTTCTTCCAACCTTTCGCTTAATCAAAGTTCGCTCTGATAAGTTTGATATATATGAAGAGAATAATCATTCATATGTTAAAGAGAAGATTGAAAAAAGTGCATTTGCAAATATTGTTAATGAAGAAGATACCGTTTTTTGTATTAGGAAGGTGGGCAAAGTTGTTGGGCAGTTCTCTATTTCAAGACCCGATAAAAGAAGCTTATTTGTTGAATCAAAAAGTACTAAGGTGAGTTTTTGGTTAAAGGCCCTTCGTATGATTTTTGGTCATGAATACGAAAGAAAGATACCTTGGTGCTATATTACTTCACTTTACCTAGATGAAGACCTAAATAAGTCAGAGGTTATTGAGTATATATGTCGCTATCTATATTTAAAAAACTATATCTCATCAGGAGAATTACTTCTTCTGTGTCACGGCGCAAAGGAGAGCATCAACCCACATCTCTATGCTCCAGAGTTTCTGACTCGAGGGAATTTATATAAGGTAAGTTCTTGTAATTATGCGACAGAATTAAGCGGTGAAGTCTATTTAAATCCAATCGCTCTCTAAGCCTCAATAAACTTTACACACTGACTGGAAAAGCTATCTTTGTTAGTGATATCTAATACTTATGAAGGAAGTCGTAACACCTGAAGATCAAGATTTTATGAATGACAAATACTTTCGTATTTGTGATGAGCTCCTAAGATTAGAAGTCGTAAAGGGACATTTAAATTGGTCCGTAAGTGAAGTTGCGAGAGCATCTGAAGTAACGCGTTCTCTTATTTATTACTATTTTGGTAAGAGTAAAGAGGAGCTTCTTGAAGAAGCTTCGAGGCATATGATTCATACCATCTATGGTAACTCTGATAATGCTCATCTTGGAGTTGAGAATCGTTGCAAAAAAGTTGTGGGCTTTTTAAGAAAAAACCCAAACCTCTTTGTTTATTGGTATAAGAATCGTGGTAAGGACAACTCTGTAGGAAGACTTATAGAAGAAAAAGAAGAGAGAGCTTTTAAAGTCATTAAGTCTTATTATCCAAACTTAGATGAAACTGAAATTTATATTATTCAAGCATTACAGATTTCCGCTGTGGCAATGCAGTGGGATGATGAAACAATAGAAAGAGTTTTTAGTAAATATTAAAGTCTTGTGAGTGTTTATTCAAATTCTAAAATACAATGGTAATCACTATTTAATCATAGGTGATTTGCTTTGCCCGGTAAGTCTTCATCTTTGCAAGTTATTTTAATCAATTCTGATTCGACCAATTTTTATGATTATGAAACAACTAAGGTTTTATCTGTACTAGTTGATGATCAATGTAAAGCGCTTGTTGGACTCAATAGTTTTTTCATCTTAATTATTTTAGGCAACATTCAAACTTTGTAAAAGTTGGCAAAAACACACAGAGTAATATTAACCAAATAATAACTAAAATTATTTTTATGTTAATTTGTAAAATGGTAAATATTCGAAATTATAGTAAAATATGGGTGTTTATGTGATTTGAGATTAACTTTTTGTTAATCCCTGTTGACGCATTGCGCTTTTGGTTGTATTATTGAATTACGGAGAGAGGAAGTGAAAAAAGAGCAACCAAATATATATAAGTACCATGATCACATTAAATATATTTCTGACATGATTGAATATATAAAGATGAATAAGACAGGAGTGAACATGAAGACATTGAGTCAAAGTTTAAAAATTACTCCAAGCTATTTATCAATGATTATCGCTAGAAAGAGAGAGATAACATTTTCTTTAGTAAGTAGACTTTCTAATGAGTTTTCACTTTCTAAAGTAGAGGCTGACTTTTTTGAGACTCTTATTAAGTTTAACCAAGAAGAAGATGATCAATTAAAGTCACAATATTATGAAAAAATTAAGAAATTTAAAAAATATAACTCGTTTCATAAAGAAGAGACTAAGCTCCATAATTACCTTTCAAGTTGGTTAAATGTCGCCATTAGAGAAATGACTGCACTTGAGGAATTTTCAAGTGACCCAAAATGGATTCAAAAAAAGCTAACTCATAATGTGAATTTAAACGATATAAAAAAATCATTAAGTTTCTTAGAAGCAAATGGCTATATTCAAAAAGATGAGAGTGACAAATACTTTTGTCCTGACCAGAGAGTTAACTGTCATGATAAAATTTACTCAAATGCTTTAGCGACTTTTCATCGCGAGTTCTTGGCATTAGCAGGAGATTCGATAACTAAAACTCCTTCAACTCAAAGACAGCTTAAAGGTCATTGTATGGCTTTTAATAAAAATAATTATGAAGAAGCTAAAGATATTTTAAACGAAGCCTTAGAAAAAATAGCTAACTTGGATAACTCCACAGAAGAAGGAGAGTCTGTCTACTTTGTAGAATTAGCACTTTTTCCACTAACAAAGGCAATTGGATAATATATGAAAAATTTTATTTTATTAGTATTTATGTTTTCAATCTTAAGTTGTGGATCATCATCAGATGGAACCTCAATTGGTGGAACAACTGGAGGAAATCCTGCAACTTCAACTCTCGTTAGTCGTCCATATACTAATGATGGAACTGTTGCGATGATAAAAAAAGAAATATTCTATTTTTGGAGCTTGTTTAAAGCCGAAAAGGCAGTTGCAGCGCCAGTTAGTACATTTAGATTTTGTGTGACTAAACTTAAAGTTGTATCAGAAGTTGATGGACAGGCCAGTAATTCTCGAGAGGCTATTCTGGGACTGATTGACGTATCAGATAATACTGCGACTACAAACTGGGGAAATGTTGAGTTAACAGATGGGGAGACGGTTAGCGAATTGCAAATAGAACTTCATCGAGATCCTGAAAACTGCTCTGGTGTGAATTATTCACTTTTATATAATGGGAGTGAACTAACTAAAGATCTTGAATTTAAATTTAGATTTGATCCCGCTATTACGGCACAAAATGGAGATACTTTGCAGCTTGATTTAAGTGTTATTGCAAAGGCCATAGAAGATGCAAGTAGCGCTGGTCAGTTAAATAACGAACAAATTTCAAATTTTCTTCAAGCCAATACTATTGGAACGGGACAAAAACTCTAACTACCTAAAAAAATTATCTTAGGAGTGTTGCACGTAAGCTGTATAGGGATACCTACGTTTAAAAAGGAG
>NZAF01000012.1 GCA_002686115.1 Halobacteriovorax sp. | reverse complement strand
TTATACCAAGTACATTTATTCTTCTAGGAATCATCACAATCTCATATAGAATTTATAACTTTTACTTCGTCATACCAGAGGGGATGTCATGTCATTAGAAACTACTCAAGTACAAAAAGATATTGATAAGAACGACAATAAAAGTAACTTTGAAGGAAAACTTTTTAACCTTCTGCTACTTACTGTAGTCATTGGCTTTCCATGTCTTTTGACATTTCTCACTTGGAAGTTTTGGGGAGCTGGCTTAAAATAGTTGCATGAATGCAATAATTTTTGGTGCAACTGGATTAGTTGGTAGTCACTTAATCAATCAATTATTAGAAAAATCTATTTACGAGAATATAACTCTCGTCGTTAGAACCCCAAGTAAAATCAAGCACAAATCCCCTACTATCAAAATCATATCTTTTGATGACTTCTTTCAAGATGAATCTCTAAGACTTGATCATTATTACTGCTCACTTGGTACCACGATAAAAAAAGCCGGCAGTAAAGAGTCATTTAAAGAAGTTGATTTTAAATTAGTCATTAACACCCTTCAAAGATCATTGAAGTTTGGAGTAAAAAAAGCTGCCATTGTTTCGGCCTTAGGTGCAAATGAAAATTCACCATTTTTCTATAATCAAGTAAAAGGAGAAATGGAAAAGGAAGTCAAAAAGCTAAAAGAAGACACAATTATTGTAAGGCCCTCACTCATTGATGGAGATAGAAATGAAAAGCGTATTCTTGAAGAGATAGGGATGAATATCATGCATTTCATTAACCCTCTCATGCTAGGATCTTTAAAAAAGTATCGCTCAATTAAAGCTAAAGATATTGCAAGAGCAATGATAGAGCTCATCAATCAAGAAAAAACCAGTATTGATATCGAATATATTTAACTCCTATTAGACATTGCCTAAAGAGACGTGAAATAAGTAAAAAATGAGATATAATGAAATGATGAAAAGAAGAAGTTTCATTCTCTCAATTATAAATTCACTCTTAGCATATAAAACATATGCTTTTACCCATATATCTAAGAAGGCATCAAATATGGATCTTATTATTAAATCATACCCTCTAAATCTTCACTGGCCGACTCAAGACCCATTCTTATTCTGTGCTTATCACAAAGATCATTTCCCTAAAGGTGACGGTAACCTCGGCGTAAACGCATCACTTGATGGGAGAAATATAGGAAGTGATTTCGTAGAAAAGGATGGTTTTAGAATGTATCACGGAACAAAGGTTCCAGGTTTTCCAAGACATCCTCATAAAGGATTTGAAACAATCACGCTTATTAAAGAAGGCTTTATTGATCATGCGGACTCTCTAGGACGCGGTGGCAGATACACGAGTGGAGATTGCCAGTGGATGACAGCAGGCAGAGGAATCGAGCATTCAGAGATGTTTCCAATGGTCTATGATGACAAAGAAAATTTCTTAGAAATAATGCAAATATGGATAAACCTCCCAAGAAAAAATAAGGAAGTTGAGCCTGGCTATATTATCTATAAAGATGAAGAAGTTCCTATTGTTAAACCAAATGACAAAGTTACGATCAAGCTATATGCCGGATCATTTGGGGATCTTCAAGCTCAAAAAGCCCCAAAGGACAGCTGGGCGAAAGATTTGAGTCATCAAGTTGCAGTTTGGCTCATTGAAATTGAAAAAGATGGAGAACTGATTATCCCATCAAGTACAGGTGAAGACATCAATCGCTCACTATATTTCTATCAAGGTGAAGATGTACAATTAAATGAGCACCTCATAAAAGTGAATACCGGTGTGGATTTAATTTCATCAAAAGAGATAAAGGTGCATGCAAAGAATAAGAAAGCATCCTTTTTATTCTTACAAGGAAAAGCAATCAATGAACCTGTTGCACAACATGGTCCATTTGTTCTGAATTCAAGAGAAGATCTCATTAAGGCGTTTGAAGATTACCAAAAAAATGGATTTGGTAAATGGACTTGGTCTTCAAGTGCTGCAACCCATGGGAAAGAAGCAAAAAGATTTGCCATTAAAAAAAGTTGAAATGATCTATTTCTGACAAGAACGAATTTTTTGTAATAGATCAGGATCTTCTTTTTGAATCTTTTCACGTAAATAATTTACAATAGATGAATTTGAACGGACAAAGTTAGTCAGACGACAAAGATAATCTAGATCTACAGATGATCCCTCAAGGTTCCAAGCTACAACATCATATTTAGACTCATAAAAGAGTTTAAAAAGTAATTCTCTATATTCTAAACTTACTTTTTTTCCAATCTGGCCTACTAACTGATCACCTAAATTGTCATCATGAATAGAGAAATTCCACGTAAGCTGATCACCACTACCCAAGTCAAGTGTTCCTTCATAAGTCTTAAGAACGAGACCCTTCTTAGAGACCTTAACAAGCTTTCCTGATCTCATTCCTCGAGAAAATGTGTATTGAAGAACACCATAAGAGATGAGAGTAAGAAGTAAAATTAAAATAGTAAAAGCGCCAAAGATTTTACGCTTCATAAATAGCTAATCCTGTTTAAGTTTTCTAAGTATATGTAATTCTATTTCAATTGTAGTGTTATGACAAAATATACTAACGACACAGGAATCTCTGAAGCTAATGGCTTAAATATTGGATTTTACATCATATTTAATTTATTTAGAAGCGATTAAGGTTTATCATTAAAATAGTATAAATATGAAATTGGAGGCCACTTGGCCCTTAGTACTGGTTCAGACTCTCTTATTAATGCAATACCAATCTTAGGACTTACATTGGTTCTTTGTTTACTCATTGGTAATCTCTCTAAGAAAATAGGACTGCCAAAAGTCTCAGGATATATCATTTTAGGAATCATTCTAGGCCCAGAGGTTTTTAACCATATCCCCCATGACTTTACTGTCAATTTCAAGTTCTTCAATGATATGGCNCTNGGTCTTATTCTTTTTAATATTGGTGGTGAATTTAATAANAGCTTATTNAAAAAAATGCAGAAAGAACAACTTCTNCACTCNCTTTTAGTATGCGCTTTTATNGTNGTGTTTGTGTTTATNTTNTTCTTTATNATTTCAAGNCTTACGACAAGTTTATCAAATGGNCATAATCTNATTCTCTCACTTTTCCTNGCNCTTCTATCTGTTGAAGCAGCACCACCGACAACACTACTTGTAATAAAAGAATACTCTAGTGAAGGAAAATTAAGTGAGACGATAAAAATATACTTAGCATTTGCTACGATAGGTGCAGTTATTGGAACACTCTTATTAACTAAGGTCTTGGGCTTTTTTAGTATTTGGCCGATGAACTATAATGGGCAAGTTACTTTGTTTCTTGAGGCTTTTTGGAATATTGCAGGCTCAATTCTTTTTGGAATCATTCTTGGGATTTTCTTAAGTTTCTTTGAAAGATCAGAAAATAAGGTTGGTAATATTTTCTTCGCCATTATCGCAACGATTCTATTTGGTCAGTCTATTGCACATTACTTAAAAATTGATAGTCTTTTAATAAGTCTCTTTCTAGGATTTACCGTTGCTAATGCTTCACATGTTGGTGAGAATCTTCATAAAGACATAAAAAACTTCGGAGGCTCAGTCTATGCCCTCTTCTTTGTTCTAGCAGGAACACATATTAAATTTGGAGCTCTACTTGGGAGCATCGGTATTCTTGGTGCAGGATATATTGTGTCGCGAATTTCTGGAATCATCTTATCTAACTACATGAGTGCAAAAATTCTAAAACTTAAAGAAGACAATGTTAGAAAATTTATGGGAATTGGTGTGATCTCTCATGCTGGGGCGGCACTCGCAATTGTCACAAGAGTCTATGAATATAAACATCCAACAACTGATCTCATCTTTAATATTGTCATATCTAGTATTTTTATATTTGAACTTGCAGGCCCAATACTTTTAAAGCTCGCTCTCTTTAAGTCAGGTGAAATAGAAAGTTGGAATGGAAAAGCCGAGAAAACAACAAAAGGAAACTTAAGTATTAAAGATACAGTAAGCACATTTACAAAGAATATTACATCAAAAGAAAATGAAAGATTCAGTAGTGATACGATAAAAGACTTAGTGAAAAGAGATGTTATGGCCATCGAAGGAGATGCAGACCTTGAAAGTATCAAAGAATATCTAAAGGGTGATCACCTTATTCACCCTGTTGTTAATAAAGATCATCACTTTTTAGGCACACTGAATATGCTCTCGATTCAACAGCTTGGTAATAATAAAGATAATGCATTAATTAGAGCAAAAGACCTTATCGGTGATGAGGCCTTCATTCCATTAAACGCAAATTTAAGAACTGCTCATGATATATTTTCGATGACACAAAAAGAGATAATGCCAGTAGTCAACACTCAAGACCGTGTACTCGAAGGTGTTATTCTACATAAAGATATATTAGTGAATTTAGATCAATCTAAGACCAAATTATTTAGCACTTAAAATATTCAACACCTTGAACCCACGCCGCAATGCATCAAGCAGTTCATAAAATCAAATAACTGGATTTAAACTTTACTAAGTGAAAAGAATATCCGATAAAACTTTCATATGAAAAATGACATGCAAGATATTGAAAAAATTGAAAGTAATAATGCTTCAGAAACTGATTCAGTTGAACATTCTGAAAAGAAAAATAAAGTTAATAAGACGAGAAAAGATCTACATTTACCAAGAAGATTTTTTCATTTGTTTATGGGTCTAAGTGCTGGACTTATTTATAAACACTACCTGACACACCAACAGGCCATACATATTCTAGGTATTGCAACTTGTTTATTTTATATACAAGAGCAAGTAAGATTAAAATACCCTGAGTTTAAAAGTATTTTTTCAAAGATAAATGGATATCTTTTAAGGGCCGAAGAGCAGTTAAAAGAATCAGCCTCAATGCCCTATCTGATGGGAATGCTTTTAACAATTCTTACCTTTCCAAAATATATGACCCTTGTCGCAGTCTTCACTCTTGCTATCAGTGACCCTCTATCTGCAGTAATGGGCATTATTTTTGGAAAAACTAAGATTAAAGAAAATCGCTCTTTAGAAGGTTCTTCTACATTCTTTATAAGTGCCTTTCTTATTCATTTATTTGTTCTAGTCGATATTTATCCTGATAATAATATTAAATTAGTTATTGTTTCTCTATTGAGTTCAACAATTATAACGGCGTTTGATTTATTAGAGCTAAAGATTGATGATAATTTTACAATTCCAATTGTAACGGCATCTGCTCTTTGGGTAATCACTGCACTTATTTAAAAAGCTTAGAAAATATATTTTTCTTCTTATTCAAGATTCTTTTATAGAAATGCTCTTCTTTGTTATTTGAATTTTCACTTTTTACTTCGAGGTAATTTCTTTTAACGAGATTTAAAAGCATATTTTCAAGTTCACCATATTCCATGGACTCAACGATTGTTAAATCAGAAGGACTTAAACCTATTAGAAGTTTCTCAAAATTTGTCCATTCATAAAAAGATAAATTTTCTAGAATAATTTCTTCTTCAAGACTTAAGGTGTCTTCTTTTTTAGACATTAAACGACCTTAGTGTATTATGGTTTAACAATTGCTATAATCAAATTATATAACATCATCAGATAAAAAAACAGGTACTAATTATGACTGATAAAAATCGACTTCAACTTAATGCTCCTATGATCATTGATTTTGAAGAACATGGTAAGTTAGATAGTGATAAGGTTCTTCTTATACTGCACGGTTACGGACAAAATATTGACATCATAAAAGAACAACTTGGTGAGAATATTTATAATCACCCAGACTATCATATCATCATTGCAAATGGATGTTTCCCTATTCCAAAGGTAAGATCTGATCATGTACTCTATCGATTTGCATGGTATTTTTATGATCGCTTTGAATCGAGGTACTTTATAGATTTCACGACTCCAAAGAATATACTAATTTCACTGATAACTGAGCTAGCACCTAAAAAAGAATTAACGATCATAGGCTATTCTCAAGGTGGCTATCTTGCCCCTTTTGTTGGTGAAATGATTTTAAAAACAAAGAAAGTGATCGGTGTTAATTGTAAATTTAGACAAGACCTACTTGGAGAATCTCTAGACTATGATCTCTATCACCTACATGGAGAAAATGATAAGTTAGTTGAATATGAACCAGCACTTGAAAGTTTTAATATCCTTAAAAAAAGAGTCAAAGGTTCTTGTAAACATCTGTCTATAAAAAACACTCATCATGATATTAGCAATGAGATTATAGAGGAGATCCTGACTCTCCTTTAAGCATCATAAGAAGCATTCTTCTTTGCTCTTTTGATGGTTTTCTTGAAACATTATACTCAACATGATTTCTACTCTTATCTCGATAAGAGATTGTCCATAAAGGCTCGCTACTATTTGGTAAAAGAGAATAACGCGAATCACTTATTGTATATTCATCATACCAATGAAGATACCCTGAAGTAAAATATGAAAAACGTTCAAAGTCATATTCTCCATACGTAACTCGATTAAAAAGTTTACGAGCTTCATCTTTTAAGACAAGCTTAGCGACATCTCCTTCATAAATGAGTGATTCTGATATGAAACTATGATGAACACCATGGAAGTAAATCTTATCGTCTTTCACAATGATCACTCTCCAAAGAAAATTATTAAAAATTGTAGGCTTAAGTAAAAACCTATCAGTTTCATTCGTAATAAAATGATTTTTTTCTAAGAGACTCTTTATTCTGACTTTTTTATATGACTGAATACTTAGATAGGAGAAAAAGAAAATCCAAGATAACATGATATAACGCCATTGTCTTTTCTTAACAAAAAAGTAGAGAAGAATGAGAAGAGGTAACGTCACCATAGGGTCTATGACGGCCAGTAAATTCCATGAATATCTCTTATCACTAAAAGGCCAAAATAGAATTGTTCCATAATTTGTACATGAATCTAATAATCCATGTGTTGCATACCCAAGAAATGTGTATGGATAGCTTGATTTTATAGTAACTTTAAATACCTTTAAAAACAGACTAACAATAAGTGCGCCAAACGGTATAAAAATGATTGAATGAGTGATTTGGCGATGATACTGAACTGTCAAAAGAGGATCTTCACTACTTCTTATGAAATAATCAATATCTGGGGCCATACCAGCAAGCGCACCCCACAAACAAATCAACAATAAATCTCTTTTACAAATACTACTTTTATCAATAGATTTAGGTTTTTTTAAACCAGCACCCATCACACCAAAAACAGCTTGAGATAGAGGGTCCATTTTACACCTCGAATTTCAACACTTTATTTGTTAATATATTAGCAAATGATAGACTTTAAACCAAAACATATTGTCTTTTTGACAGGAGCAGGAATATCCGCGGAAAGTGGAATTAAGACCTTTAGAGACAGTAATGGACTTTGGGAGAACCATGACATTTTAGAAGTGGCCTCTCCTTCTGGTTTTGATCGAAACCCAGAGCTTGTACATCGCTTTTATAATCTAAGAAGAACCCAGCTTCTCTCTGATGAAGTCCATCCGAATGAAGCACATAAGGCCCTCGCAAAATTACAAAAAGAGTATTCTGGTAAAGTTACAATAATTACTCAAAATGTTGATAACCTACATGAAGAAGCTGGCAGTGAAGACGTTATTCATATGCATGGCGAACTTATCAAAATGCGATGTAAAGAAAGTGGTAAGGTTCTTACAAAAAAAGGTGATATTCAACCTGATGATAAATGTCCGTGTTGTTTAAAAGTAGGAAATCTTAGACCAAATATTGTGTGGTTTGGTGAATATCCTATGCATATGGACCGAATTGAAAAAGAGCTTAATTCATGCGATCTTTTCATCTCAATAGGTACTTCTGGACAAGTTTATCCAGCGGCGATGTTTGTAAACCTTGTCAAACTAAATGGTACCTACACTATTGAGGCCAATATTGAAGAAACTAATGTTTCTGATAATTTTGATGATCATTTAGTTGGACCGGCCACGCAAGTTGTCTCTAAGCTAGTAGAAGATATTTTATCTATTAAATAAAAAAGTTATATTTTTCCCCAAAAGTAGCCAAACCTTAAGGCAAATGTCACTTGCTCAAACTCCTCTTTGTAATAACGAGGTCCCATCAAAATAAAGAAACGTTTTGAGAAGAAAGCATAATAGACAAAATCAATCTTTCGAATTTCTGTTGTTAAGATATCACGGTCACTAGGGCGATCGAAATCTCTTAGAGCTCCACCATATCCTGCTGTAGCAGCAAAAGCTCCAATAGGAGTATGAAATGTTAATTTTAAATTAGCAAAACTAGAAAGCCTTCTAAAAGTAAAATCTGGAATCTGTTCTTGCTCTCCAGTTGTGGTATTAAGTCGTGTGGCAAGTGTGCCAAGAGGGTGTCTTTCAAAGTGAATTGATGGCCTAATCGTAAAATTAAAATTCCACTTTCCAAACTCCTTAGGGTGTTGAACATTTCTTACAGAAACAGAGACGTTTCCAAGGCCTCGTTTATTTTCATACGTCACACCATCAACATCTGCAGTAAACTTTGTATACTTGACGTGAACAGTCCCACTATTCAATAATGAACAGCTTGATAAGAAAATTAAAGAAGAAATGACAAGAAATTGTCTGGTCATCTTTATATAATATCAAAATGTAGAGAAACATAGAATATAGAAATATATTTCTTAAAAGGGGTGATTAATCTGATATTAATGGTCATGAGAACATTTATTCACTATGGTCTTCATTTCTTAGCACCAGGTTTGATTGCTAAGCTTTACTATCCAAGAAAATATAAGAAAGTATGGCTTACATTATGCCTTACTAACTTAGTTGACCTAGATCATCTACTCGCATCTCCAATTTTTGATCCTACAAGAATGAGTATTGGCTTTCATCCCCTTCATAGTTACTATGCCATCATATTTTATATCATCTTAATATTTTTTAAAAAGACAAGAATCATTGCCATTGGTTTACTTTTTCATATGGCAACCGACTCTTTTGATTATTTCCTTCAATATCTCACGACAAGTTTGTAAAGCTACTGTATATAGAAGCACTATCTAAATGCAGTGGTTTATAAAGTGAATGAAATTGTGGATATTTATTTTGAATAAGAGACCGAACACCCAGGCCTCTTGCTATGATAAAGAATTTATTATCAAAAACATTTTCACTAAGCTTATCTAAAATAACTTTTTGTTGGATAGGATCACTGAAATCATAGATAAAGTATATATCAGCTTTTTCTATCTTAAAGCTTTCGTTAAGAATGTCTTCATGATAGATATTTGAGTTATTAAGATCTAATTTTTTTAAAACTCTATTACCCTCATTTGCTCTCTCCTTAATAACCTCGTAACCAAAAAAGTGAGAGTCCTTAAAAACAGCCGAACTTACAATTGCAACTCTTCCATAAGCGCAACCAAAATCAATAATTTTTTCAATACGGTAGTCTTTTAAAGCACAAAAATATTGAAAAATTTCACTATAAGGTGTTTGTAAGATCTCAGGTTCAAGACCTATCCAACTATTAAACTCAGTCTCATCTTCACTTATAATTGCTTCACACTTATTAATTTGAAAACCAAATAAGTCATCTAGTTTTTTTGAGTGAACTCTAATATGTAAATCATCTGGACATATAAAGAGAGAGGGAGTTAAAGAAAATTTTTTAGACATAATTCATAACTAACATAGAAGAGCGCTACATTGCTAGAAATAAAATTACCTAGAAGATAATTTATCTTCTAGGTAATGTATTAGACAATTAAATTTCGTGAATGATATCCAACTCTAACAAATAGGCCTCTTCAAGCTCGTAGTTGTGAGCAATGACATAAACTACTTCCCAAATTCCGTAGTAATTACCAACCATTGTTACAAGACTAAATGAATCAATATCTTTATCAGAAAGAAGAGGGTCTAATAACTCATTTAATTTCTTAGAACACTCCCCTTTTGTGTCACTGTAGTCGTAATCTTTAACCAAACGATAGCAAAAGTAGCCAGAAATATCCGAAAGGTTACTCTGTAACGTCTCACTTGAAAGATTTACTTTAAGATTAACATCCTCAAGTCCATACATCACACCACCAACAAGGTCTGATAAAATCACAGATATCTCATTATCATGATTTTTTAGTAATTTATGATCAATGACAAATTCATCCCACTCATCATCAATGACGATTTCATTAAACTTTTTAACAAATTGATCATAATTAGCACTTACTTGAAATATAAAGAGAAACACAATGAAAAATTTAGACATAACAAACTCCCGATAAAACTTGANTTGTTTATAACGAAANAACANATATTAAACAAATAATATGANAAAATGAATCCTATCTAANTTNTAGATATCTATTTCAACACCATCTTTGAAATACTTACGAGTGATATCTCCATTTTGAGACTTAATAAGNGCCGGACCATGATTTATAAACTTCACGCCATNATTTTTTTGGCAAAATTGATTNTTATCTCCNGTCACGCTTTCAAACTCAATNAGAAGTCCTCCATCNGGACAATCATTATCTTTTAAAGANTNNGTNGAANGACTATGATCAATTTCTGATGCTNAATTTTTAACATCAACNTTTNCATGAACAAGNTCTAAGGGTATAACNTTAATTGAATTAGAATAAGGNCTATTAGTCTGACCAANTGGTGTACGNGCAGTACCNACAGGTTCTGTATAAATATAATCACGNCCTAAATATCTAACCNTCTTTTGATAAGGTTTAGCAAGCATATTAATTCCCAAAAGAGCATGACCTGGTACTAAGATCATTGCTAAACGATTATAAAAATCCTTATCATAGGATAACACCATCGCCATCATCAGTGACTTTGTATCACAGTCAGCATAACCCTCTTTAAAAACTGCATTAATTGGCAAAATGCCGTTAATAAACTTTCCCTCATAAGTCTGTGGAATAAGCCCATAAGGATAGTCTTGAAAAATTCTTAGAAGGTATTCAATTTTCTCATATCGGCTAAGTTTTAACTTTTGCGTATCATTGTAATACTTCAAATAAAAAGGAATCATCAAAGGTCTATAGTGATGAATAAATCTCGTATAATCTACTTGAATATAATCACCTACGACTTTATACATTCCAAGAACTGCATCTTCTTCAGTAACATTACCAGTGTCAACGATATACTGAGCGATACCTAGACCATCATTTGATAAAATATTATCAACAGACTCTGACCAGACAATTTTATCCTCTTCATTTAATAAATTTCGATAGCGATAATTGAATTTATACGCTCCATTAATCTTTGTATGCTCAATCATTACATAGGGAGGTTTATCATAAAGCTCAGGCCTCTCGGCATAGCTGCTGGTCCATATAATGAGAAATAAAAGGTAACTTAGAAAGTTAACGTATTTGTTTTTCATAATTCACAAGACTGGCAAGCACATTCTGACAGGCCGGTTTAACAAACATTGAGAAGGCGATAAAAGTAAAAGCTAAAGCAATGGCAATAGCAATATTACCATCTTTAATCTCTTTAATTTCATCTATTGTTGCTGTTGAATACGTATAAATCTTAAATGCTAGACCAATAGTAGAAAAAGCGACAATGATACTAATAATGTAGAAAAGTGAAAATTGTAAAAAAGACTTAAGAAGAATTGAAAATGTTAATCCACCTGTATTAACAACACTTGCCTGTAAAGATGAAACTGCTGGGGATATACTTCCGCTAATAATCCAAAGATAGCTAAATATTAATGCCCCATAGAAAATTCCTGCGGCAGAATTCTTTTCATCTAAAATTTTAAATAGTGGTTTTTTTAGAATGAATTTCTCAATGACTTTTGTACATAAGAGAAGACTTATTAAACTAAAAGTAATTGAAAGAAATAACTCATAGAGAGAGAACTTTAAAATTAAAATATCCATAAATAAATTCTGTCATGAGTATAGTGAAAAGCATAGAAATAAAAAAGCTCCCAAAAGGGAGCTCTTCGTATAATTGAAAATTTTAAATATAAATTAGAATCTTCCGTTTACGTCATTCTTATCAAAGAAGTAATTAACTTCTCTTTCTGCTGACTGAAGAGAATCTGAACCGTGAACAGCATTTTCACCAATTGATTTTGCGTATAGCTTTCTAATTGTTCCTTCAGCTGCTTCAGCTGGGTTCGTTGCACCCATGATCTCTCTGTTTTTCATTACAGCATTTTCACCTTCAAGAACCATTAGCATTACTGGAGCTGAAGTCATGAAAGTTACTAATTCACCAAAGAATGGTCTTTCTTTATGCTCAATATAAAAGCCTTCAGCTTTTTCTTTTGAAAGATGAGTAAGTCTTGCTGCTGCAATTCTTAATCCCTGATCTTCGAACATCTTAATGATGTTACCAATATTGTTATCAAGTACTGCATTTGGCTTAATAATAGATAGTGTTCTTTCCATTTCCGTTATCTCCTAAAAAAATAATTTTAAACGTTATAGTCTGTTCTACACAAACTTTCAATAACAAATATAAAGCCCCTCTATGAGGGGCTTTAAGTATAAAAAAGGTTAGCTTTTTACTTGTCTTTTAGTGCTTTTTCCATAACTTCACCAAGCTCAGCTGGTGATCTTGAAATATGAACTCCACACTCTTCAAGAATCTTATACTTAGCTTCAGCAGTATCATCACCACCAGAAATAAGAGCTCCAGCATGTCCCATTCTCTTACCTGCAGGAGCAG
>NZAF01000011.1 GCA_002686115.1 Halobacteriovorax sp. | reverse complement strand
TATCAAACGCCTTATGAGGTGTACTATAAGAAAAAAGTTGCACTAATTGTTTGAATTTAGCGTGGCACCTTTTGGTTATCCACCTTATAATCTAGGGGAGGTGGATGATGAGATGTTTTTCAATATTATTAATTTTTCTATTTTCTTTAAGTTCTTTTGCTCGTGAGCATTCGGTTAAGTTTAAAAAAGAGTTATTTCAGATATTATCTTATTCTAGTATTAGGCCCAATGAATTTGCATTCAAGTCGAATGAATTAATCATCAAGGTTGATAATTCGGCCAGTCCTCTCATCTATCCTTTAAAAGAGGCAAAAAAATATAAGGAGCTTTTATTTAAAGCGAGTCTAAAGGGAAAGGTTAATTATCAAAAGTCGCAAGGAGAAAAGGGAAGTGATGACTTCTCGCTACGAGTAGGGGTTGTCTACGAAGGTGATAAGACTTTAAACTTTTTTCAAAAGGCTATTGCTGCAAACTGGATTGTGACACTTTTTGAATTAGCTCCAGAGGGTACAGGAGTTAGTCAGATAAACTTCTATAATACATTTCAAGATGAGAAGCTTCGAGATAGAAAGAGAGAACACCCACTTTCTGATCTTTTAATTGAAAACTTTGTTGCTGATATTTCAAAGAGTGATTCTGTCGATGTTAAAGTACCACTTAATCAAAATAAGAAGATTCTGGCCCTATGGATAAGTAGTGATGGAGATGACACTTCGTCAAAGTATGAGGTAAAGTTAAGCAAGATCATACTTAAGGATTAATTATCAATGTCAGATATTCGCATTTTTTTAAAATTTCAATTAGGCACATTTTTAAAGCAGCACCTTCTCTTTGTGATGCCATTATATCTTCTTTTTTATTTCTCACCATACCAAGTCGACTATATTGAGTATTTTATGATTGGCGCAGTTCTTCTTTTCCAATTTGCTATCTATAGTGAAAAGTCTTATCGCCATCAAATTCATGATCCTTGCCGTGATTATCTCAATAAAACAAAAGGTAAGATGCCTTCAAAGAATGAAATAAGTGTTTTTCAAAATAAAGTGATTTACTTGAGGGGAGTGAGTGTGGGACTCACTATTTTTTCCATTGTTATCGTCATGCTAGTCTTTGGTCGTCTTTAAAGAATCTTCATAATCGTGACTTTCATATTTTCTTGGATCATAAATATAATTCCAATATATCAAACTATAGGCCAGTGCTTGAAACCCTAGTATCATATAAAGAAGCTGAGTAAGCCAAATATAATAATGAGAATCAAAGTAATTTATTCTCCAGCTTATATAGAACGCATAGAGAATCGTTGTATGAAACACATAAAGAAGGGCGTGAACAAAACGTTCTCCCTTTTCAAGGTTTTCATAGAAGAATTCATTTTTAACAATAGAGAGACATGAAACAATACTAAGAGCGATATAAATCTTATCACTCCAATAAGAATGTTTAGAAAACATAGCAACTGCAAGAGTTATGAGAAAGATTAATCCATCAATTAATGAATTTGTTAATTCTCTTTTTTGTAATCCTCTTTTTCGATGAAACATATACTCATCAACTCTAAAGAGAATGCCATGTAATATCACAATAAAAAGTAGGAAAAACGCCATGATTTATTATGATACTGTAAAAAAATAGTGTAAATGCTTTTTTTTAGGAATTAAGCTCTTCCCATTCTTCATAAAGATCTGAGACAGCGCTTTCTCTTTTGTCTTTTTCAGCAGTTAGCCTTTGAATTAGATCAGCCTTTTCATTATCCATAGATGTGTAGTCAAACTTGGCGAGTATTTCTTCTACCTCTATAAGACTCTTTTCAGCTTCTTCAATTTCACTTTCAATGACCTTAAGTCTCTCTTTTTGCTTATTTGTCAGTTCTTTATCAGGCTTTATATTGTGACTTATATCAGCTTCTTTTAAAGGCAGCTCTGGTTCTGATTCTTCTGATGTTTGTTCTTGCTGTCTAGATGATGAGCCTTTTTCTTTTTCCTTCAGATCTTTTTCCATTTCAAGTGCATGAAGATAAGGAGCGACTTGAGTATAACCACCTTCAAAGACTTCAACACCTTTATCATGAACAAGCCATGTTGAATTACAAGTATTATCTAAGAATGCTCGGTCGTGGCCGATAATGATGACTGCAGAATCGTAAGACTTAAGCTCTCTTTCAAGNATTTCAATNGTCTCAATATCAAGATCGTTTGTTGGCTCATCAAAAANCCATAAGTCNGCNGCCTGNTTCATAAACATCGCAAGTTGTAGTCTATTTTTCTCACCNCCAGAAAGAGTTGAAATAGGGCGATAGACTTGGTCACTTGTGAATAGAAATTTAGAAAGATAGCTTGCCACATGTTTCTTCGTTCCATCACCAAGATGAACAAAGTCCTGTCCTTCGCCAACAACTTCAATGGGTGTACTTTCAGGATTTAAACTATCTCTATTTTGATCAAAGACGATAACTTTTAAATCTTCAGCATTTTTTTGCTTTCCAGATGTAAGCTTTAATTTTTCACTAAAGATCTTTATAAGAGTCGACTTTCCAGCTCCATTTGGGCCAATGAGGGCGATTTTGTCTTTCTTTGCCACCATAAGATTAAGATTTTTAAAGATATCTTTACCTGGATAAGAAAATTGTCCATCTTCAATTTGAACGAGTATCTTTGACTTTCTTCCGCTATGGAGTAGACCCAGATCAACAACCTTTCGAGACCTTGATTTAAGATCCTTTATACCATCTTTAATACTATGATAACCTTCAACACGTTTTTTAGATCGAGTTCGACGAGCCTTCGTTCCTTGTCTCATCCAAGCAAGTTCACGGCGATGCTTATTTTCAAGTTTATCAAGATTTTTTTTGAGCTCAGCTTCTCTCTCTTCAAGATACACCAGATAATCAAGATATGTCCCTTTAAAGCTAGTGATCTGTCCTCTTTCGATATGGCAGATTTTATCAGTCGTTGTATTGAGAAGATATCTATCGTGACTGATAATCATATATGTTTTTTTAGAATTTAAAAGCTCGTCTTCGAATCTCTCAATTGTCTCGATATCAAGATGGTTTGTTGGCTCATCCCAAAGAATAAGTTCAGCCGTCGAGCTTAGACCTATACTTAAAGCAATCTTTCTTCTTTCCCCGCCACTTAAATCTTCAAGATTCTTATCAAGATCATCAAAGTCAAAGCCTCTAAGATAATTGAGATAACTATTTTGAATACCCCAGCCTCCAAGGTGCTCAAATTTATCGAGTAGTTCTTGGTTACCATAGTCTTCTACTAGTTTTTGATGAACTTCATAAAGTTCTGGATAAAATGAAAGATAAAAATTTTCAATGCCTAGATGGGCATAATTTCTAATATCTAATTCTTGAGGAATGAGAAATATATCAAAGTGATCATTACTTCTATCATAGAGAAATGGGGGAGTAGTCGTATCTGGCTTAAGCTTATCCATAAGGATGTTAAACAGAGTACTCTTTCCCTGTCCATTTAGGCCTATGAGACCAATGCGGTCTCCTTTATGGATAGCTAGTTCTGCATTTTTAAAGATAATTTTTTCACCAAAGTGAAGGCTTAAGTTTCTTAAGGTCAGTAATATACTCATTCTTTGAATATATGTGATTTTAAAGGAATTTGCACTCTTTTCATCACATATGTCTTGCGTTATAAACAAGGCATGAAAGAAACTATTGAAAATATCATGGAGAAGATAAAATTCTCTAAAAAACAAAACTTTGAAACATTTATCTCAAGCTGTCTTCACTATAGCGGTGACTCAAGTGAGAGTACTTACGCTGTCCATAAGAATGTTGTTTTTAAGCTCGATACATTTTTTAAAGGTTTTACAAGCTTTGTTAATGAATTTGGTAAAAATAGAAAGTATGAAGCTGGTGTTCATGCAATAAAAACAATTTGTGATGAACTTGCTGTTGATATTGACGAGGAAGAGTGTTTTATTCTTTTTCATTTAAGAGATCTTGGTAAGTTTAGAATGAAGGAGAGTAAGCTACTTGATGAGCTTAAGAATCTATGGCGAGACTATCCTGAATATAAATTAGATGATCAAGATTTTTCATATGCGCTAAAAAGTCTTATGAGAAAGAAGTTTATCGACTATAGAAAAGGAAACCTTCACGTCAAATCTTCTGTAATTATTCGTTATCGAACTAATATAAGAGAATAAAAAAAGGGGAGTCATAAGACTCCCCAATTTATTTAAAGTAAATTTCTAATTAGAAACCTTTAATAAAAATAACATCTGGAGAAGCCTCTCCAACTGTAGGAACTGTTTCACCTGAAAGCTTAAGCTCGTCAAACTTCTTTTGAAATCTTGGTGGAATCTTTGCATCTTTTGAGATGACAATTCTTGCCGCGCCAATCATTCCAGCACCTTTTCTAAGAGAGTTTCTTAAAAGTCTTGGTGGAACATCTTCTTTAACATTTGCACCCTTAACAAAGTCAAGTGCTGCATAAGTGTTGATTGTAAGTAAAGGGGCCGCGATTAATGCTAATACTAATTTCTTCATTTTAAACTCCTTACTTAAATGTCCACATGTAAGAGAATGAACCTCTTACTTCAGCATAGTTTACACTTTCACCATTAATATCTTGTGAGTGGTTAGACGCATCGATCTTAATAGCGATTGTTGGATCAGGTCTATAAACCATACCAACTGTTTGCTTATTAAATTTTCCATCATCAGCTAGACCAGCTTCATTGTCTCCACCATTTTTCTTATTCGCAAGGGCCTCTGGGTTTTCATAGTAATCCCATTGAATGTATGGAACAAATTCACCCATTTTTGTGAAGAAAGAATAACCTGTTCTAATATACCAAGTTTTAATCTTGTAATTTGCTTCTGAGTCAGTACATGTGTCCATGTTTCCATTACAAAGTCTGTTGATTTGAGATTGAGTTAGGGAAGCTGTATCAAAAGAGTCTCCACTTAACTTAGAACCATCTCTTACCGCATTGTGATCAGCTTGATAGTAAGCCGCTTGAAAGATAAGGGCTTTTCTTTTTAGTTCTGTGTAAAAACCTAGAACTTCAAAACGATCTTCTTTCATGTAGTTTACAACACCACCATCTGGTGAAGCTGCTCCAACATCTTGAGTAGGTGTTGCTTTTCCTGAGATATAAAAAGACGAACCAAAAGTCCATTCAATATCATCTCCATACATTGTATATCTTAAATCTCCACCAAGAGGAATTTCACTTCCAGCTCTTTCATCATTACCTGTTGTCAGAGCATAGTAAAAAGTTCCATCTCCAAGATCTTTTTCACCGTGAAACATAAGGTTTGTCGTTCTTGTCACAAGAAGGTGATCAGTATCAAATAATTCTGGAGCTTCGATACCAATGTAAGTTGGAACGGCATCAAGTCTTTCATTATAAAGACCAAACTTACGATACATTTTACCAATTCTAATTTTAAAAAGATTTGAAGCAACTTTTCCTTCAAACCATGCGTTGGTAGTTTCAACATTTCCACTTGAAGCATTTAAGTTTAGAAATGAAGAATAATTCTTCTTTGAATTCTTAACCATAAGTCTAACGTTTGGTGTTTGGAATTCATGTGCATTTTCGTTTCTTGTGAAAGTACCACCTGTTGTGTCTGTACCTCCGCTAATTCCTGGAGAACTCTCTACCTTTTCTACATAGCCTTCGATAAATCCGTAAATCGAAGTGTTTGCATTTGCCGTCCCTGATAAAAGACCAAGCAAAAGAAATGAGCTAAACATTCTTTTCATTTTTCATCCTTGTGTAAGTTAATGAATATATTATTAGTTAAGACTGAGTTAAGATCAACTAAAGATTATTGTATTAAATAAGTCGGAATAGTTGAGACTTCTTGAAATTTTTCATAGTCTTCTTATTAGTTGAGATTTATAGTTGGGAATAGGGAATATTTTGAAAAGAGAATTAGAAAGTATATTGTTTGACACGTTTGGTTATCCTTCGTTTAGAGGTGATCAACTTGATATCATTAAATCAGTCATAAATGGTGATGATACTTTTGTCCTCATGCCTACTGGGGCGGGGAAGTCTTTATGTTATCAATTGCCGGCACTTTATCTTGAAGGTGTTGCCATTGTGGTCTCTCCACTGATTTCTCTTATGACAAATCAGGTGAATGCGCTTAAGCAAAATGGCGTAAGAGCAGAGTTTATTAATTCAACACTCGAATATAGTGATTATAAGAGAATTGAAGAGAGTGCCATTTCAGGAGAACTCGATCTTCTCTATATAACACCTGAAGGGTTTCAAGGGGGAAGAGTTCGAGACCTTCTTGATGATATGGACATCAGTCTTTTTGCTATTGATGAAGCTCACTGTGTATCAAGCTGGGGTCATGACTTTAGAGAGGACTATCTTAGCCTTGGAAAGATTAAAGATGATTATGAAGATATTCCTATTATTGCACTTACTGCGACTGCAGATAAAAGAGTTCGCTCTGACATTTTAAGTTCATTGCAGCTTGATGAACCAAATGTCTTTATCTCAAGTTTTGAGAGAAAAAATATTCATTACAAAGTTGAAGCAAAGGAACAAGTCTCAAAACAAATAGAGCAGGTATTAAAGACTCATTCTGGTGAGTGCGGGATTATTTATTGTCAGACAAGAAATAAGGTCGACACTTTAACCAAGAACTTACAAAAAAAAGGTTATCATGCCATTTCTTATCATGCTGGTTTAACAAGTCTTCAAAGAGAGAAAGCCCAGAAAAAATTTGAAAGAAAAGATGATATTGTTGTCGTTGCAACAATAGCTTTTGGGATGGGTATTGATAAACCAAATGTGCGATTTGTTTGTCATAACGGGCTTCCAAAGAATATTGAAAATTATTACCAAGAGACAGGTCGGGCCGGAAGAGACGGGGAGCCATCTTTTGCTTATATGTTCTATGGAATGGATGACTTTGTTATTTCCAAGTCCTTTATTGATAATTCTGAGATGTCTCAGGAGTATCGAGAGATATCACTAAGTAAGTTAAAAATGATGCTTGAATTATGTGAGCTAAATTCATGTCGCAATAAGTTCATCCTTAATTACTTTGGTGAAGAGGCAAAAGACGAATGTGATCACTGCGATATTTGTAGTAATGAAGTAGAATCATTTGATGCCACGATCCACGCTAAGAAAGTCTTAAGTACGATTTATTACTTAAACTCACGCTTTGGTGCAGGTCAAGTCGTCGACATTCTTCTAGGTGCCAAGAATAAAAAAATTAAAGATTATAGTCATGATAAACTCTCAGTTTATGGTATTGGTACAGATCTTTCACGAAGTGACTGGAATCTCATTATAAGAAATTTAATCCTTAATGAGTATATTTGCTATTCGAATCCAGAGTATAGAACTCTTGGTTTAACAAAGAAGTCTGGAAAAATCTTAAAAGGTGAGAGTGAATTTAGTGTCACTAAGAAACTTGGAGTGGTTAAATCCCATAGAAAAGCTGTCAAAACAAATAATTCAGAATTTGAAGATTATGATAAAGAATTGTTTCAAGTTTTAAAAGATCATCGTTATAAGATGGCAAAAGAAAAAGGTGTTCCACCTTTTGTTATATTCTCTGATAAAACCCTAAAAGACCTCTCTATCAAAAAGCCTCGTAACGAAAGTGAATTTCTTGATGTCTATGGAGTAGGTAAAAGTAAGAGCGAAAAATACGGTAGTATCTTTCTCGAGCTTATAAGGTGCCACTAGACTTTCCCGGTGAACACTGCATTGTTTTCATGAGATATTAGATAGTTTCTATTAGATAGACCATTTGTTTTGGCATATGTAGTAAAGACTCATTTCCAATAAACAGTACTTTGAAAAAAGATTAAAAGAATATTTTAAAATACCTTAGATTATAGTGATAGAGGTAAACATGAGCTTTTCTTTCGCTATTATTTCAACAAATCCTAAGACTCTAAAAGAGATTGAAATTTATAATTTAGCTTATTCCTGTTTTAAAGATGTTTGGAAGAACATCTTTGGGGATCGTTTCAATGCGGATGCCCTGAAGAGACAAAAGTATATTTGCTGCATTTTAAAAGGAAATGAAGTCATCGCTATTATGTCAGTTGATATCTTTAACCTCCAGTGCGAGGCTCATATGGAAAATACTTATTTTATGGATTATCCAAAAGAGTTTTTCCTATTTACTCAAAAAAATGGGGTACGTTCATGTATTACGCTTGAGTCCTTAACAGTGAGAGATCGTTACAGGGGAGAGTTAAATGGCATTAGGGTTGTTGATATGATTGTAGAATTAGCTTTCTTCTTTTCTCAGTTTGTTCATGGAGATATGGTATTTGGTCCTGTTGTTCGCACAAATGGTGCTAGCCATCGTTGTAAAAAATTTGGTGCAGAAGTTATTATTGAAGACTTTCTCTATCGAGGATTAAACTGTGATATGTTACTTTATAGAAATAAGAATAATGAGATGAGAAACTCTAAGTGCTTATCAAATAACCTTGTTCAAAGACTCTGGGAAAAGAGACTCGACTTTACGGGGTTAACTGATGATCAGTTGAAGAATTTTGATATTGATCAAGAAGCCTTTGCCGCGTGAACCTTGGCATTGCGATAATAACTTCTGTTCCAGAATCAACAACAGACTTAATAGTGAGACTACCATTATATTCTTCAACAATTGACTTTACGATATCTAGACCGAGTCCTGAACCGTATTCATCAATAGTTCCCTTGGTCGTTACTGACTTCTTATGCAGTAACATCTCAAGTCTTTGCTTTGGAATACCAATACCTTGATCTCTAATGATAATTTGGACATCATCTCCAATCTCTTTTGAAGAAATTAATATTTCGGAGTCCTTATTTGAGAATTTAATTGAGTTACTGATAATATTTCCAAGAACTGAATATGAAAAGAGATGTAAGTCGCCATGAATTGAGGAGTCGCTTAAAGAGGTCTTAAAAGAAATATTCTTATGTTTAGCTTTAGACTCATAACTTTTCAGTATGTAATCAACGGCACTTTTAATGCTTAATTCATTTAATGGTTTAAATCTCTTTCCTGAAAGAATGTACTTGGTTAGGTTTGTAAAAGAAATAATATCATCTACCTTAAGTAAGGCATTTGGTAGTTTTTGAGTGTCATTTTTTTTAATTGCTATTTTTAATGTATTTTGTGCAATTGTTAGCGCTGTCGCCATATCATGGGACATAATCTTTAAGTGTGTTTCAAGTTGTCTATTGCGCTTCTCAAGCTCTTTGGTTAGCCTTTTATTTTCAAGTTCACTAGTTTGAAGTTCATTTAGAAGTTTAATCGTTGAATCAAACCTAAGAGGTATTTTTAATAAAGTTCTAAGCTTTTCGTAAAGACTAATCTTTTCAATGATCGTGATTGCAAAAGTTGCTGAATGATCATTGTGAATCATATTAACTTCTGCAGGGAGCTTTCCACCAAGAAGTTTTGGAAAGTGAATATAAGCATTCTTATATCCTATCCATAACATTTTTGAGGGAGCTTTTCCCTTCGCTTCCATCGTAATGACAATGGTTCCACTTTTCTTTACTTTAAAAGAGTACTTCATATTCTTATAAAGAAAAGGGCCTATGAATTTTGCTTGCGTCCAAAAGAGAAGACGAATGGGTATAAAGGCAGCAAAAAGGTTTTGAACTAAACTATATTGAATATCGAGAGCTCCCTTTCTTCCGATCTCTTCGATATCTCCTTTTTCACCATATTTTTCTAAGTTTTCTAAAATTTGGCAGTAGTCATCCCAGCTTGTTCTTTTAAATAAGTTCTTAAAGTCATCAATTTTGCAATTTGTATTTTCAAGTAGGAGATTAGGGTCTTTACCCGTTTCTTTGAAGTGGTCTAATTTAATTTTAATATTGACGTTGGCAACTGCATGACTCATCTTCGTATATTATAATAAACACATATACTTGGGTAGCAGTGACTTATATTATAGGTAATTTTTTTATATCTTTATCGAAACTTTATCGAGTATGTACCTGAATATCTGTATTTATTAAAAAAGATTTATACTCTTTTAACCTAAGGAGTTACTCATGACTAAGAAAATTTTCACAGACTGTGTACAACGACTGATTAAGACTTTTAATGAAATTGATCTGACTGATCAAAGTGTATATATGAATTGGTTGGCACAGACTTATTATTATACTTCTCATAGTGAACAGCTACTCAATACTTTTGCGAATGACTCTCAAAATTTAGATATTAAGAATCGATGGCTTTCTCATGCTAATGAGGAAAGTGGTCATGAAAACTTAGCTCTTTCAGATTTAAAAAGGCTGGGTGGAAATATTGAAGATTATCCAGAATTACAAATAACTAAAGACCTTTATGAAAAACAAGTAGGAATTTCAAAAAGGAGCTCTGGTATCGCTCCATTTGGTTGGGCATTAGCTCTTGAGGGCCTTGCCGCCTATGTAAATGACGACTATATTGAAGCCATTTCTAAGGCCCATGGTAAAAAGGCGACACGATTTATAAGAGTACATGCTGAAGAGGATGAGGATCATATAGAAAAGGCACTTGAGATGGTTTCTTTCATTGGTGATAACAAAGAGATTGAAGACAATATAAAATTAACGAGTGATATATATTGTCAGCTTCTTATGACATGTTACAAGATTGGTAAGAGTTATAAGAATGTTGCTTAGAGTAATCTTAAAAGGCAGGTTCTAGACCAGAGCCTGCATTGTAGAGAACATCTCTTTCATATTCAGTTAGTATTTTTTTCCAAAAACCAAGCGAGTCAATTCTTCCGGTAAAGTAATTACCATCAATTGATTGAGCTCCAACTTCAAAAACACTATCGCCTGAAGTTGGACCTGTCGTGTATGAAGTAGTGTTTGGTGTTCCTGCATTAATTTCAAGTCCAATAACATCACTACTACTGTCATGATAAGCGATGACGTGATACCAAGTGTTATTCGTTATTCCGATAGGGAAGGAGACATTTGCTGAGTCTACAGTGAATCTAAAGCCAGTGCTTCCAATATATTCAAGATAGTACTCATTTGTTGAACCATTCCACTTAGTAATGATAGGTTGAGTGACTGTGTTATCTGAAATATAAACCCAAACTGAAATTGAAAAGTCTTCATTTCCAACAGTAAGCTCTCCACCATCTAACACACTTAAGTAGTCTGAAGTTGCGCTATTAAAACCTGTACTGTTTCCAACAATACCAACTTGTTGAGAAACTGAGCCATTTGCTGTTAAATCATTGGCACCTTGTTCATCAACTCTTGCTCCGGCGGCCTCGCCTAGTAGCCAAAACCCTTGAAGAGAAGTGTTAAGGTCACTACAGGACGTACTTGCATTCGTTACAGATGAAGTGAGTCCAAGTGTATTAGTGGCCCTGACATTGAGGTAATAAGTAGTCGCTTCTAATAATGACTGTCCCGTTAAAGAAATGCTTGTGTTCGTACCAACATTCGTCCATGTGATTTCGTCATCTGCACCAGCACTTGTTCCAATGCTATATTCATAATAATCAATACTCGATTCTGAATCACTACTTGCTGTCCATGAACCTTTAAACGTTTTTGTGGTACAGCCATTAGCTGTTACTGTGACAGATGAAGGAGGTGTCGCATCCACTAACCATCCATCACCACTTAATACGGCCCCAGTGTTTCCTGCTGTATCGATGGCCCTTACATTTGCATAATAAGTAGTCCCTGAATTTAAATTTGGCGATATTGAAGTTATTGTCGTTGAAGTTGTGTTCCCTACATTTGTCCATGTCTTGGTGTCAGTTGCACCAGGAGTTGTTCCAATTGAGACTTCATAGTAATCAATTGATGTTGTAGCATCTGTGGCCGCACTCCAACTAATCGTTGGACTTGAGGTAATCGATGTCGAGTTTGTTCCATCTGTGACAGCTGTCACATCTGAAGGGGCTACGTTATCGTGGGTGTAATTTGTCATGAAAGTACAAGCAGAGTCATTAGATAGAGAATCTCTAGCTATGAGATAGATTGTTGTTGTCGTATTTGCTGCACCTGTGATGCTGATACCGCCACCTTCAAACTGAACCTTAGTTCCTGAACCAATTGATGTTGTACAACCTGAATCACTATAAGCTTCAACACTACTCGTATCAGCAGAGCTCGTTCCAATGAGAGTAGGGGTTGTCGAAGAATTATTAGGTGAACTTGGTGAAATAGAAGAAAATGCTGGATTGGTTGGTCCAATATTATCATGTGTGTAATTGGTAAGTAGGGTACAGTTAGATGTATTTCCAATACTGTCTAAAGCTTCGGCGTAAATTGTCGTCGTTGAATTCGAACTTACACTTGCCGTGATTCCAACTCCCTCAAAGGTTGCTTTTGTGCCGGTTCCAATTTGAGTTGTACAAGACGAGTTACTATGAAGGTTGATCGTTACCGTATCAATTGAACTTGATCCAATAATTTCAGGTGCCGTATCACTATTACTTGGACTTGCTGGGGAGCTTGAAGAAAAGCTTGGCACACTTGGTGGTGTATTATCGTGCTCATAACTAACAAGAAGAACACAACTTGATGTATTACCTGCTTGGTCTAGCGCCTCTGCATAAATTGTTGTTGTGAAATTTGGTGTTGCACTTGCTGTAATTCCAGAGCCTACAAATTGTGCTCTTGTTCCTGAACCTATTGCTGTCGTACAAGTATTTTCATTATAGAGATTTACAGTCACAGTATCAGCAGAGGCCGTACCAATAACTGAAGGTGTAGTACTAGAGTTATTTGGAGAAGCCGGTGAGGTGCTTGAAAATGCCGGATTCGTTGGTGCCGTATTATCGTGAACGTATGTCGTTAAAAGTGTACAGGCCGAAGTGTTTGAAAGACTATCTGAAGACCTCGCATATATCGTCGTTGAGGTATTTGCGGTTACTGTAATACCGATTCCAGCACCTTCAAAGTTTGCTTTCGTGTCACTTCCAAGACTTGTTGAACATGTATTATCAGAGAAGAGTTCAACACTAACGGTATCTGCAGAGCTTGATCCAATGATATTTGGAGTCGTATCAGAGTTACTTGGAGAGCTTGGATTCGTCGACACGAAGCTTGGTGCTGTTGGTCCTGTCGCATCATGAGTATATGA
>NZAF01000010.1 GCA_002686115.1 Halobacteriovorax sp. | reverse complement strand
GTGCTCTTTTAATTATTCTTGGCGTTATGCTTATCTCGTTTGAACATCTTTCAAAGCCTTAATTGCCTTATTCATTCTATTGACAACCGTCGTCCCTAAAAGCACAAAAGAAATATAAAATAAGTAATCATAAACAAGTTTTTCAATACTAGTAAAAGTGACTAATAAAGCTAGTACTGAAATAAAAAAAGCTCTATCACTTTTTCCAAAAGGTCCATCAAACCTTCTTCCACTTCCAATATGTAACGAACTCAATCCACTCACCTCTGTGAATATTGCTATGAAAGAAAAGAAAACTATATTTTGATTATCAATCACTGAAAATACTGATAATGACAAATAAAGAAAAGTATCTGAAACAACATCTGTTATTTCATTCAACATGGCACCTCGAGGTGTCATCATGTCATGTTCCTTAGCAAGCAGTCCATCTATTGCATTCAAGGCCATTCGAATAAAAAAGAACAGTGGCAAAAACATTATAAATAAATGATGAAGCTCTTTATATATAGCAACAGAATAAAATATACTTAGCAAGCAAGTCATGAGAGTAACTTGATTAGGAGTAACTCCTGCTTTATTCAAAAACCTAACAATAGGTCTTAATAAATTTTGAAAAGCTGGCTTTAAATCATAAATTGTCATCAAAAGTCCTTTTAAAACTAAGCATAACCGCAGGCAATAATAGGAAATCGGCCAGCAGTGCTGCAACAAGTGAAATTAAAATAAAGACTCCAACTTGAACAAATAACTTAAGATCTGCAAATAAGAATGTTGGAAAGCTAAAGATAAAAATGGATGTGGTCGTTACTAGTGCCATCAACGTCTTTTTGAGTGAATACTTTATTGAATCTTCTATATTGTGCCCCATATCCATATTTTTCTTTAAATTAAAAACGAAATGAATTGTATCATCTACTGCAATCCCAATTGTTATTGAGACTAGAATAACCAGATTACTCTCCATAGTAATATTAAATAATCCCATTAAACCACTAATTGTTATCAGTGGAAATATATTAGGAATCATTGATATTAGCGCCCATTTTATAGACTTAAACAGGAATAGAAAAAGACAAAAAATAAGAACAATCGAATATAAAAATGACTCTGTAAAACTTCTAATCACATTTTGATTTATATAATTTCTAATCGACGAGAAACCACTCGTTTTAATTTCTAAGTCTTTATACTTATCATTCAGTTCTTTAATATCATTGATTGTATTCTCTAACGTAACCGAATTTAAAGATTTTAAAAATAAAACAACTCTTACTTCATTATTTATTTTTTTATAAAATGAGTTCAAGGCACCATAATCATACAGCATATTAAAAAGAGAGTTCATCGTCCTGTCATCTTTAACTTCATTATTTAAATTCTCATATAGTTGAGTAAAGGATTTGTGATGAGCATAAGAAGGTAGCTTTGCTATGTCTCTCTCAAAAGATTTAATTATTTCTATATTTTTTCGACTGTTTATTTTTTCACTTCCATTGCTTTTAATGAGTACATCTACTGAACCAACAAAGTTTAAACCATCAGAGAAATTATCAATCGATAGTGATAATGGATGGGAGTTAAGGAACTTCCTATAAAGATTATCATCTATTTCTATTCTTAAACTTTCATAACTAAAGACAACAGTTAATATAGCAAAAACTCCAATTATTATGTTTCGTTTCCTTTTGATTAAAGACCATATCTTTTCGACACTTATAGAAACGTCCTCTATTTTTTCAAGCTTAAAATGATATAGTGTGAGGAACTTGGGCAAGACATAAAACGTTAATAAATAACAACCAAATGTACCCAGAGTACAGTACATTCCAAAATACCTTACTGGGACATTTTCATTAATGACCAATGCACTAAAACCAATTGAAGTAGTTAAGGAAGTTAAAAAACATGGTTTTTTTAACAAAAGGACCGTCTGTTCAATATTTGAGCCCTCTTGCCTGTATGTGGAGAAGAAATGAATCAGATCTGAAGTTGCTACAATTGCAACAAAATACAGTGCAAATGAGCTATATGGCCCAATCCCACCCTCAAATGCAATAATCATAATAATAGTTAAAGCATAACTAAGAATGATAATTAAATAACTAAAGGCGACTACTTTAAAAGAGCTAAATACAAAGTAAAAGAATATCCCCATCAAAAGCATCAATACTGGTGATATTAGAATCTGATTTTTTATCATCTCTTTCGTAAACCAATAATTTGCGACNTCAGTTCCTAGATAATAACTAGCAATCCCAGTGCCTTCTATTACTTCATCAATATTTTGCATGATTTTCTTTACGAGAGGGACTCTTTCTTTTCTCTCTAGTGACTTTGTTATTGTAAAAGTTAACAAGAGCGACTTTCCATCATCTGATATAAGAGTATTTTTCCAAAAATCAGTTGCTAGTTTTTCTTTCGCTCTCTTCGTCCAATCTCCTTTTTCAAGAAATGAAACTAGTGAAAATCTTTGATCATCAAAAGTAAAATACTTAGCACTCTTTAAGTTTCCGAAACTAGAGAGCCCTCCATAGAATTTAAACTCATTCTCTAGAATTGATAAAAGTTGATAAATTTCATTGGATAAATACTTTCTTTCTTTTTTAAGAAGAACAAATACTTTATTTTCGTCATCGTATTGTTCATTATATGCGTTGTATTCAATTCGTAATGGGTGATCTTTTGGCAGAAGATTCTGAACCTGAAAGGGTTTTATCTTTTGAACTTGTATCGCGCACAATATAAAAACACCTATGACGCATAAGATACTGAAAATTCTTTTAAGTCCTTTGTATTTAATCATTTGGGCCTTTTTCTAAGGTAAAAATTTCTAAATAACAATTTATGTTTATCTATCCTATACTTTATAAAGCTTAACAGGAGTAGTCGGTGAAGAATACAAAAA
Source organism: Halobacteriovorax sp. (assembly GCA_002686115.1). Lineage (GTDB taxonomy): Bacteria > Bdellovibrionota > Bacteriovoracia > Bacteriovoracales > Bacteriovoracaceae > Halobacteriovorax_A. The sequence continues at coordinate 5,540 of NZAF01000010.1, read as the reverse complement.
TTTTAGTGGGTGTTTTTTGTTTCATTTTAGGTGTCGCAACAATTACGGCATGGAGAAAACATAATTATGTCAGTATCCCAAAAAATAATACAATTAGAACACTAGCATCTCAGCAACAAAAATTATCTGAATCAAGTGGACAACAATTAATTATTGATACATTCACTGAAAAAATTCTCGCAATGGATTCAAAAGCAAAAGTAGATGAAACTGCGACCTATATACAAGATACAGCAAAAAAATATCCTAACTTTGTAGGTGTACAAATGTTTGCAGCAGTAGCATCTATCACACCATTAGTAAAAGGACTTGGTTGGAGACTCAGAGGTATCGTAGAAGACACAGACGTTACTCACTCTGTTGTATTAACAAATCTGAGATTTTTCTATATGTCTCGTTATGCATATGGAAAACACATATTAGCACTTTTTCATTATTTATTTGATCCACCTAATGACGAAAAACAATTTTATAAAATTTCTGAACTGCAGGATGAACTCTTAAAGATCACGCCTACTCTAGAAAAATATCTAGACTTAGCAAAACAATCAATGAGTCTTCCAATTGAAAATCACCAATTTGAACTTGATAGAAGGATTTACTTTGGTCTTGATGATGACAAGGGATTTTTTGATGATCAAGAAGCCAAGAAAACATATATCAAACCTTATACAAGTACAGTCATTTCAGTTCTTGCTAGAACAATTGGCTTCATCAAATATCTAAGTGTTTATAATTTTGATGCTACGACTGCAGTAATGAGAGATGTACTTAGAAAGTCTGCCATTAACAAAATTAGAGATCCACTTAGACTTAAAAAAGTTTGGAGTAGAATTAGAGGAAGAGAAACAAGAACTGTTCCAAATGTAATTTCAAGAGAACAAATTTTTAAGCTTGTTAGAAAGTATAAAAAATGGGGAACAAGTAGATTCAAGAGTGATAAAGCTCAAAAACTATTAGATGAAGCCTATGAAATGTTTGTGCTTTCTTCAGAGCATGACTTAAAGGGCTATGTTTGTTCAATAGAATATCCAAGACTCATGCTAAATGGTGACGCTATTGGTGAAAAATATAGTTGTGACTGGGGCTACATGGAAGCTGAAAACTTCATGGAAGAAGAGAACTTCGTAGTTGGTGGAAGTAAATTTCTTATTGATCCAAACCTCCTTCTCATCAACCATCGTCAAGACTTCCACGAACTTAGAGATAGATATAGAATCTATCATCCAGCTAGTGATGACGGAATTGTTGAAATAACAAGTGATGCAACTGGCGTACCTGTAAGAATCAACGCGAAGGGACCATTTAAATTACAAGAGTCATTACAGAATTATTTCCCAACAAAATTTTCAAATGGTCTTGAATACGATGATATAAGAATTGAAGGAAATGTATCCGGTGCACATCTCAAAAAGACAGGTCAATGGATCTGGAACTGGGATTATGGAAGACCTGTTGCATGGGATTCTGATTACGTTACTTTTAGTGGTCTATTCCCTGATGCAACTAACGAAAATATTTATGATATTATGTATTCTGTAAGACTNACAAGGTCNCTNAGACCATTTTCAAACTTCTTTACTACCGTTCCNTAAGNTTAATATAAACCCCTCCTTTCGGTCTTAGCGANATGAGGGGTTCNATTTCTACNATACGATCACTCTCNAAAATNTTAAATGTTTTCATAACAGCAANTATTGCATGTTTAATTTCAATCACCGCCAGATCAGCTCCAACACAAACTCTAGGTCCATATCCAAATGGNATAAAAGATGCACGATGCCTACTCCTTACTTCTNCCTCTGAAAATCTATTNGGATTAAAAATTAAAGGGTCTTTGTATAAATCTTTATTNTGATGAATAAGATAAGGGCTAATTGTCATGATATCACCTGCAAAAATCTTTTCACCAAATAAAACATCATCATCTTCGGCTTTTCTTCCAAAACTCCACGCAGGAGGTCTAAGTCTTAAAACTTCTTTCACGAAAAGATCGAGATTTTTAAAGTTTTCTAAATTCTCTGATTGATTATTTAAAACTTCAATCTCAATTTTCTCGTACCACTCTCTTTCTTTCGATAAATAATAAAAACACCAAGAAAGCACTGAAGCACTCGTTTCATGTCCTGCAAAAGCTAAAGTTTTAACATGATCAATGATAAATTTTTCGCTCGTTTCAAACTCTGCTTCATCTAAAGCCTTAACAAAGTTATCAATATTTTTCTTACGAGAACGATCAATTAAAGACTTAATAATTTCATCTAACTTATCTACTGAATCTTTAAAGCTTTGATTTTCAACTTTAGTCTTTTTAGTAGGTATATTTATAAGTTTGTTTATTTTACCATTGGCTATATTAATGAGATTAGTTAGTTCTTTTTCTATATCAACAGCATAGACACCGAGATCTTCTTTAAAAAGACATTCTCCTACAACTCTTAGAGTATACTCCGTCATAAGAGTTGAGATATTTACCTCATTTTCTATATTAGATTCAAAGACTCTTCTCTTTAGAAGATCACATGATCTTTTTACAATATCTTCATAACCTGCAAGTTTTGATTTTCTAAAATATGGAGCTATGAGCGCCCTTTCCTTCTTCCACAAATCACCGCTATCAGTAAAAACTGCATGGCCAGCAATCTCAGCCACTTTTCGATATCCAGGAGTATCTTTTGAATAGTTCTTCGCATTTTTAAGCATGACCCATTCAATCGCTTCCGGACTATTAATCATTAATGTTCTAAACCGCTTACCGACAAAGAATTCAACAAAGTCACCATATTTATCCATACACTCATGCATATAACCAAGTCGATTGCGATATAATTGCAGTCCATGTCCCGTAAATGGCCCTGTAATAAAATCTTTTGGTGGCGTAACGAGCTTAGACACATAAATCCTTTAATGAAAAATTACCGCTTTATAAATGAGATTCGATAATATGATATCCTTAGAATAATGAGTTTGTCATATGTGCAAAGTAGAGACGCAGACATAAGGGGAATAAGTGAAGGCTACGAAAAAAGATAAAGTTTTTAATTTTTTATTCAAACGACTTTTACATTTTTTCCCAATTATCACAGTAGGTATTTGGTTTAATTTTCTCTATCGTTTTTATAAGTACGACAATGGTATTGATTTTGTACTCTTTCTCTTAACCCCATATTTATTTCCATTAATTTGCTATCGACTTCTTAATTTTTTCTATCCAATAAAAGAAGGTGCATCATATATTGGTATAAATGAAGAGGTATTTTCACCATGGTTGTTTAGCTTAAGAATCCAACAAATTTATATCGTTTTCCCACAACTAGAAAGACTTCTCTTTTTTCTTCCTGGAGTTTTCGCCCTTTGGCTAAGACTGTGGGGCTCAAAGATTGGAAAACAAGTCTTCTTTGTTCCTAATATAGTCATTCACGATAGAGGATTTTTAGAATTGGGTGATAACATTGTCTTCGGTGATAGATGCTACCTTTCTTCTCACTTTCTTGAAGTAAGAGACAATAGATTCTTTCTTTACTTAAAGAAAATTAAAATCGACTCAAATGTCTTTATTGGTGCCATGACAAGAATGGGGCCTGGTACAAAGATCAAAAGTTTTACCAAGATTCCTGCTGGCTCAAACTTCACAGTTAATCAAAAAGCTTAATCTTTTAGGACTATTCCCCTGCAACAAGAACTTTTCTTGGTTTTGAACCTTGTTGAGGTCCAACAACACCACGTCTCTCCATCTCTTCAACAAGATTTGCAGCCCTATTGTACCCAATCCTAAGTCTTCTCTGTAAAAAAGACGCTGAAGCTGATCTAGATTCCATAACGATTTTGAGTGCTTGGTTATAAAGGTCATCATCAGATTTTTCTTGAGATGCAGAAATATGTGAACCATATGTATAATCATCAGTTTCAACTTCTTCTCCACCACTTTCAAGAAAATCAATAGCATGTTCGTTAAAGTCTTGTGGAATTTCTTCAAGCTTTCGAGTAAGAGCTTCAATCTCTTCTTCTTGAACAAAAGATGAGTGCACTCTTTGAAGATTAATACCATGCTTATATAACATATCCCCTTTACCAAGAAGTTTCTCAGCGCCAACCTTATCAAGAATAGTTCTCGAATCTGTTGGAGACGTAACCCTAAACGAAACCCTTGTTGGGAAGTTTGCCTTAATAACACCAGTGATAACATCAACAGATGGTCTCTGAGTAGCAAGAACTAAATGGATACCAGCGGCTCGAGCCTTAGCAGCCAGTCTTGCAATATTATTTTCAATCTCTTTACCTGCTTTAGTCAGAATTAAGTCTGCAAATTCATCAACGACAATAACAAGGTGTGGAAGCTCATAGTCTTCTACTCCTGTATTTTCATAATACTGGTGAATGTTAGCAAGCATTTGCGGCGTAGCTCTCTTAAGCTTTTCATTAAATCCAGATATTCCTCTAACTCCAAATTCCTTAAGAACAGCATACCTTCTTTCCATTTCCTGAACGGCCCAAAGAAGTGCAATAGAAGCTCTTTTCGCATCTGTAATAACTGGCATCACCAGGTGAGGAAGTTTAGTATAAAGAGCTAATTCAAGCTGCTTTGGATCTATAAGAATTAACTTCATCTTCTTAGGTGACTTTTTCACCAATAGAGAAACAAGAAGAGAGTTAATAAAAACAGACTTACCAGCACCAGTGGCACCAGCAACGAGCATATGTGGACAAGCACCTAAATCGATAACAAATGTTTCACCATAAGCATCTTTCCCCATAGCGATAGGTAGATTATGTTCAGATGATTCAAAATCTTTAGACTTTAGAACTTCATCGAGATAAATAATTTCACGTGGATTACGAGGTACTTCAATACCAATAGTATCTCTTCCGGCCATCGATGTAACAATTCTTATCGAAACTCCGTATAGAGCTAAACTTAAATCATCAGCAAGATTTTGAATTTTTGAAACCTTAACACCTGAGCCTGGTCTAAATTCAAATGTATCAACAACTGGGCCTTTCAAAACATTTACGATTTGACCTTCAATATTAAATTCTGAAAGCTTAGATTCAAGTGCTTCAATAATATCTTCAAAATATTTAGCATCAGGCTCTCTAGAAATTTTATCTTGAACAGTTTCAGAGATTGAAGTGACTATATTGAAATATCTATTATCTTTAGTCGTATCTGCAATTCTATTAAGTGGCTTAGTAGGAGCTTTTGGTTCTTCAGCTTTAGCTTCAACTTGAGCTTCTTCTTTAATTGCTTGTGGATCAAGGGCCTGACCTTTTACCTTGTCTGCAATTGTAAACTCTGGAGTTGAGATAAAATTATCTCTATCTTGGTTGCGGTCAGTTCTTTCATTTTCAGAAAGTTCTACTTTCTCTTTTTTCTGCGGAATTACTTCCTTTAAGGATATTTTTGAAAGTTTATCTTTTAAAGAAGTTTTAGAAGCTGACTGACTTTCAGCTCTCTTATCTTCAGCCTTAAGCATACTTGCTACACGGCTTCTCACATCCTCAGATTTGATCTCTTCTTTTTTCTCGCGTTTAAATAATGA
>NZAF01000009.1 GCA_002686115.1 Halobacteriovorax sp. | reverse complement strand
ATATGAGGCGTTACAATAACGCTCTTAAGATTCATTGTACCTTGTTTAAAAAGAGGACTTTCACCTAAAGATATCTCAACAGTTGGAACTTTTAATAGATCTGCAACGTGTTTAACCGAAGTGTCTGGTGTAACTAAAGCATCTAAGTTAAGTAAGACAGAGCTGAGTGCTATAAAATCGGCTTCAATAGATACGAGTGAATTATTAAATTCTGAATTAATGTCATTAATAATCTCTCTGTCTCTTTCAGTCGGTGCACCTAGAAGAACTGGAAAGTATTCTGGAGTCATATATAACTCATCAATAAGTGCAATAAGTTCTGAACGTGGAATCATTTTATAATTCGATGAAGCTGAAACTTGAACACCGATTATTTTTATCTCACATTCTCCTTCTTCCATTCGTCGAATTTCTGAGAAGTTTAGGTGAGTGGTCTTATTATATTCCTCTTTTGTTTTAAGAGGGATTCCTTCATCTTTAAGTTCTGTTGTAGCAATTTGATTATAAGTATCAACAAAAGAAACTGGAGAATATTTTAAGTCTGTTAAAACATCGTTAAATAATAAGGCCCATTCGTTTGAGTATTCGACATTACAATATGAATTAAAACGAATACCCATATGCTTTGTTGAATGTTCTTTAAGAAGTGACGTGATATGTGTTGAAACACGATCATTTGAATAGTTAAAAACAATGTCCCAGTGTGTATCTCTTTTTAGTTGATGAATCTCATTTTCAAATAGATTTAATGCTAGACCATCTGAAAATATTTGATTCTTTTTAAAAGTTAATATTTGCTCACGGTCGATAGTAAAGACTTCATCAATATGATTAATAGCGTTGGCAGCTTTAACAAATTCCTTGAACACAAGTACCGAGATTTTGCTTTCAGGGTTGTCTTGCTTATATGCTTTAATCGTATGGGCCATATTAAAAATATCGCCATATCTTTTTAAGTTAATGAAAAGAATGTTAGTTGGTGATGTTTTCATTTAGAATTCCCCATTGCTTAAGTGACTATATGCAAGCAGAAGATGATCATGACTTGAATTTAATTTTTCTTTTGTAAGTACGTTATCTCTTAAGTAGTGATCAATTGATCGTGCATTAGAGTCACTATATAAGTATGATCTTAGTTCTTTGCTTTCTATGTATTTAGTAATATCAGCAATACCTGTTGGAGCGGCATACTTCATAAACTTTTCGAAGTAGGTTCTATATAGTTCAAAAGATGCTGGATGAGAGATAATCGCAGGTTTGCTTATAAGAAAATCTATAAGGTCTCTTTCAGCATAGACTCTCTCAAGATCAAATCCACTAAATACTTTTATATTTTTATTTGGAAAAAGATTGTACTTGATACAATCTCTATAAACTTGCTCATTAGGCTCAATCACTACGACTTGATAGTTACCGCCGTGGTTTCTTTCAAGAATTTTACAAAGTTCATAGATGTGATAAGCATAGCCTAATCCAAATACAAGAACCTTATTTTTTGACTCAAAAGAAGTTTCATACTTTGACATAAATGTCTTAGCTTCTTTAACTGGATCATACATTGAATGAAGGTGTACTTCGTTTACAACGGGTACTTTTAATCCACCACGAGAGTTTTTAACCTCGTATGATTTTACTTTGAAATTCTGAATAGAGTTCGAATGATGATTCATCTCCATATTTCTTCCTCTTCCTTAAGGTCACTATGGTTAAAATTGAGAAGAGCACTCATTGCTCTTCTTTGACACTTAATGATAACTCATTTTTGGGGTAAGATGCAAATGGTAAATCGTTAGTTGCTAACGATCTACCCTTTAACTACTGATGATTGATAGTTTTTGATAGAATTTTTATTTCTAAATACTGAACCAATTTCCTTGGACGTTTCAAACTTTTGAGCTTCTAATGATGAAGTAATTTGTTTATCATATGTATCAACATAATTAATAATTTCATTAACTTCGTTACTCCATGTCTTTAGAATCTCAATTAATTCAGGCCCAACAGATGCACCTTTAATTTTAGCGATATCTTCTTCAATTCCTGACTGAAAGGTTTTAATTACATTAATTAATCGATCTCTATTGTCAGTAATTAATTCAATTAAATTTATATCTTCTTTTTTTGTCGCCTGACCAAGAGCAACTGTTGCTTCTTTTAATGACTCTAAGAAGTCTAAGTGCTGCATGATTTTTTCATATAATCTCATTTGCTCTCCAATTATTTTGTTTCACCTGTTTTTAAAGATTTCACAGCTTGTTGCCATCCATCATAAAGAGTAGTTAGAACCTCAAGGCATCCTTGTAGTGGTTCTGTGTCAATTTTAATGTTTGCCTGCGTACTTGAAAAAAGAATAAAGTCATACAAAGAAGACAGTTCTTTTGCGACGTCACCACCAACTTCAAAGTCTAAGCTACTGTTTAATTCAATAACAATGTCTTGAAGTTTTCCAATGTACTCACCCTTGGCCGCGATATCTTTTTTCTCAATCGCCTCAATACCTTTTTTACAGTTTTTAATTGCAGCTTGATAAAGCATTAGTAAGATCTGCTCTTTACTTGCAGTGTTAACTGATGTTTTCTTATAGGCACCTAATCCGTAGCTCATGTGGTCCTCCTAAACCTTATCCAAGTCCTATTGGTCCTGCTGCTGCTCCTCCGCCGAGTCCTGCAACACCAGCCCCTTGGGCCTTGATTTTTGAAATTTGTCCTTCTAATCTAGCAAATTTATCTTTTAAGTTTTTTTCTTTTTGTTCTAGCATTCTTTCTCGCTGAGTAATTCTTCTATCAATTGCAGCGATATTATTTTCAACACTTCTTTTTCTAGACTGTAGTAGTCCGTCTGGATAACGAAGCATAGAACCCATCGAATCATTTAAGTTATCTATAAATCCATTAGTTTTTATACCGTCTTTAAAACTTCCATTAAGGATTTGTGAAACCTTTTGATAACTTTTTTCTAATTCACCTGTGAATTTCTCACTATCAAACTTCAAAAGACCATCTCTTTGAAATGTGACACCAATATCACCAATTCTAAAATTTCCTTTTTCCGTTTTAACATCTTTAAAAACTGCACTTCTAATTCTACCTTCAATTGTTTGTAGAATGATATCCCCACCAAGTGTTCTTGAAGTGTCTGTTGTCTCATCCATAGTGTTTTGATCTTTTACAAATTTCAAAACAGAGTTAAGCTGATCAATCATCGTCTTAACTTTTTCACTTATGGCGCCACTATCTTCTGTGATAGAGATGGAGAACTCTTCGCCTGGCTTTGCTTTTTTTAAATCAATTGTTACGCCAGGAATAAGATCACTTGTTGAGTTTTCTGGAAGTTCAATTTCAAAACCATCCATTGCTATTTTTGCATCTTGTGCTTCTCTTTCAAACTCTAGGAAAAAATCATCTTCTCCATCAACAAAGTAAAAATACGGAAACTCAGCTTTTTTTCCATCACCCGTTTCTTTAAGACTAAGTATTAATCTCCATGGAGATTCACTTCCACTTCCATCATTAATAACACTTGCTCTAAGTCCGCTTTCTTCATTTTTATTAATGAGCTTGGCGACAGCATTTAGGCTCGAGTTTTCAGAATCCACATAAATATCCTGTGATGTTCCATCTGGAAGGCTGTATCTAATAAAACCTACACCAATATAACTTTCATCAGGGTCGGAAAATCCTGAAGTCATTGCAGATGACTTTTGTGCAAGTTCTTTAACTTCAAATTGATAATTACCAGGCTCGGCAATATTCTTATCAGCTGTTACACCGACGATTTCTTCATTTGTATTGATCGCAAGTTCTCTTAGTGATCTTGCAGAACCATTTTGCGTAAGGCTTCCACGAGCAGCTTGAACAAGTTGAGTAAGCTCTTCAACAAGACCAGCCTTTTCACTGATTTTAGCTTTTCTTGCTTCCATGTTTTTCACAGGCAGGCGTTCGGCTTTCATGATTTGCTGAACAATATCTTTTGGTAAACCTGTCTGTATCGAGCCGAATGCGAGAGACATAATCCTCCTAACTCATTCCAACAACCCCTCCTGGGCCATGGGCATTCTCTGATAGAATAGCACAGAGAGTGAAAATATCAATGCAGCACGAAAAAGGGGAAGTATTTTCATAGGGGCATTTTGCACTAGTCTAAACTAGGGATGCGAAAAGCTGGGTAAGTTGCTATAATGTCGATTAGAAATAAAAAAAGCCGCTGGGTAGGCGGCTTATTCGAGGTTTGGAGCATTTGACTGCCCCATGGGTATTATCCCCTAAAGGGATATGGGTTAAATGTTGTACTATACTAGTCGGGTACTTTTGTGGAAACTTTAACAAATAAGTCAGGTATTTTAGTCTTAAAGTCAAAATTCTTTATATATCGGGCACTTACATATTTTTCTTTCTTACTCTTACCAATTTGGATGGGAAAGGCGCTTACATTAAGCCTACCATTACAGATTTTAGTAATGGTTCTCTACTGTACTTTTATAATGAGTCAGTGGTTCTTATTAGGAAAAGAAATTGATCACCGGCTTAAAATATATTTTAGAGTAAACTCTTCAATTGATAGAGTCGTTTATAGAGTTTTTATGGGTATGTTCTTTATGACCATATTCTTTAATCTTCTATACCTTTTGCCCCATAAGTGGATTTACAATTCATTTTGGGCGACATGGGTAAGTCTTGGGCTATTTTACTCCTGGCCTACGCGTGGAAAAATCATTCAAGAGTCTGTCACATCAAACTTTAATGAATATCGCTATCTTGATAGGTTTGAAAAAACAGTCCTATTTTTAGTTATTGTTCTCTTTATTGTTTCTATTCCAGAGTTTCCAAAGTTAGATAGTTTTAACTCTTTAAAGCTTTACTTTGATCCTAATGAGAGGGTTGCTGGTGCTTTTTGGAATTTTATCACAGTGAATTATTATCCTTTTATGAAGTATCCAAAGCTTTTAAAGATTGCATGGTGTGTTCATTTCTATTTTTTAACTATGGTTATATTCTTAGCCGCTTTCTATGCAACTGCTAGATACTTTGTTTCAAGGCGACTTGCTATCTTAGCTGGCTTTGCACTGGTTTCGACTTGGTCATTTACTAAGGTGATGGCATACAACTACGGAACAACGCTCATTACAACTTATTCAGTCCTATGGGTGTGGACTACCTTATGGTGTACTAAGAGTTCAACTTATAGATCAGGGCTATTTGTCGGGCTAGTAGGTGCTTGGGGTGTGATCATTGATAAAACAAATTTGATTATATTTATTATTCAGTTGGCATTAATCTTCACGTACTTTTTTAGGGACAAGACTAATTGGTATAAAAAGCAATTTTTTAGATACTGCTCGTTTGGAATTTTTATTTCATTTCTTTCATTCGTTCTCTCAACGAGTCATTCTGACTTTTCACCAAACTTAAATCTTAACTTTTTAAGTACGGGTTGGGGCTTTATAGAAAGAAAGGCATTCTTTGTTATGTCTTTTTTCGGCATTTTACTCTTGTCATTGAAAACCCTTTATCAAAAAGCTAATAGGTTTGATCTTGGAACATTTGAGCAAGAGAAGCTTAATCAGTTTGTAATCAGTATAGCTTCATTGTTCTTCTTGAGTACGTTAGTTGAATCAAGGTTTGTCGAAGATTTTAGTATGATATGGATATTGGTAATGATGAGTGTTCTACCTATTGAAGTTATTTTCCAAAAAATTCGAGGCTTAAGATCGAGAAGAAATATGATCTATATGATTTATATTATCATCTGCTTACTGGATTCACACTTCGAAGGAAGGCTTAAGATTATTTACCGTATGGTACAAGGCAATTATTAGGTTTATGTTAGCCTCTTCTTTTTTTTTCAAACTATGCTAAAATTAAAAAAAACACTGATGAAAAGGAGTTCATCTGTTTACTTCTCATATAACCCAGAGCTTATATGACGAGTTTGTTGATTCTTATCAACTTCAAGTCTCAACCATGAATACAAGTCCATTTGTTTTCGTCGATCCATCTTCAGGTCAAATTCTTCTTTTAGCGAGCAGCTATTCTGATCATAATGATGATTATCGTGCGATTTCTTTAACTGGTCTTGGTGATGTTGAATATTTGTTGACTGAAGAAGAATAACGACCTCTATCAAATGTAAGTAATGAAGTATTAAGACATCTCTTATACAGGGATCGATGTCACTTAAAGCTAATACTTTAGTACTTAGCTTGTGTTTTGAGCAATATTGTTAATAAGGTTTGATTTGTTAGGAAATCAATATTGTGTAAGAAATTGTAATGGTGCTACGTGTCTCTTTGTCTCATATGTGAATAACTCTGTGGAAAAGATTGTCCGAGGCATCATAAATTTGAAAACATTCAATAATCTCTTACAATCATTAGTCTAAATATCTGAAATTAAAGATAATATTAATATTAACTTATAAATTCTATTTGACACCTTTAATATGCACTCTTTGTGGATAACTTGCTCATTTCTGTTGATAAAAAATATAGTCAAATAAAAGTATTAGATAATTATCGCTCTAATATCTAATTTTTATTCAAAAAGAATAAAACCATGTAAGTTTGTCCAGTTTTTCTTACAAGTATGGCCATGTCACACCTCAAAATATATGAAAGTACATAAGTTGAATTTTATATACCAAGCTGGGTGGAAAGATGTCTTTTAAGGTTAAAGATCACTATTTTAAAAAAGCAAAGAAAGAAAATTATCTTGCAAGAAGTATCTATAAGCTTGAGGAGATAGATAATAAGTATAAAGTCATTCCTGCGGGCTCGAGGGTGCTGGACTTGGGCTACCATCCTGGTTCTTGGATTCAGTATACAGCTAAGAAAGTCGGACCAGACGGTCAAGTTGTTGGTATAGACATCAAACATGTTAATAAAAAGCTCTTAGGCCTTAGAAATGTGAAAGTATTTGAAAAAGATATTTTTGATGTTACCTCGGTTGAGGATTTGGGAGAGAGTGATCAATTTGATGTGGTAGTTTCTGATATGGCGCCAAATACTACCGGAGTAAGGTCAGTAGATCAGCTAAGAAGTCTTAACTTAATAGAACAAGTGTTTTATCATTTAGACGTGTTTTTAAAAGATGGTGGTAATTTTGTCATAAAGGTTTTTGACAGCCACGATGCTCAAATGTTTCTTAAGGAGCAAAAGTCGCGCTTTAAGGAGTATAACTACTTAAAACCAAAATCGACAAGATCTGTAAGTAAAGAGTTCTTTGTTATTGGTAAGGGTTATAAAAAGAGCACTAACTAAATAGTAGTAACAATGTTTAAAATAAATAAAAATTCGGTCATTGTATTTTTGACCTTGATTGCACTCTCTTCATTGGGATATTTTCTCGCGAGTAAAGAGGAGATTAAGAATTCAAAAAAAGAATTTGAAGTCTCTCTTATACAGGGCTACCTAGGAACACAGCTCGATAGTTCAGGCCGCATAGAAAATGACATATTAGAGTCTGATGAAGAAAACTTTAAATTGGATTATACATTTGATGATAAGCTTTCAAATTATGTAGAGAAGAGGCTACGTTATTATCGTCCTGATCGTGCAGCAGTAGTTGTGATGGATTCAGTGAACGGTGATATACTTACAAGTGTAGGCTTTGATCGAAAAACTAAGTCATTTGATAATCTCTTGCCTTTTACAGGTACACATCCATCGGCAAGTTTATTTAAAATTATTACTTCTGCGGAACTTTTAGAAGACGGAGAAGTGGATGGTGATACCAAGTTTAATTATCGCGGAAGAGGTACGACGTTATACAGGTATCAATTAAAAAATAAAAAGAGTCGATGGACTAGAAGTTCTTCTTTTGAAAGAGCGTTTGCATTTTCTAATAATGTTATCTTTGGAAAGGCTGCAATACAGAATACCACACCATTTGAATTGAAAGAGATGGCAGAGAGGTTTGGTTTTAACAAATCTATTATGCAAGAAATTGACATGGCAAAGTCAACATTTCTTGTGCCAAAAGAGGGATATAACCTTGCGGAAATAGCATCAGGTTTTAATAAGAAGACGATGATGAGTCCTGTTCATTGTGCAGCGCTCTCGTCGGTTGTGGCAAATAATGGAGAAATGGTAAGTCCAAGGCTTGTAAAGAGTGTTAAAGACTCAAAAGGTAATGTCGTCTGGAATAATGAAGTTGAGAAATTTCCTGTCTTAGGAGAAAAAGCCGTTGGTGAGTTAAAAGATCTCATGCAGGCAACTGTTAAAATGGGGACAGCACGAAAACATTTCAGGAGAATGAGAAGAAAGGTGAAAAATAGCCTCGATATTGGCGGGAAGACGGGGTCAATCACTGGTGGTTTTCCTTTTGGTAAAAGAGACTGGTTTACTTCATTTGCTATACCTAAAGACCAATCAAGCAATCCTATCTCTGTTTGTGTCATGATTATAAATTATGAGAAGTGGTATGTCCGCTCCGCGAAATTAGCACAAGAAATTATTCAGTATTACTATACAAAAAAGTGAAGCAGTAAATGTTAACAACAGAAGAAGTTATTTATAAAAGAAAAAAAGAGTTTCTAAGTGAAGTTAGAAATATTCTTATTATTATTTCTGTTCTTCTGGTTTTTCGTTCAGTCTTCTATGAACCATATAGAATACCAAGCGGCTCAATGATACCAACACTTCGAATAGGAGATTTTATTCTCGTAGAAAAATTCTCTTATGGTTTTAAAGTGCCTTTTTCTGATATTGCGATATTCGACATCAACCTTGATCCTATTTACTTAGGGGAGATGAAAACGCCTGAAAGAGGCGATGTTGTCGTTTTTAAATGGCCCAGAGACCCATCTATTAATTATATAAAGAGAATTGTTGGTGTTCCTGGAGACAAGCTTGAAATAAGAAATAAGAAGCTCTTCATTAATGGACAGCAAGTGAAAGATAAAGAAATTAGTGGAGATAAATTCCTAAGATCAATGGATAAAAAATATCTTGGTAATAACTTTAGATTTTTTGAAAGTGAAATTGAAGGAAAGAAATTTATTATTCAACAAGATGAAGATAACGTTTATTCAAGTCAAACGGATGAGATTACAATCCCGGAAGGAAGCTTTTTTGTCCTTGGTGACAACAGAGATTATTCTAGCGACTCAAGATTCTGGGGTTTTGTTCCAGCTGAAAATATTAGGGGAAGAGCAATCTTAGTTTGGTTCTCATTTACAATGCCTACAAGTGATACACCTTTAAAAATTAGATTTGATCGAATCTTTAAGTCAATTATCTAGCATATTATTTACTTAGAACAATTCTAGTTGCGCCATCGTTTCCATCTTCTGGTTGCCATTCTAGATCTTTGTTATTCTTTAAATAGTCTCTTAACCATTTCTTTAAGACCCCTTGGCCATGACCATGTACCACGTTGAGATATGGAGTATCTCCTGCTGTAAGACTTATAATTGCTTCATCTACTATTCGTTGAAATTCATCAAGTCTCATTCCTCTAGCGTTAATTTCAACTGAACTGAAAGAAGATTTAAAAACATGTACTTTAACTCTTTCATCATTCTTTTTCTTTGTTGAATTTTTTACTCCGTGAGCTTCATAAAGAGTATTCAGAGGTACCTTAATATTTAGACCATTTCTTTTAACGAGAGCCTTAGTTCGCTCTATTGCAATTAACTCACACACTGAAGATATACTTGAGCAAAAATACTGCTTCCCAATAATCGGGCTATCAACTTTTTTCCCGTGACCTTTATTGTCTTTTTTCTCAATGGGGTTCATTTTTTGAAATTTAGAGTAATGATCACCGGCTTGGTTTTTGATTTGAGCCAAACTCATATCACTCTTTTTTAAGCTTTTTATTTTTTCATATTCTTTTTCTAGTTTATGAGCATATTCTTTATAGGCCCTTTCCTTTTCAAGATATAAGAGACCTTCCATCGACTTTTTCTGATTCTTTAATTCTGCATTCAGTGATCTATTCTCTATTAGTAGCCCATCGAGTTCTGACTTATTTCGTGATAGATCTTGGAGTAGTTTCTCATAAGTAATGTATTTACTATCAAGTAAGTTTTTTGCGTTTTGAAGAATAGAAGCGTCAATGTTGTATGTACGAGCTAAGTTCTCAAATATCTGAAGGGCCATTGATGAGCCCGGACTACCAACAACTAACTTATATGTTGGCTGATTTGACTCAAAATCGAATCCCATGTGAGCAGAGACGAAATTCTTATTTTCTTGCATATGGGTCTTTAATAGTTGATGGTGAGTTGAGATTAGTACTTTAGCGTCTTTGTGTTCAGTTAAATAATTTATAATTGATATAGCAAGTGAAGATGCTTCATCTGATGCCGTTGAGTTAAAGATTTCATCTGCTGCAACGAGGGAATGCTCTTTTAGGTTGATAAGCATTTCTAAAATTGCTTCTGTTTCCCCTGCAAAGGAGCTAAGTCCATCAGTTAGATTTTGATAGTCACTGTCGAAATAGAAAATATCTTCCATGACAGATAATTTTGCGCTTACCGCAGGAATGAAAAAACCTAGTTTTAAAAATATATGACANAGTACAATTGANTTAATACTTACNGTTTTACCACCAGTNTTNGGCCCAGANATAATTAGACCATTTTGATTGCTCATGATTTCTATATCATTTGCCATNCAATCATCGATTAAGGGNTGAAAGAANTGTTTGATCTCAATGNGGCCNGTTGTTATTTCTGGTTTTGAGAAATTAAACGCTGANCAATAGCCNGCCTGCATAAGNTAATAGTCATAATCTAGGAGCATCTGATANATGNTCTTTACNTCATCAGTATTTTTTTCAATGAGCTCGGTATAGTTTTTACAAATGTCATTAATAATTTTATCAAGTTGAGAGATGAGTTCCAATCGCCTGTTACAAAGCTCTCTAATTTCTTTAGGCTCAACAAAGAGAGTGTGTCCTGTAGAAGATCTAGAAACAATGATTCCTAGTGCTGAGTTGTATGAGTCACTTCTTATTGGGAGAGTGTATCTTTCATTAATGATATCAAAATTATCAAATTGTAGTCTTTTAGCAATATCATCTTCTTTAAGAAGGTATTGAATTGTCTTTCGAATCTTAGTTTCTAATTGATTCTTTTCTTCTATGATCTCTCTAAGTCTAGGGTGTTTTGCTAAATTAGCATAACCCGTCCTGTCAACAAAGCCTCGAAATGGTTTAGTAAATTTAGCTTTTAAAGATTGTAAGGAATTAATGTGCTGTAAAACAATTTCTTTGATGTCTTGTTGGTTAGAGAAGAAATCTTTTATAGAGTGAAGATTCTCTATCATGACACAGATGAAATTTAGTTGCTTAAAATTTCCTATCGATCCCTTACCGAGATTAGTCACAAAGAGATGATTTTCTTCACTATCGCTTAGATCCCCAAAAAAGATATCTTTTATATCTTTTCCATTTTCTAATTCTTCAATAAATATTCTAAGAATGTGATAATGTCTTTGAAGATGACTTGGTTCGAAGATTTTAGGATCAGCTTTGACATGATCCCGTGTATAATTAAAGTATGCATGGTGAGAGATCTTAGAGGATATACGATCCCAGTCAATATTATGTAATGTATTTTTTAATAAAGAGTTATTCATGATGAACCAAAATTACAGTGAGTTAAAACAAACTTTAGATTACATAAAAGCACAATTCTCTCCAGATGGACAGTGGCGTTATGGAAAAGTTCAAAAAATATTTTCAAGCGGAAAGATATTAAATTTATCAGTAAGACTTCCGGGAAAAACTTTAAATATAGCTCTTGGGCGAGGCGATAAATATTGCGGTGTGTACTTGTTAAGTGAGACGATTCCATCTGAGTATCGAATCGTAAAAGATCAATACTTAGAATACTTTAGAAAGCATATTAGAGGTAAGGCGATTGTTAGCATAGACTTAGACGATCTAGACCGTATATGTAGATTTAAATTTATTGATAAGTCTGAAATATATTTCTTTTGGAAGGGGGGAAATTTACATTTTTCTCATTACTATGTTGAAAAAGATAAAAAATATATTTTTAGTCCATGGGTGTCCTTATCAAGGATGGAGTCGGAAGAGGTTGATTTTTCTTTGTTTGATGAAGTTGGGCGAAGGCAAATCGAAATTCGGGATCCTAAGGATGAATATGTAAACCTTTCTTATAATGCTTTTGAAGAAGGCTCCTCCAAGCAAACTAAGAAAGAAGCTAAGAAGCTACAAAGAAAAATATCTCTTATAGAGAAAGATCTAGAGATATGTAGTCGCTGGGAAGAGTTACAAGATCTTGCAGTGAAAGACTTACTTGATTTAAATGTCAGTAAGCTAAATTGGAAAGGTGTCAAAGTCAGTTTTGTTGGTATCGATGGCCATTATAAAAAAAGGGATAAAGTTTTTGAAAAGATCAAGAAACTAAAAAAAGGTGCGAAAATTCTTGAGCAAAGACTTTTAGAGGCGAAAGATAAACTTGAAAATAAGGAAGTAAAAGTCGTTCAAAAAATCATATATCCGATCTGGAAAGTCGGATCTGTGAAAAAAGAAAATAAAATCAAGCAAGATAGCGAAGTCGTTTACTTGGATTTTAAAAATTATAAAATTTCTTTAGGGAAATCGGCTAAGGCCAATGATTGGCTCCGGAAAACCTGGGCAAAAAAGTCAGACTTATGGATTCACTTAGAGGGATATAAGAGTTCTCACTTGTTTGTAAAAAACTTTGAAAGCTTTGATATGGAGGACTTTGCAGTTATGTGTTCCATATTGGCTGACTACTCAGACTTTGATTCGTCAATGATTCCCGTTATTTTTACTCAGGTTTCTAATTTAAAGGGTGTAAAAGGTGTTCCTGGAAAAGTAAATTACAAAAAAGAAAAACACTTAGTTGTAACAAAGGTCAATTGGAAGGAAATAATTTCAAGTGCTTGGAGTTGATCTTAGAGCCTCTTAGAATGTTGAAAAGAGGTTTTTATGTTCAAGTTTATTTTTGGAGTATTTCTCGTCGTTATTTTTTCATTCAAGCAGGCTCATTCCGAAAAAATTGGAATATTTGAAGATCATAAAATACGTTCTTATTCACCNGTGAANGTTGGTGTGAAAGATATGCTTTTTGATGTTCGAATTAAAGGTATTAAAGACCTGATNAGAGGNCAAACAGCAATTACANNNTTAGATGATGTTTATTTTAGAGTGTACTGGTATTTTCCAGATAGATATAAAGTTGTNGTAGAGGGACTTCCNGAGGGNTTTAAAGTATTAAGAAATAATTTNAAAATTATTGTTAAGCCTTATATAGACCTTATATTCTCTGAAGAAGTTATCACTCAATTTTCTCGTTATCCATATGTTGNAGATGAGAAAGAGAAAAANTCATATCTTAANAANAAGACANCNACNGACTTGAGTGAGATTAATGTTAAATTTAACAAAGATGGCTTACTAAAAGTAATTAATTCTAAATCTCCTTACTCTCGAATTTCTACTGAATTTGATTATAGTAAAAAGTCTTGGTCTAAAGGAAAATTCGTTACAGATAGAATAATTATTTCAGAAATATCTCAAGGAATAAAGAGTATCAAAGAGATGAATATCACTCATGGACTAATTTCTGGAACTGGTTTACCTGAATCTATCGTAGTAACAGAAAGATTTCTTCGAGATGATAAAGAGATAAATAATAATTCGATTAATATAAATTTCAGTAACTATGTCTTAAATACAGGAAAAGCGAGAAGTATTCTTCAAGGCAAAAAACAATAATGCGAACTTTAGAAATTCTTACGAAAAAAGATATTCAGAAAAATGAGTTTCTCCATTATTTCAATGAGAGTGATATTGTTGGCGGAATTAACTCATGCGCTCCGGGAGAGTGGTGCTTATTCGATTTTCGAGATATGAAATTTATTGGATTTGTGAATTCATTTTCTAAGGCTTCAGATTCTATAGTTGCCTTCATGTCGAGTAGTAAAAATCCTACAGAACTCCTCGGAGAACTCATCAAGAAAGCAATTACGAAGAGACATAAATATACGACATATCAAGATTCAGCACGTCTTATTTATGGAGAAGCAGATAATCTTCCAGGCCTTGTTTGTGATGAATATAAGAATGTCATAGTTTTGCAAATTAATAGAGCAGGTCTTGATTTGCATCGTGAATTTATAAGAAAATCAATTGAAGAATTGTGCAATAAGAAAGTGGCAATTTATGACAACTCTAAAGAGAGACAAAAAGAAGGCTTACCAGATTTTAATTTAGATGAACTGCCAGATGAAATTGAGATAGAGGATATGGGATTAAAATATTCATTGAATAAAGATCAGTTTCAAAAAAATGGTTATTATTATGATCATCGAGAGAACAGACAATCTCTTGAAACATTTATAAAAGGTTTAAAGAATAAGCCTAAAAAAGGTTTAGATCTATTTTCATATTTAGGTAGCTGGGGCTTTCATTGCTTAAAAGCTGGAGTGGATTCAGTAACTTTCGTCGATCAAGCTGAAATGAAAGAGAATATAGAAAAAACAGCTTTAAAAAACGAAATTGATGCAGCAAGAGTAAGTTTTATTAGAAGGGATGTTTTTAAAAAACTAGATGAATACAAGCAGGAAGGAATGACGTTTGACATTGTCGTAAGTGATCCTCCTGCCTTTGCGAAATCATTTAAGGCAAAAAAGGCTGCGATAAGTGGATATGACAAATTACACTTAAAGCTTTTTGATGTTATAGCGGATGAAGGGTACATCGTTGCAGCGTCATGTACAAAGTATGTGACAATGGAAGAATTAGACCAAAGCTTCAACAAAGCAGCAATGAAAAGAGGCTACAATGTAAATCTTCTTGAAATAGGCAAGCAAGGTTATGATCATCCAATGAAGTCTTTAAAATCAAGAAATAATTATATTAAGTATTTATTATATTACACGGAGAAAAAATGAGTGACGAATTAAGAGGACGCGTTAATGAACTATTGGGACAAGCAAAGAAGGTTATATTTGGTCAGGATGATTTATTAGACTCAATCGTTGCAGCATTAGTCTGTGAAGGGCATTTACTTATAGAGGGATTACCTGGTCTTGGTAAGACGTTGAGTGTTTCAACAATGAGTAAATTATGTGATCTTTCTTTTAAAAGAGTTCAGTTCACACCTGATTTATTACCATCAGACTTGGTTGGTACCATGGTTTATTCTCAACAAAGAGAGGAGTTTACAACAAAATTTGGACCGATATTTACTCAATTATTACTTGCTGATGAGATTAACAGATCACCAGCTAAGGTACAGGCCGCACTTCTCGAGGCAATGGCTGAAAAGCAGGTAACGATAGGTGATAATACACACAAGCTTTCAAGTCCATTTGTTGTACTTGCTACTCAAAACCCAATTGAGCAAGAGGGAACATATCCACTACCAGAAGCACAATTAGACCGTTTTATGATGAAGGTTTCAGTTGAGTATCCAGACTTTGAATCAGAACTTTCAATTCTTGATTTAAAAGATAGTGGCAAAAGTGACATTTCATCTATTATTACGACAGATGATATTTTAGAGATGCGTGATGAAGTCGCAAAAGTACATGTCGATAAAAAAATGAAAGACCTGATTATAAAAATTGTTAGAGGAACGAGACCTGGAGATGAAAACTTTTCTCCTGACTTTAAAGGATTAATTCAAGTTGGTGCATCACCAAGAGCAGCGATTTGGTTGCAAAAATTAGGTCAATTCATGGCCTTCCTTGGAGGCAGAGACTTTGTTTCACCAGATGACGTTCTAAGAGTTATACCATCTGTTCTAGGACATAGGGTTCTACTAACTTATGAGGCTTCAATTGATAATGTAAACTCACGAGACCTCGTATTAAAAATTGCACATAAAATGATTTAGTGATGGATACTAGTGAAGTACGAAAAATTGTTTCTGGCATAAAGAGTAACCTCTTTAAAAATGCCAATTCTTTTTCAATAGGAATGTTAAAGTCACATTTCAAAGGCACTGGTTTAAAATTTAAAGAACATCAGGTTTACACTCATGGTGATGATGTAAGATTCATCGACTGGAAAATGTTAGCTAAGACAAGTCAGCCATATATTAAAACCTTTGAAGAAGAAAGAAATATAGAGATTACCATTCTCTTAGATTGTACATCCGGTATGTTTATGGGAGTTGACGGAAAGTCTAAGCTTGAAGGAGCCATTGAGATATCTTGTCTTATATACCTATTGTCGGGAATGACTAGTGATTACGTTCAAACAATCATTTGTACAGGACATGAGATTATTAGAGTACAGAAGAAAAATGGAGAGCTTGGAATTGTCGCTTTAGTTGATACATTAAGACGAAAGAACATCATAAAAAGTGATGGGAGTGTCAATTTTGAATATAAAGCCGATAATTTTGACAAAGATTATAATAAAAAAATAATTCAAGAGTTTTATAAGAAGAAAGAACTCGTTATTCTAAGTGATTTTTATAACTTCTTACATGGTGAAGACTTGAAAAGATTAGTTGCGAGAAAGCATGTGCACGCTTTTCGAATTCTTACGCCCCTAGATTATGCAGATGACTTTCACTATTCAGTTAATATTAAGGACTTTTTAGGTAATACTTTTGGAACAAGAAATATTAAGCTTGAAGCAAAAAATAGGAATACTGCAGATACTGAAATAAGAGTCAAAGACCTATTCCTCGATAAGCGTTACCTCGAAGACTTTGTTAAGGAGATGCTGTAGTAATGAGAATCATATTATTATTCTTATTCTCTATAAATATATATGCCTTACAAGGTATGATGAATGTTATTGATAAAGATAATCAATGGTTAGAAGGTGATACGAAGTCTGTGGAGTTAGTACTTTGGCCTACTAATGAACTTAATGTGAATAAAATAAAATATCTTATAGAGGGTAAATACCTATCAGATCATTTTTATATATCATCTATTGTAAGTGGAGATTATTCTCCAAATAATCCAGAGGCCTATGTTGTAGAAGCGAGAGCAACACTAGTTAAAAGTTTAGGCAGTAGAGAAACATTCACTTGGAAATACATTAATAATGAGGTGAAGTTTAAATATACTGGTCCAAAAATGGTGGCAGAGAAGCAACCACTAAAAGATCTCGTTTTCATTCCTACAGATTTAAAGGTGACTAAGGATTACACATTCTTAATCTTACTAATAGTTATAGCAATATTAGTTGCCATTTATTTTGGATATAAGTATTTCTCTAAAAAAAGAGAAGAGAGAACAAGAAAACAAAATGTTGAAAAATGGAAGAATAAAATACTTAACTTAGAAACACGTGAAGATATTGAGAGCATTTATGAACAGAGAAATATATGGGCGCAATACTTTAGTCTTGAAAATGAAGAAGTGGACTTATTTTTAAAAAAGATAAATCAAGTACAATATAAAAAAGACATTGAATCGTCTGAGATTAAGGAAATAAGAGATTATGTAAATAGAGTTAAGGAGTTTGAAAGTGTTAGGTAGTTCGGAGTTTTTTAATGCTCAGAACTTTTACTGGGCACTTGCAGGCTTTATTTTCTGGTGTGTTGGATATTTTAATTTCTTAAAAAAGCCAGAGCTCTCAGCACCGTCTAATCTCATTCGTAAAACGAAGTTAAAACTTTTTGCAAAGTCCATGGTATTTCTTGCGGGGGTTATTGCATGGGGTCTGATTGGCTATGCGTTAATGGGGCCTCGAGAGCCCATGGGTAAAGTTCAGTCTCAAAAAGAGATGAATGATATATACTTTGTCGTTGATGTTTCTCGCTCGATGTTTGCGGAAGACTTTCCTCCAAATAGAATTGAGGCAGCGAAACAGCGAATCAAAGAATTTGTAAAGCTAAGTCCCGTTGATAGAATTGGAATCATTATGTTTTCTGATGAGGTCTATACTTTGATTCCTGCAACAACAGATCTTGGACTTGTTGAAAAGTCTGTCGATGATATTCGAATTGGCCCACTTGGAGCCGGGACAAATATTGGTGATGCCCTTGGGCTCGCTATTGCGAGGTCTACTTCAAGTATCGCCGAGAATAAAGCAGTCATCTTACTTACTGATGGAGCTAGCAATGTGGGATTACTTTCTCCTAGTCAGGCAGCACAAAAGGCAAAAGAGCTTGGAGTGAGAATTTATACGATAGGTATAGGTGGTGATCCTCGTGCTAAATTACCAATGGGCAGAGATGCATTTGGACGAAAACGTTATGCGAAGATGCCCGGTGGCTCGATGGATTTTGAAACTCTTGAAAATATAGCAAAGATTTCTCAAGGAAAAAGCTTTGTTGCCGGAAATAATGAAGCACTTCAAGACGTATTAAAAGAAATTGAAAAACTTGAAAGAAAGAAAATCGATGTTTCCGGACGTGTTATTTATAAAGAATTATACTTGCGATATTTAGCTCTAGGCTTGTTAAGTTTGATGGTTGTTGAAGGTTTAAGAAGACTTGTTCTTAGAGAGGTAAGTGCATGATAATTACAAATTATACTTACTTATATTCAGCGCTTCTTATCGTATTTATCTTATTATTTCTAATCTACTTATACGATAAGAAATTCTTTACTAAAGTAAAGAGGTATTGGTTTTATGAGAGATCAAGGGCAAGTAAGACGTCTTTTTTCTTTTTTGTCTTATCCTTATTAGTATTTGCAATCGCATTAGGAGATATTAGAGGTCGAGAAGAGCTTGTGAAAGCCTCAATACCTAATCAAAAAACAGTTCTACTTATCGACTCATCAGCTTCTATGATGGTTGAGGACGTTAGACCATTTAGACTTGCGAAAGCCGCAATCATAGCACGTCACTTCATTAGAAACTCTTTTGGTCATCAAGTATCTATTGCTGTTTTTTCTGATATTCAAAGAAAGATCGTTCCATTTACTGATGATTTAGAAATTCTTGAGTCTAGATTAGAGGTCTTGTTATCAAACAGTGGTAAAGGAAGTTCGAATGTAAATTTAGCGCTTAAAGAGTCTTTTCAATATTTTTATACAAAAGATGGTTATGAAACCGGCAATGTTCTGTTGATTACTGATGGAGAACAACATAGCTTTATTGATCTTGAGGTTCCAGAGAAGATAAATCTTGCAGTTGTAGGTATTGGTACAGAGAGTGGGGGTAAGATTCCTATTAGAAATAACAAAGGGAATTTCGTTAGATATAAAAAGTGGCAAGGTAAAGAAGTAACTTCTAAGCTTGATAAACGCTATTTTGAATCATTAGTGAGTAAGGCCAAGTATGGTAAGGTCTGGTATGCGGGGTCATACGCTCTTCCGACGAAGGAAATTCTTAGTTTTTTTGATAAAAGACATAAAGAAGTATTCACAAGTGGTCAGTTTAAAGAAAGACCAGTTAAAGGATATGTCGTTATAAAAATTGCTATTGTACTCTATATCTTGTCAGTGTTAATCGGCCGAATGCGAAGCTTCTCTTTTGCATTGGTCTTTTTAATTATTACAGGTTCAAATGTAAAAGCTCAAAATTATGATGATTTGTTTTTGAAGCTTCAAAATGGAACGATATCGAAAGAAGAGAAGTTAAAGCTTTCAGAGTTCTTCTTACAAAATGAAGAGCAGGATAAAGCCTTAACATTGTATAATGAAAGTTTAAATGACTTGAGTCGTGAAGAAGCAAGGCATGTGTTGAACTATGGGACATTACTTTTTAAGAATAAAAAATATAAAGCAGCTGTAGATGCATATGATCAGATAGATCAGTCAGCTTTGACAGATCAGGCAAAAGATTTACTACGTAAAAATAAATTGGCAGCCTTAAAGAAGATGCAGCAAGAGAAGAAGCAGCAACAAAATAAAGATAAAAACAAAGACAACAAGAACCAAGAGAAAAATCAACAAAATCAACAAGATGATCAAGAAAAAGAAGGCGAGCAGGAAAAAGAAAATAAATCCGGTCAACAAAAACAACAACAAGGAAAGGGATCGGATAAAAGTCAAAATAAGAAGCAAAAACAAGGTTCTGAAGGCAAAGAAGAAAAAGAGAAAAAAGAAAAAAAAGACGGTTCAGAAGATGGTGAAGAGAACGAGCAAGATAAACAAGAGAAGAAAAAACAAAAGCAGAAAAGCTGGGATCAAATCAAAGATGATATAAGAAAGAAAAAGAATATGTCTAAAGTAAAAGGTGTATTAAAACAGATTGTCGATGATGATAGAAATATTCAAAAGAAATTTATGAAAACGTCTCGAAAGAGAAATAATAGAAAAGTTAAGGATTGGTAATGAAGGTAATAAGCTCTTTTATAATAGCATTTTTCCTTATGAACTCTTATGCAAGCTCGCAATTGGAGGCAAGTCTATCTTCAAGTGAAGTGGTTCTTGGTGATTCTCTAACTTTAACGATTAAGGTTATTCATGAAGCTGCAGATGAACCCTTTGTTTCTTTTTTACCTGTAAATGCGGAGGTCATTAATAAGAGACAAAGTCGCTCGACAAGAGCTTTCTTGCAAGGTGGACAACTTGTAGAGGAGAGAGCTACTACCAATGTGTATGAATTGCAGCCAGTTAAAGGTGGCTATGTACATATTAGGCAAATAAAAGCTGATATCGATAAGAAAGTACTAAAACATAAAAGTTTAAGAGCGAAAGTTGTAAAAGAGGCAAGAAAACCTAAAGACTTCTTTATGAAAGCAGAATTGTCAAAAGATGAAGTATTTGTTGGAGAGGCCGTAGACGTTAATTATTATCTCTATTCAAAAAGAGATACAACAATGCATGTGATCAAGAAATTCCCTCTTTTAAAAGACTTTCTTAAGCGTTTTGAAATTCCACGATCCCAAAGAGAGAGAGTGAATCTTGGGGGGGAGTTATATTACAGACAGTTGATGTATAAGGCTAGAGCTTATCCGACGAAGACAGGTGAGCTAAAAATTGATCCAATTACGCTTGAATTTAAGTATGCAGATTATAGAAATCGTCGACGGGACATATTTGGAATGTCGATGCAGTTTTCAACTGGACGATATAAAGAGAGAACTCTAAGAAGTAAAATTGAAAAACTAAAAGTATTACCTCTTCCGGTAGAGGGGGTTCCTAAAAATTTCACAGGTCTTGTAGGTAAGCATAATTTCAATCTTTCAATCTCTAGTGAAAAAGTAATTGTAAATGATGCTCTTGAAGCAAGATTAGAGGTTACAGGAGAGGGGGCTCTTGAAAAATTTGATCCTGTTAGACTCTTTGATGATACATACTTTGAGTCATTTGATCCAAAAGCTGAAGTTTCTGAGATTAATGCATTAGAAACAAAGAAGATTATCGACTATACATATTTAGCAAAGAAAAGTGGAACTATTCCTCAAAGAGTACTGAAACTAAGTTATTTTGATCCAGAAAAAAGAGAATATGTAGAAACAGATCTTACCATTCCTGAGATTAGCATCTTTGGTAGTGGTACAAAAAGTGAAACAATTGCTAGTAACGACGTTAAGCAGAGTAATACAAGCGCACCTAAGGATTTAAGTGATTCAGAGGAAGAAATCGAAAAACTTGTTGGCCCCTTTTATCGTGAAAAAGATATACGGGTATTTGATTTAAAAATATTAAATTTAATACTTTTTTTGATTTTAGTCGCCATCATATTCTTTCCAGGCTTTAAAAAGTTTATTTTTTCTGGGCGTAAAGTAAAGACACTTGGACCAAAAGACTTAAATTATAAGAATTTACATGACTACCTCTTATATTATTTTCCAGAAGGAGATAATTTAAGAGATCGTATTGAGAAATCTCCCTTACCACCTGCGACGAAATTGTACTTTAAAGATTTACTTACAAAAGCAGAAAAAAATGAGTATAAAAGCGAAAAAAACAAACTTGAATATAATAAAAGACATATGAAAGAAGTTGTGAAGGCACTGAATGGAAGTCATTAACTCAATTGCAGAAATAAAAGATGTAAAGTTTTCGCTAACAATTGGTAATTTTGATGGTGTTCATCTAGGACATCAGGAGATTTTAAAAACAATCAAAGCTCATGCAGAATCACGCAAAGAGAAGTTCGTTGTTATGACGTTTATTCCTCATCCTAGTCAGATACTCTCACCAAGGAATA
>NZAF01000008.1 GCA_002686115.1 Halobacteriovorax sp. | reverse complement strand
CGAGCAAACAGATTAAAACTGAGCCCATTAAAAGACATAAAAGTTAAAATTGAAGGGCATGCATTTAAGATTTTTAATATTTCCTCCTCAGGCCTTGCTCTTTTTGACTCTGACGATCTGATTAAAACCAAAACGGTCAGAGCAACCATTGAATATAAAGATGAAGGAAAGTCCTTTAATACTATGCTCGAGAAAGTTCATCATCATGATGAAGATGGATTTACAGGTTTCAAGATCATTGAAAATGGTGACGAATATGAAAAATTCATTATCAATATTTTTGATATTGAATTACAAGCTTCAAAATTTAGAAAGCTGCGCGATGAGAGCGTCAAACAAAGCGAGCTCGGTCCATCTCGTTGGTGGGAAGGTGGCGAAAGAAAAGACTTTTATCTTGTGACTAATCAAGATGCTAATAAGATTTTATACTTTTATCTAAGCTTTCTAGATAATGTGATATCAATGGATGTGGATGGTAAGCTCTTTATTGGAGAGGTTGAAAGTGATGAAATGAGATTTGATAGGTATCAAGGGTCTCATACGATTGTGAACCCTCGTCCACTTACAAGAGAAGCAAAAGACCTTTTATTAAAAGTTGTCTGCAATCTTCCAAAGATTGAACAAAGCGTTGTTGATGATCTTAAAAGACTTGTTAATTAAGAATATGAAGGGTCTCGACAGGTCCAAAGCCACACTTTTTACACTGAACCTCTTCATGGAGATACATATTTTCATGATCTGAGAGATGAGTGAACTCTACCTTCTCCCCACATTTTGGGCAGCGCTCGATCTGCTGTCTTACTTCATCAACAGAAATAAAGTACTTTTCATGACTCTCAACATCAACGGATCTTTTTGACATAAAGACCTCCTAACTTACATTTTACAGGAATTTAGGTAAATGTTAAGAAAACTCATCCATTTTTACGAATTTACTGCTACTTATGGCCAAGTTAATTTATATTGTCTAACAATCGCCCCACTATAAATGCCTATAATAAGTTATAGTGATGTTGCCAAAGAAGAAGGACAGGGTTAAAACGAGATTATTAATAAGACTTTTTTTAACCTATTTATAAAGGTAGAAAATTATGAAGAATATTGAAGCACTTAGAAATAAAAGAGACGATATCATCAATTGTGATGTGAAAGATTCTACAGGCCTAAATGACTTTCAAAAAACTAAGAATGAATTACCAATTATGATTCCAAAAGTTGGAATTGAAAGATTTAGAATTCCTCTTAATTTTGAACATGCCGATGGAACTCTAATGTCTCATGATACGGAAGCTTCAATGTTTGTTCTTATTGAAGGTCATAAGACGGGTGCCAATATGAGTCGCTTTTGTAATATTTTACAAGAGCAAAGTTCTACTGATCCAATCAATCATGATTTTTTTAAAACTATTCTTAGAAGGTATAGAACCGAACTTAGAGACTACGAAGATGAGCCTTTAATTCCTGAAGCATATCTAAAACTTAAGTTTAACTACCCTGTTAAACAACCATCTCTTAAAAGTGGAAATTGGGGATGGCAGTACTACGAATGTGAGTGGGAAGGAATCGAAGGAAAGGATGGAAATCCTTTAATGCAACTGACTCTTAAATATGAATACTCTTCAACTTGTCCTTGTTCACTATCAATGGCAAAGCAATATGAGGAAGAATATAGGGCCGGTAAAACAACAGAGGGAAGTGGGATTGCTTCAGCTCATTCACAAAGATCAATTGCAACTGTAACTGTTACATATTCTCCTGACTCAGATGTCACTATTGAAAAATTAATTGAACTTTTAAGAGTTGCTCTTCCAACTGAGACACAATCACTCGTTAAAAGAATTGATGAGCAAGCGTTTGCAATTTTAAATGGAGACAATCCAATGTTCGTTGAACATGCTTCAAGAAGAATTAGTCACGTTCTTAATGATGTTGAGGAATTCTTAGATTGGGAAGCTAAGGTTGATCACGTTGAATCTCTACATAGCCACAACGCTGTCGCTTATATTAGAAAAGAGAAAAAAGCTTAAGCTTCTTTTTTAATTGCATTTTCCCATGAGAACTCTGCAATCTTACTTGCAATATCATCCTTATGTTCGATGGCCATCGCTGCACCTATATTAATAGCTTCTTTTGGCATACCATAAACTACACATGACTCTTCATTTTGAGCAATAGTGAGAGCACCGTTATTTTTAAGATTGAGCATTTCTCTGGCACCATCTTTTCCCATTCCTGTTAACATAACTGATACAACATGCTTTCTCTTTAAAAGTGGAACAACATGCTTAAACATATAATCAACAGATGGTTTAAATCTATTTACAGGCTCGTCCTCATTAATCTCTAGAACGTAACTTCCACCCTTATTAAGAGGTTTCATTTGCTTTCCACCTGGTGCAACATACACTGTGTTTTTTTCGATAGTATCACCATCTTTTGCTTCTTTAACATGAAATGGACATAAACTATTCATCCTGTCAGCAAATGCCTTTGAAAAGACAGGTGGTATATGTTGAACAATAAGTATAGGAGGTATCTCAGAAGGTAGTTTTGTTAGAATATCTCTAATAGCATTCGTTCCACCAGTAGAAGACCCTATGACAACTAATGAATCTGTATTTAAGGAATTTACTTTCTTTACACTAACTTTAGAAACAGATTGAACACAGTTTGAACTTAGTGAAGCTTGTTTAACTTTTTGAATGAGAGTTTTACTAACTTCTGCAAGTTCTGAGATATCTGGTTTTTGAATATAATCAAAGGCTCCACTCTCAAGAGCTTCAAGAACAAGTGGTCCCTCTTCCATACTTATAGATGTCACCATGATAGTTGGTATCCTATACTTAGGTGCGATGATCTTTAACAGATCAACCCCAGTCATCTCTGGCATATGGATATCAAGTGTTAATACATCTGGCTGATGTTTTTCAATCAACTCTTCAACCTCGGATGGTTTTTCTGCCATAGCAACGACTTCAATATCACTTGATTTTGCAAAGATTTTCGATAAGAGAGTTCTTATCGTTTTAGAGTCATCAACAATCAAAACTTTTATAGGTCCTGACTTTGTCATCGCATTTTTTTGAGTACTTTTATTAACTCTTATACGACCTTCGCTAGGATAAAAGAACAACTCAAGCTTTCCTTCACGCTCTACTGTTTTAATAGGTGTATCAGTAATATTACTTAAAATTGTAGTCGCTCCACTAACGATGCTAGCTGGCCCGACCATTTTTAACTGAGTAATCTCTCCTATACTCAACGAAGCTTTTTGTAAGAAGTTTCTTAACTGATGCCTAGTAGAATTATCAAAGATTCTTGCAACAGACTTACCACTAGACTCTATTGCTACGACAATAGCCTTTTCGTCTAGCTGATAATACTGTTCTTTTCCCTGTTCTATTGAAATGAAGTCCACTACTCACCTATTATTTTTTACTTAAAAATTCACTCGACATATATGCAAAACTTGTTGCTGGTACAACGTCTGAAGCTATCTCAGACAACTCACATACATAATTCAAATCTTCAACTAAAAGATGAGCATTATCCCACTCAAGAATTTTTGCACCTGCATGTTTTGAAGTTTTACCATAAACTAAAAATGAAGTTGGCTTGGACTTATGAGCAGAACAAATATCACCATACGTTTTAGCAAAGTCAGAAATGTAAATCGTGTTCTTTTTAAAGTCACCTGATGCATCATCAAGTAATTCAACATCATATGAGATTTTCTTTTTCATCTCATCTTTTAGGGCAAGGAGAATATTATCTTGTCCCTCAAAAAACATTACTGTTGGTGGTTGATCACCATGAAGTTCCTTATAAAAAGCTTCGACTTTTTTACTATCCGTAATTGAAGAATAAATAACACGAAACTTACTATCTGCATTTTCAATCTCAATTTTGTGCTCAAACTCTTTATCAACACTTGATACATGTGACGATTCAAACGCCTTATCCATGTACGCGACCTTAAGTTTTGTTTTAATCTCTTCTCCACGCTCCATTATATTATTAAGGGCAGGCTTTTCAATAAAGTCAGATGCACCAGCTCTTAATGCTCTCATGGCCGCATCAGAGTCATCTCTAGATGCTGAAGAAATCATAACAACAGGAGGATGGTTTTTAGAAAAGTTCCTTTCTAAATATGTCACACCATCCATTTCAGGCATATGGATATCAAGAGTCATAATATCAGGCTTTAAAGCTTTAACTTGTTCTTGAGCTTCCAAACCATTCTTTGCCACACCAACAACTTCAAAGCTTTGGTCACTACCAAATATCTTCTTAAGTAGTGTAAGAATTGAAGATGAGTCATCAACACAAAGAACCTTTAACACGTCTGGCATAACAGGTAGTTTAGGTTTTTGAATAGATGCTACGACTTCTGGCGCTGGTGTTCCAACAACTTCAGGAGAAACTTTTGGTTCTTCAAGAAGTGCTTTATGAACATAAATAGATGGTCCCTTCGTCGCAATCTCTAGATTTAAGCCACCAAGAGATTCAGAAATACCACTAAAGAAGTACCCTTTTGGCTCAAGAAAACTCAAAAAGTTTTGCATAATTGATTTTATCTGATCTGGTTTAAAATAGATAAATACATTACGACAAAATATTAAATCAAATTTTTGACTTTTAAATGACTTATGAAAATCTAATAAATTTAAAACATCCCATTTCGTTTTTTTGGTCAGACTTTTCTTTGCTTTTACATAGTCTGCGATATCCCCCTTACCTCGTGCCCAATTCTCGCCAATATAATTCATCGGAACACTTTTAATCTCTCTTCTGTGATAAACACCATTTTGTGCTATTTTTACAGATTCTGGATCAATATCTGACCCTAAGATTTCAAAGTCCATTGAAGGGTCAACCTTAGGTAAGTAAAACCCAAGAAACATTGCAAGAGAATATACCTCTTGTCCTCTTGAGCAAGCAGCACACCATATTCTTATTTTGTTTCGTCCTTGCTCTTTTGCATTTTGTACAATTGTTGCAAGATTATCTTTAATAAATTCAAAGTGAGTGAATTCTCTAAAAAAGAAAGTATGATGAGTCGTTAAAAGAGAGACAAGAGCACCTGACTCTTTCGTTAGATTTGCCTCTAGATAATTTATATACTCATCAGGAGTCGTAAACCCTAGCTCCATCATTCTTTTCTTAACCCTTGTTTGTACCATTAGGGCCTGCTTTTCTTCCAATATGTTACCTGAAATTTTTGTAACAATATCAGATACTTTTTTAATAAGACGTGTATAGTCTTCCTGAAATTTAGGAGCTGCACTCATTTTGACCTTCTTTAATAAAATTATTTTAAATTAAGCTGCTATTTTACCACTATTTAATACTTTCTTATCTTTTAAATCGAGCACTTTTGCCACATCTAAAAGAACAGTTAGTGAGTCTTCTTTTCGATAAACACCTTGAATATACTCAGCATTTACCTGTGTTTCGATTTCTGGAACTTCGTTTACTTCTTCATCAGTAAAAGCAAGAACTTTGTTAATTGAATCAACAACAATACCAAGATTCATTCCATTGATGTCAACAATGATAACTGATTCTTCAGCATTATTTTCTTTACCTTTAATTTTTAATTTTGTTCTTAAGTCGACAACAGAGATAACTTGTCCCCTTAGATTCATGATTCCTAAAAAGTGAGAAGGTGCTTTTGGAATTGGTGTTGTCTCTGGTACAGAAATAACTTCTCGTACGGAGAGAAGAGGAATCGCGTAATCTTCGCTTCCTAAAGTAAATTCTAAAAAACGATGAACATCACCACTTACTTGGTCGTTTACCTTTAATTGTTCTACACTCATACTATGCCGCCCTTTCTACGTTATTTAAAAACGAGTTCTTACTTTTCTTTAAATTACCTTTGTATAATTCATTAAGATCTAGAATAAATGCTGGGCGCCCATCACCTAGGATAGAACTTCCCATAAAGCCTTTATTATTCTTAATCTCATCTCCAAGTGTTTTAATAACAACTTGTTGTTGGTGAAGAATATCATCTACAAGTACAGCAAAATTATAATCAGCATGATGAATAATAATTGCAATTTTATCCGTAGACTCACCCTCATCACATTTTCTCTTTAAAGTTGNTCCAACATTAAATAACGGTAGAACATCACCTCTNAGATTTAGACATTCACCAAAACCTGTAATTGAATTAATCATCTTNNCAGTTGGNTTTAAAGACTCATGTACTTGTGAAAGNGGNATAATATANTTTTCTTGCCCAATTCTCACAATCATTCCATCAATNATGGCCATTGTTAAAGGTAGAGATATTTTAATAACACTTCCCTTACCCATTTCCGTTGTAACTTTAATATTTCCAGACATACCTTCAATATTAGTTTTTACAACATCCATTCCGACTCCACGGCCAGAAACCTCTGTAACTTGTTCTTTAGTTGAGAAACCAGGGTGGAAAATATATTGAATGATATCTTCGTCAGAGATTTTTTGTTCAGCTCTGATAAGACCTTTTTCAATTGCTTTATTTCTTATGACTTGTGCAGGAATACCGCCACCATCATCAGTAATTTCAATAACGAGATTATTACCTTCGTGAAATGCAGCAATTTCGACATTACCAACTTCACTTTTTCCAACTCTAATTCTTTCTTCTATTGTCTCAAGCCCGTGGTCAACGGCATTTCTAACGATATGAACGAGTGGGTCTGACAAATTTTCTAAGATTGTTTTATCAATCTCAGTATCCTCTCCGACAAGTTGTAAATTAACTTTCTTATTTAATGTTTTTGAAGTATCTCTAACAATTCTATTCATTTTTTGTAGAGTTGCTTTAAGAGGTACCATTCTTAGAGACATAGAAATTTCTTGGATTTCCTTTGAAAGCTTTCCAAGATGTCCAATTGATTTATTTGATAAGTCATCTTGTATATTAACAAATCGTCTTTGATCAAGAACCGTTTGTAAGATCACAAGCTCTCCAACGACATTATTTAATTTTTCAACTCTTGAAAGTGCCACACGAATACTTTCATCTTCACTTCTTTTCTTAGGAGCAGACGATGTTGACTTTGGAGGCTCTTTCTTCGCTTCTTTCGCTTGAGAAATAGGTGTAACAGGAGCGACATCTCTTGCAACAACTTCGTCCCCTTTTTTAATAGTTAAACCAGGACTTTCCTCTTTTGCTGGAGCAACTTTTAATTCAAGTTCTTTTAATTGTGCATCATCACTTAACCCAAGCTCTCTTAATGATTCTAGTGCTGCGGCAGAAATCTCGTCATTTCCACTTTCACCACTTTCAATGACTGGAGCAGGTTCAGACTCAACAATAGGCTCACTTTCTTCTGCCACAAAAGTTGCTGGTTGATCATCTTCTTCAAAATCACTATCGTCAAACTCAGAAGCATCTGGAATTGCGGCCACAGGTTCTTCCA
This sequence comes from Halobacteriovorax sp., assembly GCA_002686115.1. Lineage (GTDB taxonomy): Bacteria > Bdellovibrionota > Bacteriovoracia > Bacteriovoracales > Bacteriovoracaceae > Halobacteriovorax_A. Next base: position 5,618 of record NZAF01000008.1, on the reverse strand, counting down.
CAAGTGGTTCCTCAACAACAGGAGTCTCTTCAACGGCTTCATCTACAAGCTCACCGTTAATTGCACTCATAATCTTAGCGATAATTTCTTGGCTATCAAAAGTTGCATCAAGATCATCTCTAAGAGTATTGATCATATGAGTAATATGATCATTACATTCTAGAAGTATTGTTACAATTGAGTCTGTTACATCAAGCTCTCCTGTTTTTAACTTCAGAATTAAATTTTCCATTTCATGCGTGAACTCAGCAACCTCTCCAAAGCCTACGGCCCTTGAGGTTCCTTTAAGGTTGTGCGCTAATCTAAAAATCTGATCGAGTAATTCACTACTCTCCTTATCGTTTTCTAGTGCTAGAAACGACTGCTCAGTATCTTCTAATAGCTGTAATGACTCTTCTAGGAAATCTTCCTTAAGTTCGCGTTCAAAATCTTCCATTACTTAATATCCTTATTTAAAATAATGTTCACTAGTATGGTTATCGGATTTTTTTAAATATTATTTTAGTAATTAGTCCTAAATTTTAAGCTTTTATAGCTGACCAAAAAACTAACTTTTTAAACTTATAAACGATGTAAAAAAACATATGATTTAAACCACTTAGAGTGAGTGTTATAAAGTCACACTTGCGAATATTTAAGATTTTCTCACAAATAATCCTGTCGACATAAATAGTTGTCGAAATTTTAATTGATCATAAAAATGTTATTTATTTAAGGTCGTTGAATTTTAATATGAGAATACTCTTAGTATTTTCTTTAAGGAAGTTTGATATTTTCTCCACTCATTCTTAGATATTTTAGATTTTTGATAGTATGCCTTACAAAAAATATCGCAGAGTTCTTTTGATGGTGCTTCTAAAACTTTATTCTCTAAAAATTGTTCTTTCTGAAGGATATTCGGAGGTGGTGCCATATGCGGAGAATATCGACTTTCTTCAATTAATGAATGATACCTTCTGTAAGTGTCAATGACCGCAGAATTATAATCTTTATACTTCTTTCCTCTTAAAAGCTTAAGAAGTGTCTTAGCTGACTTCTTTTCATTATAGTCATCACTTTGATGATGTAATATTTCTCCTTTTGCAAACAGCTTCTTTAAGAAGTGAAACAAAATAGCCAAACCAAGAATTATTGCAACTGAAATAATAATTTTTTTGATCGTCTGTTGCTTACCTTCCTTCTTAGTGTCTTCTTTTATCATTTTATCTTTGTCTGATAATTTAATATCACGGTTAAAAGATGCATTATCTTCTTTAGAATCACCAGATTCTCTCCCACCAGAATCTTTAAAGCTCTCTCCTTTTTTTGAAACAATCTCTTTATATTTTGTGAATAATTCCTCTTGGTCTATATCGAGTTTGCCAGAGCTCATATCGCGTGCAGCGACTTCAGCTTCACCAAGCAATTCTTGTTGTCTATTTAAAGATCTATCAATGGCATTAGCATTTTTTTCAATTTTTGCCATGAGATTAGAAATACTTTCAAGTTCATGAGAATGATTTGCCCTTAATTCACTATCATTAATAATAGAATTTTCTAATCCTGCTATTTCATTTTTCATGCCATCAAGATCTTGAGATACTGAGTTTATATCATTCAATACTTTTTCATATTCTTTTACATTATCTTCAGATAGCTCCATATCATTTAGTCTATCAATCAATCCATTAAGTATTTGTTCATTCTCTGTAATTTGCTTACTTAACTTAGGAATTCTATTTGTAATATGCTTATCTAAGTTTGAAACGCGACTAATCTTCTTTTTTCTTAGAGTATGCTTCTCTGTCTTTGGTATTAGCTTCTTAAATAAATTCAAATCATCATTCAATTGGTGATGACCTAAAATGAATGAAAGGATAACAAAGGGAGCAAGAAAAAGAGTTTGGTGTTTAAACACTTTATTAAATCTATCTTTTATAAACTTAGTCCAATTCTGTTCATCACTATAAAGAGAATAGCGCCCAAAGAACTCATAATAAGCTTCAATAAGGAAAAAACCTACTGCACATAACAAAAAAGAGAAGAATATCAACACTAGACTTTTTCCCTTTATTAATGACCAGAAAACCTGGACGACAAATAAAACTTTCAGCTGCTTGAGATAACTTATATTTAATAAAATAACAAATAATGAAATCAATATAGCTTTATTATTCATTGGCATTTTAAAAAAAGATATAATGACAAAACCGGCTCCCAAAGACAAAATGATTCTCTTCATTCTCTCTGGTATAGACATATACTTCATATATCTATCCTCATTATCATTTTCACTATGATCTTCACGCCTTCTCACTTCACCCATCACCATAAATGAGAAAGCATCTTTTAAATGTCGACAAGCTCGAGGTAAGCAAAAGGACTTCTCCTCCAACTTCTTCCACATAAGTGTCGCTGGAATTGACAAGACAAGAAAGGATAAAACCAAATCAGGAATTTCAAAACCATTTAAAAGAAGTACAAATAAAATCAATACTTGAATGAACATAAAGAAGCTAGTTTTAGCATGAGAGATTCTACTAGACATTCATACCTCTAAACATTACCTGCCCACGAAAGCTTCTATTCTTATTAATTTTTATCACTTCAAACATGAAAGTATCTGAGATATTTTCCTTTAAATAAGGAATCAGCTTCTCATCAGTTATTTGTTTAAGTGTTTTTAATAATACAAATGTACTACGATCTCCCTCATTAAAGTAAAATGCATAAGGGTCGACGAAAATGATATTTACTTGATGATCAAATGATAACTCTTTTAACTTATTTAAATGCTCTATATTTCTCATCGCTTGAACAAAAGTTGTAATATAATATATATTAGTTTCTCTATCTACGACCTTAGAAAAAGGAATCTTGTAATCTTCACTTTCTGTTAACTCTCCCCTGGCCACTAAGTTTTCAATTAATTCTAAGTGACTTGAGCCCGTATTAAAATCAACAAAGAAATCCTGCGACATTGCGGAGGTTGCATTACCCAAATGATTATGTTTATTAACAATTGAAAGTCCAATATCCTTTACATACTCCCATGTTGAATGAGCTCCATCACCAAAGTGCTTCACTTTATCGAGATCAAAAATCACAAGAACTTTAGCATTAGTATCTTTTTCATATTCGTTTAAAATTAGTTTTCTTTGTTTAAGAGAAAGCTTCCAATTAACTTTTTTAATGGGCTCTCCTTGAATATATTCTTTTGTTCCGATGAAGTTTGTTGACTCTCCTCTTGATTGAATATTATAAACCCCTCCACCTATAGATAGATGACTCTTTATGTGCCCTTCTAAAGGCATGTCAGTAATTTTAGGTAAAACCATTACCAATTCATCTTTATAGTACTCAAGTCTGTAATTAAAGATATGAAAAGGATCATGGACATTACTAACCATCGGTCCAATTCTCTTATCTCCCATTCCCTGATCTAATTTTACAAAGACCTTTTTTTTATAAACTGTTTTTGCTTTAATCTCATCGATTGTGAATGAAATAAATTTCTCTTTAGTTCCTTGAAAGAAGTCGACAAAGTACATTTCGCTTATATCAAAACTAGAAGGGTTATAAATTCGATATTCTATTTCTAGATTCTCTTCTTCAAGCGCAGACTTCTCAAAAATTCGTTTTATTTTTATCCCACTTAATTGAGATTTCACAACAAGATACTGACATATAAGGTAGGAAATGAGGGAGAGAGAGAATATAAATGCACTCATACTTTTAAGGAATAAGGATATGAGTGAAGATAAGACTAAAATAATTAAAAGTAGCGAAAAGGATTCAAAAAGATGGATATTATCGTGATAGATTCCTGAAAAACCATTAAAGGCCCTTTTAAACTTTAGAAATTCAAAGCTACTTACTCGTTCATATTTTATAAAAGCTTTTGACTTTTTCATTTGATAGGTGACTTAACTTTAGTCAAAATATCTCTAAGGATATGTTCCGTTGTTTCACCACTATAATGTGCTTGAGGATCGATGATGATTCGATGACCTAGTACAGGAATAGATAGATTATAAATGTCCTTTGGTAGTACAGTATCTCTCCCCTCTAAAAAGGCATAAGCTCGTGCACAATGGCAAAGAGCAAGTGGCCCTCGCGGAGATGCGCCCATCTTTAGTTTCTTATGTTCTCTTGTCTCACCTACGATATCTAGGGCGTAGTTATAAACAGAGTCAGGTATATCAACGTTTTTCACCTCTTCTTTTAAATTCTTAAATTGTGAGGGTTCAATGATGGATTTAACTTCGGTCATTGGATTAGTTTTTTCTCTAGACTTTAATATCATCAATTCATCATCTCTTTTTGGATAGCCAAGAGAGATTTGCATAAAGAATCTATCTAATTGAGCTTCTGGAAGAGGAAATGTACCGTATTGTTCGACAGGGTTTTGTGTTGCCATTACAAAAAAGAGCTCATCTAATTCAGATGACATTTTTTCAATTGTTATTTGTCTCTCTGCCATGGCTTCTAGAAGAGCTGATTGCGTTCTAGGAGTCGCCCTATTTATCTCATCAGCAAGGAACAAAGTTGTAAAAAGAGGTCCTTTTCTAAAATAAAACTTTCTGGCCTCTTCATCATAAATCGTTGTTCCAAGAATATCACTTGGTAAAAGATCTGGTGTAAATTGTACTCTTGAGAAATCAACTTTAAATATTTTTGCTAATGTTTTTGATAAAACAGTTTTACCATTACCGGGAACATCTTCTAAAAGAATATGACCTCCGGATAACCAACAAGAAAGAATGAGTTTCAGCTCTTCTTCCTTTCCAAAAATAACTTTTGATACTTCTTTATTTATTTCATCAAATAACTGACTTCCATTCATATAATTTCTCACTTTTCAACATTTTAACAATGCGCAGCATGAGCTACAATGATCAAATTATTCCCATATGCCTTTACACTCGAGAGTTTATAAATCACACTAATATAGTAAAGAATTTAACGAGGATGAAAGCCTGGAACCGATTTCAATTTTTACCGATCTTGAGTATCTTGCGATATTTGCTCTTGTACTCATACTGCCAAAGATTCTTTTAAGGTTTAAATTCCCCTCTGGAATTACTGCACTTATTATTGGAGTCGTTGCAGGTATCTTAGACCCCACAATTAAATCAGATCCACTTTTTAGATTCTTATCACAAATAGGTATCACTTCACTCTTTGTCTTTGCAGGGCTTGAAGTTGATATTAAAGAGTTGAACGAAGATAAAGGATATCTTTCTAAATACCTCGCAAAATCAATAATCATTTTAGGGGCGATATCTTTAGCAATGACAAAATTCTTAGAGATACAGTTTCAAGAATCATTTATATTAACGTTAGGAATTTTTACTCCTTCAGCAGGATTTATATTAAACTCTCTACACTCATTTAAAATGTCAGAAGACCATGAGTACTGGATAAAATCTAAGGCCATTAGTAAAGAAGTTATTGCCATCGTTCTACTATTCTTTGCGCTGCAAGGAAACAACCCCCTTTCCCTTGTTATTTCACTCGCTTTTTATGTTGGTCTAATTTTACTACTTCCTCCTATTTTTAGACTATTCTTTAAATTCGTCTCACCATATGCTCCTAATTCTGAAGTACCATTCTTAATAGCTCTAGCATTAATTTCA
>NZAF01000007.1 GCA_002686115.1 Halobacteriovorax sp. | reverse complement strand
AAAGCATGATACGCAGTCATGAAGACGGAAGGAAAACAAGCCGCTTGTTCAAAGGTTAAGTTTTTTGGCTTTAAAAAGCATTGATGCTCTGGCACGTTTAGTAAACTTGAATAGCCATTAAAGAAAGTAACTCCAATGACTTCATCACCAGCTTTAAAGCTAGTTACCTTTTTCCCAACATTTTTAACAACACCAGAAACCTCAAACCCTGGTGTAATTGGCCAGCCAACATACTTCTTAGCTGACTCATAGATACCCCAACGAACACATACATCCGCATAGTTTATACCACTAGAGTCAACATCTATCTGCACGTCATAATCTTTAGGTGCATCACAAATATAAACTTCTATTTTAAGTTTATCGTACCCACCTGCAGAATGAATCACCACTCTCTTTGCTTTTTCCATTGAAATTTCCTCTCTAAAAAGACAAAAAAAAAGCCCATCTTTAAGATGGGCCTTGATTATTTATTTCATTCAGATTTAAAAAATTACTTAGTGGCTTCGTAGATTGCTTTGAAAGCTTCGAAGTCTCTCGCTGCAAGTTCAGAAAGCATTTTTCTGTTAATTTCGATATCGTTTTTCTTAAGCCCGCCCATGAACTTAGAATAGCTTGTTCCTAATAGTTTAGAAGCAGCAGAAATTCTTGTAATCCATAGTCTTCTCATATCTCTTTTTAATAATCTTCTTGAGATATACTTGTAGTGTAGTGCACGCTTTACTGTTTCAGCTGCGTGATAATACTTTTGTCTTCTTGAGAAATGAAAACCCTTAGCTAATTTAAGGACTTTGTTTCTTCTTTGTCTTGCGGTAAAACCTCTTCTTACTCTTGACATAATTTACTCCGTTTTTAACGCTTGGGGGATGTCTTATACAATCTCTTTAAGCCCAAGAATCAGGTTTAGTTAATAATTACTGCTTATGATCTCTTAGCAGAGTAAGGTAACATTCTTCTTACTTTTTCCACCTCTGAAGCGTGAACGTAATCTGTTTTACCAGCTCTTTTCTTCGCATCAGTTGGTTTCTTTTCAAGAATGTGTCTTAGGTTAGCTCTTTTTCTTTTGAACTTACCATTCCCTACCGGCTTAAATCTCTTAGCAGCAGCTCTTCTTGTCTTCATTTTAGGCATGAATACTCCTCATATTTCTAGTCTTCATAAAATAAGTATGTATAATTACCAACTTTGCTGCTTTTTGGCAAGCTAACAGTGAAAAAATAGTAATAATCTTAAAAGAAGAAAAGATGAGTATATTTAGATAGTTATGAAGCCTCTTGGTAACCTAAATCATTACCAGAGAGCTCATCCTCGTAAAAAGCAATTAAGTTATCCCATTGATCATTATCCATCGTAATTCTAACACCATAGTACTTTGAGACGGCCCAACGTGTTTCACATATCAAAACAATACGGCCATGCTCTTTTGTATCAACTTCTAGGATAACTTCTTTATCTAATTCTTGATTAGAAAAAATACGAAGTCCCTGCTTTGCGACATCAATAATCTTTACTGGAAACTTCTGACCAAAGCTGACTAAGTTAGCATCAAGATTAACATAATAACGGTAGTCTTCTCTTTCACTAAAGTTTTGATGAGCATGATTCATAAACTTTCTATAGAGATCAAAATCCTTCGTAAAGTTTGTGATCACAAGCTTATCTTCATCACTTAATTCATTAAAGAAACTAGATTTCTGCTCAAGCTCTTTAATTAGTTTGCTATCAAGAATTGTCCTTTGAGTGATAAGACCACTTTTGTTTTTTGGAAAAATAGTATTTTTCGCCCATGGAAATTCTTTAAAAAGAAGAAATAAACTTTTATTAAGAGGCTTTCCTTCATAAGCATTTTCTAGTCTCTTATAAAAGTCTGCAGTTTTCACCACTAATGAAGCGCTTCTAAGCCCTTCTACTCCATCATGAGTTTTAACTTTCCCAAAAGTTTCAAACTTACAAATATCTTCGTAAAAAGGCTTAACAGAATCTCTCACTGTTAAGACAATATTATCGACATTCAAATTTTCAAAACAGTACCTTAGAGCCATTAATGCTAAAGGGATAGAAATACCACTATTTCTTGAACGCCAGCTTTCCTTAACTGTAAAACCAGCAATCTCAGCGACAGTTCCCTCTTTTCTAAATGAAGAAATGTCTTCGAAAGAATCAATTGGTAAACCAAAAGTAGAATCAAGAATAACGCTGATAGTTCCAATGACTTCATCTCCATACTTTGCTGTAAAAATAGTTGTCGTTGGTAACAGATGAAATTTATTAGCTCTTAAAAGATCATCACTCTTAGTCATTGATAATCTCTTATAATTATTTTGAATTAACTCTAATGAATCTGTTATCTCACTAACATCAGAAACCATTTGGTAAGTAATCTTCTTATCGACTTCATCTAAGCTTAAGTCTACAGAAAAGAGACTTCGTGAAATTCTCCCCCTAATAAATAATGGTAGAGGTTTAAACATTTTCCACAAAAGAATCTTAAAGAGTTTAGATATCTTACTATACATACTAAACTTATCGGGAATAGTAAGAAATAGTTTACTTATCTGTTGAAGTATTTATCACTAAATCATTAACTAAAAAACACGCTAAGAAGCTGAAATCATGAGGTTTTAAGGTTGTTAAAGAGACTTATATAAATATTTACATCAGAGGGTTTTGTTAAAAAACCATTTGCCCCATTTTCAAGGGCCATCTGCTTATCCTTGTCAAAGTTTGATGCCGTTAACATGACAATTACAGGAATAACTTTGAATTCATCATGCTCTCTAATCTTCTTAACGAGTTCATGTCCATTAAGTCCTGGCATATTAATGTCAATCATTACGATAGAAGGAGTCTTCTTATTAGTTTCTAGAACAACTTTAAAATATTCTAGAAGTTCAGTCCCGGAAGATAAAAGAACTAATTCATCAGTTAGTTCTGATCTCTCATAACATGATTGTAAAATATCACGTTGCATTTCATCATCATCGACAATAACAATAGGCCCATCTCCAAGACGTTTAACTGAATCAATATCATTAATCATAATCATTCCAATTTTAAAGAAACATGATATAGTAAATATATTTTATATCAAAGAAGTAAATATGTTAAGAAACAAACTTATTTTTATTAGCATTGTACCTCTGCTTTCAGTTTTATTGAGCTCATTTATATTCATGCATTCAACAGATAATATACGTAAGGCTTCTAAAAGATATACTCGAGAATATATTGAAAAAACGGAAATTTTAAATAATCTCATGACAAGTATAGGATATGGTGGAGCCATCCATAACTTTAAAAACTTCGTTATTAGAGGTAGTGAAAAGTATCAAACTGGTGCAAGAGAAAAGTTTAATAAATCACTATTACTAATACAAAAGTATAAAAATAATTTTAATATCTCAGACGATGAATTGATATGGTTAGATGAAATAAAAAATACCATTTTAGAATATTTTGATCATATAGATAATATTGAAAAACTAAAGGATCAAAAAAGACTCGTTAAAGAGATTGATAAGAAAGTAAAGGTTGATGATACCGATGCGATTAAATCGATCACAAATATTCAAACCTACATTAAGAAAATTAAACTCACCTCTGAAGAACGTCTAAATAAAGAGTTTAAAAATGCGACGAGAATATTATTAATAATATTAGCGACAACTGTCTTCATTACAATTTTATTAACTTTCTTCTTTTATAAAAATATTCATATCTCATATAGAGCTCTCATTAACATCACTAAAAATATAAAGAATGAAATTTATAGCGTTAATAGAAGTGAACTTCATAATATTAACAACGTGGAGATGAAGACTATTGCTGATGAGCTCATAAATATGAGTGAACAAGTTAAGAGCAATAAAGAGAAACTAAAAAAGAGAAATAAGGACTTGGAAGAATTTGCATTTATAGCATCACATGATCTTCAAGAACCGATAAAGAAAGTTAGTAATTATCTAGGCCTTATAGAATTAGAATGTAACTCTAAAGACAATAGTACCGTATCAAAATATTTCAAAAGCGCGTATTCTTCTTTAAACAGCATGATTAATCTTATTAACTCACTCATAAACTACAATATGCTAGATAACAAAGAATATGACTTTAATGAAGTACACTTATCATCTCTCGTAGATGATATTAAAAACAAGCTTATTATAGAAACAAATAAGAATATCGTTATTCATTTTGATAAAGAACTTATGATTAAAGGAAATAAATTACTTTTAACTCAATGTTTTTACCACCTTATTAAAAACTCTACGCTCTATAACAATGAGCCCAATATAGAAATTGATCTATCTATTGAGAAGCATGATACTAACCGATGTTTAATAACATACTCAGATAATTCTTATGGATATCATAAAAAAGACATCCCTATCGTTACAAAAGTTTTTGGTAGACTTAAAAAGAGAGGAGAACAAGACTCACAAGGAATGGGAATCCCACTTATAAAAAAGATACTTCAAATTCATGGTACAGATTTACAAATCAATTTTGATCATAACAATAAAGTTAAATACGAGTTTGCTTTAACTAATACATTAAGTAGTGACTAATTTTAAATAAACAAAGAACTTCGAATAAGAACCTAATTCAGACTCTACTTCAATGTGACCATCGTAGAAACTTGCAATCTTTTTACAAGATGCTAACCCTATTCCAGTCCCCTCAATTTCGTTATTTTTACTTAGACGAGAAAAAGCTTTAAAAAGGTGATCAACATGATTAGTGTCGATACCAATACCATTATCTTCAAAAAGCAGGACTAAGTATTCATTCTTTTCAAAAGAAGAAATTTTAATTTCTAGAGGTCTATCAGGATGACGGTATTTAATACTGTTATCTATCAAGTTTTGCATAAGCTGAAAAACATGACTTCTATTGATATATACTTTATCCTCTATAAACGAAGAAATTGAAATATTATATTCTTTAATTATATCATCATATAATAATACAACATCTTTAAGAACTGCGCTTAGTTTTACTTCAGCAAGATCATTCTCCTCATGACCAATTCGAGAATATGATAAGAGAGCTGAAATCATATCGTTCATACGCTTAGTACTCTTCTTCATTTTTGATAAATATTGTGTTGCTTTATCGGAGAAATCAATTTTCTCAAGATCTAAAAGTTGCATATAAGATGACAGATGCCTGAGCGGAGCTTTAAGATCATGTGAGACAATATAAGTATATTCCTCCATGTCTTTTTTACTCTTTTCTATCCTTTTTTGATAACTTCTAATTTCTGTAACATCAATAAAAGAGACACTTATTTCTACAACACTTTCTTTAAAATAGTCCAGAATCGGTGAAAAACTTATCTGAAGTAGTTTCTTTCCGTGTATACTCTTAGTTAGAAATTCAAGGTTACTTAGATTTTTTCCTTTTCCAACATTAGTTAGAAGTTCCATTAGTTTTTCTTTATCTCGAGTTAAAAAGAAGTCAAGTAGATTCCCATATATATTCTCTTTATCATTAACAAGTAGAATTTCTTTTGCTCCTTGATTAAGAGCAAGAATATTACCTTGAATATCAATATTAATAAGGCCCACATGAGAGGAGTTCGCAACAGTTGCTAATCGATTCATATTTATTTGTTGATTAATTTTTTTAGATAAATTTTCAAATGTAAAAAACATAAAAAAAGAGTTTTCAACAGTAATTTCTTGATATGAGACCTCTACAGGAGATAAAGTGCCTTCACTTTCTATATGAATAATTTTTGACTGATTCTCAAGAACTTCTCTTAAGTCAAAGAATGTTCTCCCCTTTTCTAAACCAAAAAAGTAATCCATAAGCTTAGTATCGATTTTTTTTGAAGCATCAAATTTAAAAATATTAACGAAGGACTTATTGAAATTTCTTACTCTACCTTTAGAATCAACAACCAGGACTCCACTTGGAGTCACATTGTAGGCTTCATTTAATAATAAATCTGTTTTCTTTTTCTCATCAAAATTTCTAATAATTGCACTAGATAAGAAGTTTGAAACAATTAAGATAAAAATAGTAATGATATTTTGAGAAATAATCACAAAATTAAATTCATGAAATAAAAAAGTTAACAGTGTTAAAAAAGAATAGATAATAGTTAATATGAGAGTTACTTTTTTATTAAAAAATAAGTAGGTACTAAAAAAAAGCGGAATAACGTAGAGAATACTCAGACCGATGCTTTCCGGAATCAAATAGTCAGCTAGAATAATGAATAAACTAAAAATTAGGATGAGAGCTAAAATTAATATTTCTGTATTACTTAATTTCTTTGTCATTAAATTCTTCAGTTTCAACAATTTTCACTATTTTCTTTAACACTGGAATAGAAGCTATTGCTGTTAATAAAGAGGCCATTGCAGTAAGCGCTTTTATGATACCTGAAACTAAGTATTCACTTTTCCAGATATTTACGATGGCCATCAGGTGTGTGGCTCCACAAGCAAGAATAAAAATTGAAAAAAGAATAAATAAAGAAGGATACGGAACTTTGTATTTACTCTTATAAACTATATAGACAAGAAAAATAGGAATTGCCATATATGACAAGAAGGTAATTCCATCAGAAATTGCATGAAGCCAAAGAATTTCAGGCTTCCACAGATAACAATGTCCATGTGGCATATAATCATCAGATAATAAGGATTTCAAATATTCAATCATGAAAAATCCTTATTCACGCTAATTCTTTCAAAAAGCTTTGATATATCAAAAGGTTTAGTTATATATTCGTTAACACCATACTTCTTCGTTGCACTTATATCTTCATTAGCGCTGGAGCTTGAACAGATTATTATTTCAGTAGACTTAGGGAGCTGAGAGTGATCAAGCCTTTTTAAAAACTCATAACCTGAACACACAGGCATATTTAAATCTAGTAAAACAATATCAAATGATTGTTCTTTCATAATATCTAAAGCTTGATTCCCATCATGAACAAAAATAAGATTAACATCACTTACATTAAACTTTTTCTTATACATAAGAACCATCTTTTCAATCATCAAATCATCATCAACCCACAAGATATTCTTCATATTTAAACCTGGTCTTTTTCTTTTATAACTGGCACTGAAAAAGAGATATATTTCACTTCTCCCTCGTCATTAAAATCTATATCCCCACCAATTGCACTAAGGATTTTTCGACATAATTTAAAAGCGATATTATGCTCTATCTGAACGTAAACATCATTTGAGTTTTTTCTTGGCAGCTGTTCACGAAGTCTTTTTAAACATAAAGAATGTCGGTTTTTTTTCATTTCATAGAATAAATAAAGATTACTTTTTATACTATCCACAGCATACTCTTTGACTACATGCTGAATAATAGTCTTTATTATAACGTTAAAAATATCTGGATATGTATAAATATTAGGAATATTATCCTGATAAGTTAGCTTAATCCCGATTGATTCAAAATAAGGTCCATAATCATTAATCGTTGTCTCTAAAACCTTGCTAATATCGACGAAACTCTCTTCAAACTCTGAACTTGAAAGTGAATTAATATATAGGCCTAGCGCTCTAAAGACTGCTTCAATATCATTTGCTGACAAATTTAGCATTTCCAACAACTGATTATATTCATCATCTGATAACTTCTTGTCGCACAAAACATGAGAAAACATTATAATTTTTTTTACTGGTTCTTGAAGATCATGAGAAAGCGATTTAAAAAGAAATTTCATCTCACTTCTTTGGTGTCGTAAAATATTTTTAGTATGGTAATTATCAATTATATTTTCGACTGATTTTTTAAAGAGAGGATTAAACTCATTACCCTTTATAAGATAGTCGGTAACCCCTGAACGAAAAGAGTCTACTGCGACATTTTCTGAGCCCTGACCGGTTACCATAACAATTGGTAAAATATCATTAATTTTTCGGATTCTTCTTACAATATCAGAACCCTTCTTGTGTCCAAGATTATAATCAACGAAAACACAATCAAGCTTTTGGCATTCTAGTAATGTGACAATATCACCATTCTCACCAGAAATTATTGTTCTTTGTGTGTTGAAGTGATGACTAAGGGCCTTATTCAAAATATCCGCATCCACAGGATCATCTTCAAAAATAATAAAATTATACATAAATTTTATTATACTTTATACAACAGTAATAATCTATATTTAGAGGACATATATTTCTTAACTTAAAGCAACCTAAGCTACTGATATGACAACAACAAATGTAATATTTGAAGACAAACTGAGTAACTTTAATAGAAGACCTATTCTATACTATTATTTTTTAGCTTTCTTAGAAGGAGCAAGAATTGTGATAATTCTATTTCCCATCATCTTTGCAGGACTCTCAACTTGAGCACCATATTCGAGAACGCCTTCAATGATTCCTTCAAATTTTTCTTTTCCAGCATCACGATAGGCCATTTCACGACCTCTAAATTGCATAACGAATTTAACCTTGTCGCCTTGATCAAGAAATTTATAAGCTCTCTTAAGCTTTGTTTCTAAATCATGGGCTTCAATATTTGGTCTAAGTTGAATTTCTTTTAATTGAATTTTAACTTGTTTCTTTTTAGCTTCTTGAGCTTTTTTCTGTTGATCGTATTTAAACTTTCCGTAGTCGATGACTTTAACTACAGGTGGTTTTGCACTTGGTGAAATCTCTACAAGGTCTAAACCTTGTTCGTCTGCAATCTCTCTAGCTTTTGACATTGATACAATACCATATGCTTCTGTCTCACCAACTAATCTACATTCAGGGATCCTTATATCTTCATTAAGTCTTGGACCTTGGTTTTTTCTTCCCTGTTTGTTTCTAATAACTCACCTCCGGAATATTTATAAAACACAGTATTATCATTATGTTACTTAAAATGGCAAAACAAAATAAGTTATACTGCTTTGTCATGGAAAATTTTAATGCTAGATGACAAAAAGGTCAATCTGAGAAAGTCACCCTTTTTTAGAATTTTCTTTGCTAAATCTGAAAAGTCACTTTCAGGTGAAAGATCAATTTCATTTCTGTCAAATGAGACCATATTTAAGTCACTGACCTGATAAGTCTTACTATTAATGTGACCGACAATAGGTCTTGAAATATGAAAAATATCCTGCCCTGCATTGTACTGTATCAAAATATCTGGCTCATAAAGACTAATAGCGGGCTTTTTTTCAATATATTCTAAAAGATCGATTGAAACTTTAGTCCAAAGCCTTAAATCATTTGTCTGACATGATATGAGTCTTAAGTTCTCAGGTGCCGTTGTCATATATTTATATCGCTTTTAAATTAAATTTGAGCTGCTCTCTAAGTTCAGTCTCAAGGTTTGTTAAATAATCTTTTAGCTTTTCAATATCAGCGATCTTATATGAGCCCTCATCTTTTTCTATATAATCATTTTGATGAAAGTATTTAAGCATCGTTTTCATAAGTTCAATATTATGAGCTTCTGGAAATTTAATAATGCGGTTTAACTTAATCTCATTTTGAAAAACTTGCTTAAATTTTTCATTAAAGTCTGAGGCCTTAAAAAGCTCAACATCTTCACGGTGAAATGCCAAAAGTGTATTTGCTCCGACATAATAAGCTTCACTAATATAGCTTAGAGCACGAGAAAAAATACCGAGATTAGTTGCAACATGATAGAGCTCTCTATAGTCAAGTTGCATACATTCATCAAGTGAATGAATATCTCTTCCTACAGCGTCTGATAAAACTCTTAGAGTCTTATAAAAATATTCTTTAATCGTTGGAAGGTAGAATTCATGTTTTAAGTGATCACGCTGTTGCATAAAGAATAATTTTAAATCTTCAACGTTTTGAATGCGACCTGAAAATAAATTAATCCATGCTAAGTTTATAGTCCAAGGGATAATAAAGTGGTGAAGGATGGTATTTTTAAAAAATAACAACTCTCCTCGACACTCTTCTTTAATAGAATAAAAAACGGTGGAGTTATCATGGCGTCCAATGACTTCAACCTTGTCATTTCCAATCATGATATCCATTGCTCTTCCAAGCGTTTTCTCTAATTTTCCCATCTGTAGACTATCAGTGAAAGGAATATCAAACTTCATCGAATACTGAATAATTGCTTTGGCCTTTGCAATGATATCAGACCACTTTATGGCCCCAGTTGTCTCATCAAGCATAATTAAGACAAGAAGAGATGTTGGAGTAACGACCATTTGTTTACCAACTTTTCTAAAAGTTCTAAAAGCTAAATCAAGCACGGCCTTTTTATTTTCTTGCTCGTCTTCTAATTTTCTTGCAGAAATTGGCGGGCTGATATTGATATGGACATTTCCAAACTGATAAGCAATCAGTTTAAAGAGACCAAGAATCTGGGTAGCGTTTTCCTTAACCTTTTTTCCTCCCATCATCTCTTTTGCAAGTGCTCGTTGCTCTGGCACATACTCATGGGCAATAGAGACAGGAACAAATTGTAGGTCTCCCCTTTCCTCTTCAGGTAAGTGGCTATGGGCCTCAAGAAGCATACTATAGAGACCAAATTTTGGAGGCCTTAGTTTTCCACTTCTTGTTCTTCCTCCTTCAAAGAAAAACTCAATCGGTTCTTTTTGTTTTAAAAGAGCATAGAGATAAGCTTCCATAGTAAGCTTATATAAAATATCGTTTTGAAAAGATCTTCTAATAAAAAAACATCCACCACTTCTAAATATCTTTCCTATTGGGAAAATATTTAAGTTATCCCCTCCTGCAACGAAAAGAGGTCGATTATATTTTTTATAAAACTTATAATTAATTGCTACATAATCAGCATGAGACTGATGATTAGGAACAAGGACGACACTGCCTTTTTTCATCAGCTCTTTTAAATTAACTCCATTCTCATTAAAATTAATTCCGTCATAAAGAGTCGTTAAAGCAGCATCAAATCCTTTTTCTAATAATTTAATTGCTCGTTCAGAAAAATCTGCCTTCATCTCTTGAAGGTTTTTTAATGCCTTAGCCTTAGCCTTTGATGGGTCATCACTTCTATCGATGCGCTCTTTTAACTTTGGATAAGATAAGACATTTTTTTCAAGAGTTGAAAACATATGAATCCTTTTACAAAACTATCTTTGACCGTGAGGCTTACTCTCACTCATTCCACTAGCAGACATTTCCATAAAAAGTGCAACCTCTTTCATCTTGTCAATTGCATCAACGCCAAGATAAGTCATTCCACTTCTAATACCACCAGTAAGCTCGTTAATAATATTTTCCGCAGGTCCTTTACACGGGATCATTGTATCAACACCTTCTGCGGCCATTCCTTTTGGAAGTTCACCTCGCCAAGAAACTTGCGCTGCTTTTGATGCCATACCACGGTACTGCTTCATTCCACCCTTTACTTCACCAGGAGTTTCAAGAGTTCCCGATACAAGTGAACCCACCATACAAGTATTAGCTCCTGCACATAAGGCCTTAACCATATCTCCAGAGTTCTTTAAACCACCATCAGCAATGACAGGGATTCCAAGTTTCATCGCTTCTTGAACACATAGAGCGATTGCCGTTAATTGAGGAACACCATGACCTGTGATGATTCTTGTCGTACACATACTTCCTGGACCAATTCCAACCTTAACTGCATCTGCTCCTCGATCAATCATTCTCTTAACACCATCTGGAGAAGCGACATTTCCAGCGATAACATCAATATGTGGATACTTCTTTTTAACATATTCTAGAACTTCCATCATCATGATTGAGTCACCATGAGCGATATCAATGGTCAAAATATCAACCCCTGTATCACTTAAAAGATCGGCCCTTCTCATACCATCTTCTTTCACTCCAATTGATGCAGCAACAGGAAGATTTAGACCTTCTTGTTCAATAAATTTCTTTATATTTTTCACATCATTTACTTGAGTTTCATGATCCATAAAACGGTGTAAAATACCAAGACCACCTAATTTGGCCATGGCCATTGCCATCTCTGGACCTGTAACTGTGTCCATATTTGCTGAAACAATCGGAATATCGATTGAGTGGTTTTTAGTAATTTTAGTTCTTAAACTAGGATGTCTTCTCGATGATATCTCGCTGTAACGAGGCATAAGAAGTACGTCATCAAAAGTTAGGCCCTTCCCTCTTGAAAGGATTCCAGAAGCATTAAACATCAATTCCATGTGAGTCTCCAATAAATGTGTGAGTGTCCCTTAATGCTAACATGCTCCCTTTTAGGATGTCATGCACTCTTTGACTGCAAAAGTATGAAATTCTGTCAAAAACTCAGGTCTAATACTTTATATTTACAATAACTTACTAAGTTTGAAGATTTTACAACGCACAGCGCTGCTACCAAGTTTTTCTGATATAAGCCTTTCATGAAAAATTTTAAAAACATTGCAATTATTCTTCCTCTTTTTACTCTCAGTAGCTGCCAACCAGGTAAGCAAGTTCATGAAGATCATGACTATCAAGCAAATACTAATGCCATCTATTATGGAAGTATTGATGTGACAAATAGTTTTGACTCCGTTGTTAAATTATTTGGTAAGACTTCTGAGTGTTCTGGTACTCTTATAAGTCCTCGCCTTGTTTTAACAAATGCCCATTGTACTAAGGCCAATCTCTATGTCACAAATCTTAATGATTTTGATGTTGATGATCCTAAGGCCAAAGTTTCAAAAATTAGAAAGATGATCAAGCACCCAGACTTTTTTGATTATGGAGGACCTGAGAGTCCAATTGAATATGACTTAGCACTGGCGATTCTTGATAAAGAGATTAAGATTGAAAAGTATCCAAGTGTCATCAAAAGCGAGTATGAATTCACAAGAAACCTTAGTCTTCATCATAACAGAGTCACTCAAGTTGGGTATGGACTCGATGAAAATGACTATCACGTCAGAGAAAGAAGATATCGCTCGGCAAGAGTTTATAATAAATTCTCAAAATGTGAGAGAAATTACAATATCTCTGATATTAACCTCACTATTGAGCATGTAGGAAATAGTGGCGACAGCGGCGGTCCTGTCTTTTTTCGAAAAAGAAATAATGAATTAAAACTAGCCTCTGTTCATGCAGCATATGTTGACCTTGCTTATATTGAGCAGGGTCTTAGATATAGTTGTCCACGCTCGAAATCGGTAAAACTCTACCCTCATAAAAACTGGTTTAAAAATATAGGCTTTGATATCTTTAATGATTCAGTTGAAGAACTAGAGAAGTCAGTATCATCATTTTTAAAAAATAATCCTCAAGACATTAATCGTAAATATTTAAATATGAATACTGGAGAAATGCTTGGTTTAAAAATCAAGGACTTTAGAGTCTTTTCTTTTAAAGACGCCTCTAAAGATATTAATATGTCCATTAGAGCATGTGTTGAAGACTACTGTCATCATATCGGTACGACTAAATTTGAAGGTATACCTAAGCATCAATCGATAGGATACGAGCAGTATTTTTCAATAGGGCCAAAGTCATTTTACCTCGACGCTTTTAATAAAGGATACAAAGACTTAAAGATATCGTTATTAAGTAACACCGGTAGAACTTATGGAGAAATCAGTGAGAAGTTTGAAACCTTTTTTCAAAGATCGTATTCAATATCTGATAGAATTTTTAATGATGAGATAATGTTTGAATATCAATTGAACTTTTTTAATCAAAAAAATTAAAAACTGATCCTCTATATTGGTGTCAAATTAATATTTAGATAATCGCGATTATAAAAGCTAATGAATATATCAATATGATTTTGTAGTCTTGATACTTTCTTTGTCGTACACCATGTCTTTCTAATAAGTCGGTTAATTGAATCTCTCATCATTGCACAAGTGTGGTTTAAGGTAAAAAGCGGATCAAAAACTTGTTTTTTCAATTCCCCTTGTCCAGCTACACATCCACGTCCTCCTTTGTATCTCTTGTATTCACTGGTATGAAAGTACTGATTCACAAGAGCTGGATATGTTTTATGTTCATCTGACTCAATTAATGCATCTGTTGAAACTGTTTTTTGAATTTTTAAAAAGAGTCTATTGAGTCCACGTATATGATGGTTTTCTCTGTATCCATATTTTTTTACAGATTTCTTTACAAGATGTCCAAATGCGGGAATCCTTGAAACCTCGGCTCCAAGGATGATTCGCCGGTCCTTATCAACTGCGAGGCTTACGGCTAGAGGTTTCATCTTCGTATGCTCAAGGGTGATAAGATCATCAAACTGCATTCTCTCNACTTTTGATTTTTGAAGTTCTGTTAGGAGTTTTTCTTGCCTTCTTCTAGACTTTTCTGCGAGATAATCGACTTTTCTAGCTACTGTTTTGTAATTGATCCCTAAAATCCTAGAACATCTTCTCATTGAGTTCCCAGAACAGATTAGCTTATAGAGCATATAATTTACGCGCCTTTTCTTTTGCCTATATTCTAGAGTATGAGTTGATCTTGAAAACCTCTTCCCACATATCTTACATTTAAAACGCTGAACTTTTCTCGAGTCACACTTTCTAAGATAGACTCCATCTTTTATAACGCTCTTTAGTTTTGTACTTGAATCACAGGATTTTTTTGGGCAGTGGTAAATCATTCGAGGAAAATAAATCAAAAGACGGGTAAAGACTTTAAATGATTTAAACAACAATATAAAATATCAAATTTGAAAAGTTAGACAGCACCATTATAGTATGTCAGTTTTAATTAGTTATTATTAATTTGATTAATCACAAGTACACTTGAAAGAATGGTTGCTAAAACACCAATAAGAGATGTGTAATACGATCTATTCTCATAAAAGTTTGATCGTGGAACAAAAACAGAGTCTCCTGGCTGTAACACTTCTTTATATGCTAAATCATTTCCACCGCTACTCAGGTCAAATTCTAAAACTTTTAGTGTTCCATCATTAGCTTTTCTCATCACTTTTATATTATCTAGTTCCGCACTTGACTGAGGACCACCAGCAATTGATAAACCATTCATAAAGCTTGTATTAATTGGTAAAAAATGTAGTCCAGACTTCTTAATTTCTCCCCAGAAGTGAACAGGAACAAGAACACTGTCTTTGACAGCTGGAGAAAAGAAGACTGAGCCATAATTCTTAGGAAGATCTTTAACTTCTGAAGGCAAAGCAATTTCTTTTAAGTTATACTTATTTTGATTTTTCTTCGCAAAACTCGTTGTATGCCATAATAAACTAAGACATGTTAGTAACACTTTTAACATCTTCATCATCAACCCTTCTCAATAAATAATCGGGATATTAGCAGAATGATTTTCGTAATACAATGAGTGTTTAGCTTGCGACGCGTCTAGGAATTGAAATCAGGTGTTTTTCCAATCACTTCAATATTCTCATAGTTCTTATTTAGCTCATATTCATCATAGATTTTGGTATCGGCCAGATAGCGAATAAGAACAAAAGCGAAGAGAGAAAAAAGAGTAACAAAGAAGCAAAATAGAATGACCTTTGAAAGAGAAGTTCTTTTAAATACACTAACTCCACTTACATTTTTACTAAAGACATAATCAGATATGATAGATGATTCAATGATTTGTAACTGAACAAGTTTTTCTCTTAAAAGATTAATATAATCAACTGTTGGCTTAATTTGCTTTAAGGTCGCAGCTAATTCTTTTTGTCTTTTTACTGTATTTACTCTTTCAAGTTGTAATTTTTCAAGTTCTTTATTTACTCTAACAAATTGTCTTTTTCGGACTTTATTATCAAAACTAACATTCGCTGATGCATTACCTTTTTTCTTTAAAAAGTCTTCAGCATTACTTAGATAAAGTTTATGGTTTGGAATTGATGCGAGTTCTCTTTCGGCCTTCTTTAACTCAGATCTTAGCTGGTTTAATATTGAAGACTCATCACCAAACTCATTGGAAGCAACCTCAATCGCACTAATATCTTGACGATATTTCTCTATTTTAGATTGAATCACCTTTGCTTTTTTAGCTAGTTTTGAATTGAATAATTTCTTTGTATCTGAAGATAGTGTTCTCTTCGTTTGTTCAAGTTGAGAATCCAGTAAGTCAACTTGTACTTTTAGCCCATGATATTCTCTAGAGACGATACTTATTCTATCATCTAGTTGTTCGATCTTTTCTTTTATATTATCAAACTCTCCTTGAATAATATCAGGATCAACACTTCCTAACTCCTCTAGTTTTTGCTTTAATAGCTTTTGAGTAACCTCATTTTGCTGAGAATGTACTCTTTTAATTGCTTCTAGACGAGTGAGTTGAATTGATTCCTCTAAGTACTTTAACAAAAGTTTAGAAGTTTTAGGATCTAATGTTTTCACTGTTATAAAGAAATTATTAACGACAACTCCATTAGGTCTAATCTCATACAAAGCAGGAAGTCTTCCAATTAAAAAATTGATGAAACAATCCCTATCTTCATTGCAAAGTGCATATATCTCTGATGTACTTCTAACATCTCTTGCTAGAAGATCACTGAGATTCATTTCTAAATATTGATCTGATTCATAAACGACTTCTGCGAATTTTTTTACGAAGTCAATAGATGTTAAACTAGAGATAACTTCTTCTTCAGTTATTCCCTTTTTACTTTCACCAATGATGTTTGAGATTGTCCCAAGTGGAGAATCAGCATCATTTGAAACATTTTTGAAGGTTTTTGTAATTCTATAAATATCATGTTGATTCTTATAATAAATACTAAAGATAGAGATTATTGAAATAACAATAATAAAAGAGGCATACTTATAACGACCTAGTAACTTTTTAAAAAAAGAAAAATTGATAATTGTAGTTTCGTCTAAAATGACATTTAACTTTTTCAAACTATGATCCTAATTCCCCATATTTAAGTTCATATATTTTATCGTCTCCTAGATAAAAAACTGTAATAAAGTATATCTAATCAATGTTCTAAGTTGCTGAAAGTTCGTCGTGAAAGAAAATTCTTCCACCCCATACCGATTTTCATCATAAAAAACATAAAAGAGTTAAAATATTTGAAGGATATTAAATTCATGGAAAAAGAAATTATCATTAGTGCAGAAAAGATTTCAAGAAGTTATGATGACAAACATATATTTACCGGACTAAATATATCAGTTTTAAGAAACGACAAAATACTTCTTACTGGTGACAATGGCAGTGGAAAGACCACTCTTCTAAAGCTTCTAGCGGCACAACTTACAGCTGAAAATGGCCAAATTCTTTATAACGGCAAACAATTAAGTTTTAGAAATGTTAAAAACTTTGTTTCCTTTTTACCTAGTGATCCACCTCCTCTTTTCCCAAGAATGACAGGTCTAGAAAATTTAAAACTTTATCACTCACTAAGTTTAAAAAACTTATCTTATGAAAATAAAAAACTAGAAACTCAGCACTTTAAAAAGCTTTTAAACAATTGGTGTGATCATCTTAATATATTTAAAGAGTCAATAGAAATGCCATCATATAAGTGCTCGATGGGAATGAAACAGATAATTTCAATTTTTAGGGCCCTATCAAGAAATTGTAGTATCTATATTTTAGATGAGCCATTTCAATCGCTTTCTCAAGAAACGATTACTTTTGTTTTGTCTTCTCTAGCATCACAATTCAAAGACAAAGTATTTATCATATCCTCTCATCAGAAAATTGATGAGACATTTTTTAATCGAACACTAAAACTAAAAGATGGAGAGCTCTGTGTATAAAGTTCTAAGGGCTGTTCTTCATTTAGAAAAACTTAATAATTATCCCTCTTGGGTTGCTCTTATTGGAGAACTGCTTGGTATTATTTTGTCTGTAACTATTTACTACTATACGGCAATGGCCTTTTCTCCCATCATGAAGGGAGATTTAAACTTTTATGGTACAGATTATTTCTCATATGTACTCATAGGAGAGATGGGTCTTATGATCCCTGCTTATCTGTTTGCTAATCCATCCTCTAGACTAAAGAATTTTATTTCTGAAAAAAAGTTATCTTCACTATTATCATACCCCATAGATCTACACGAATTATTAACTTACTGGATTAATGCTGGTATTCTTCTAGAAGTACTTCGCGTTCTTCTTCACTTTGTCATTGCCATATTATTTTTTAAGCTTAACCTAGATATTAAAGGCTTTATTTTAATGTTTTTGATAATAGTCATCTCATATCCCATTTTTCTAGGACTTGGTCTTATCGGAGCAGCTATTATAATGTTCTTTGGAAGAGGTGATAGTATTTTAAACTATATAACCACAATCTCGTTATTTCTTGCAGGGGCTTACTTTCCTACAGAAGTCTTTCCTCCTATCATTCAAAAGATTGGACATTATATTTCTCCATTCAACTCTGTTTTGACAGCAATGAGAAAGGCATTCAATAATGAATTATTCTTAAATGATTTTTATCCGTTGATAATTTGGATTCTCATTGCCTATCCAATAGGTGTCTATCTTCTTAAATATGCCCAAAATAAATTTTTTGATAGAGGAAGCGAGATAATTTTAAAATGATTGAAGAAATAAAAAAGAGTATATTACATTCTAAAAGTCCTGAATTTGCAAAAGAAACTTATTACAATATTATCAACCAAGGCATTGAAGGCTTTATTAGAGAGGATGAAGTTCACGAGAGATACTTTAAAAATATTTCACAAAGAAATCAAAATACTAAGATTAGAAATATCATTTACCTCAATTGGGCCGATGAGTTTTCTAAAATAGCACATAAAAATAAGTGGAAAGTCATATTTCTAAAAGGAATCGTCTTACTAGAAGACATCTATACTGAAATGCAACATCGAACTCTTGGTGATATCGATATCTTAATCAGCAAAGAAATATTTTCTACCGTTGAACAATACCTCATAGATGATGGCTTTAAAAAGACAGGTGAAAAAAAGTGGAAGGGAAATAATTTTAAGTCTAATCTAGTGAAGACAATACATGGAATAGAAGTCGTCATTGAACTTCATTCAAGACTATTTATGAATGAAGATAGTATCAATTGGGAGTCAACTCCATTTAAGAATCAATTTAGTAGAAGACTCACTCCTACTGATGAACTTGTCCATCTAATGGGTCATCTCGCTTATCAACACACATTCTTAAAGATTCATTGGTTATTAGACATCGCTCTTCATCTAAAAAAATATCAGAATGAATTAGATATGAACCGTTTTTATGAACTCAATAATAAGCTAGGTCATAAAAATTCCACCTATTCTGTACTCATTGCTCTAAGAAGCTTTGACATCAGACATGACTTAATTAAGACCGACTTTTTTAGAAGGATAATCTTTAAAATATTTAATAATAAGAAGTTTCTATGTGCTCCAAAGTTACATAAATTAAATTATTTCATTATCAA
>NZAF01000006.1 GCA_002686115.1 Halobacteriovorax sp. | reverse complement strand
ATCTTTTGAGTGAATCTCTTCTCATTCTGATTACGATATATAGAATCCAGACTAAAAAACTCAAGCATAATATTATTTCCTATAAAAATTTAAAAGATATTAATCATTCTGTCGATAAATAATGTAGGGAGAATATTGTGGATGGTTTAAAAGAAAATTTTATTATTGAAGCTGTGGAACTTTTAGATGAAGCAGAAGAGGCACTTTTGGATATTGATAACGGTAAAGACTTTAAACAATCTTACAATAGTATATTCAGGGCCTTTCATAGTTTGAAGGGTGCAAGTGGTATGTTTGGCATCAATGAACTGCAAGAGCACTTGCACAAATTGGAAACACTTCTAACGCAGATTAAGGATGAATTTCCGGAAGGAGCAACTGACTATTTCTTAAAAGGAATTGATGCATCGAGAGAGTTCTTTGAAACAGATAAATTAAATTTTGAATATATAGATTCTTTTTCTAAAGAAACTGAGCAGACAGAGAAAGTAGCTAAAGATTTAAAAGTAGAACCTCCTAAAAAAGAAGTTTCGGTAAAAGCTAAAGTTGTAGATAAAGCCTCGAAAGGTGATAAGAAATTTCAAGGCTATGCGTACGTTGTAGATGATGAGCCTCTGATTGTTGAATTAGTTACTGAGATTTTAGAAGGTATGAATGTAAGAGTACGATCATTTCTTGATGGAGAAGAAGTTCTAAAGGCTATCGATGATGACCATCCTGATATCATCTTATCAGATATAAAGATGCCAAAAGTAGATGGGTTAACAATGCTTAAGAAACTTGATGAATCTGGACTTAAGATACCTATCATATTTATATCAGGTTTTGTTACTAAAGATGCTGTACTTGCAGGTTTAAAATCTGGAGCTAGTTACTTCATAGAAAAACCACTTGATGACAAAACGATCATCTCACTTGTTGATAGTTTGTTGAAAAATGTTAAGGCAAAAAGGTTAATAGAAAAAAGTCTCGATTATGTCATGTATCAATTTGCAAACCAGGAAAAGATATTAATTGAGTCAGGTCGTGAAAATGAGGTCGAACTAATAAAGAATGAAATTAAAAAACTTGTGAGTTTAAGTCATGAGTTATTTTCGTAGGTGAAATATGCGTGATTATAAAATTGTATGTGTTGATGATGAAGAAATAATTCTTGAGATATATAAGTCTAGTCTGGAAGAGATTGGTCATGAGGTTGTTACTTTCTCAAATCCAGAGAAGGCTCTCAAATACATTATAGAAAATAAAACATCAATCATTACAATCATTAGTGATTACAAAATGCCTGAGATGAATGGTCTTGAGTTAAGAGAGGGGATCATTCAAAATAATATATTCATTCCTTTTTTCATGGTGACTGGCTACTATAACAAAGAAATGGCCGTTAAGGGGATGGAATTAAAAATCTCCAAGTTTATTCAAAAACCATTTGCGCAAGAAACGCTTATCGAACAAATTCAAGTAGACTTTGAAAGGTACATGGGGCAATTAGAAGAAGAGTATGAAATGATAAGCTCCTTCGTAGATGAGTCAAGCCCTATGCTTGATGAAATAGAGGAGTTAATCTTACAACTTGAAGATTCGCCCAATGATGTCGAGTGTTTAAATACATACTTTAGGTTATTACATACCATTAAAGGAACTGCTTCTTGTGTTGGTTTAGTAACACTTCCTGAATTTGCACATCATTATGAAGATCTTGTTGGGAATTTAAAGCATGGTGGAATTCAAGTAAATAATGAGATTATTGATATCCTACTAAAAGGACTTGATGTTCTTAGAAGAATGTATAGCGATATTAGTAAGGGCGAGAGATACGAGTTTGAAATTGCCGATGATATTAAGATATTCAATTTAGAAAATATAAAGAAAGAAGATGTTGAAGAAGATCACCAAGATAAGAACGAAAAACTAGCGAAAGAGAAAAAAGTAGAAGATGAAAAACTTGGGATACAAGTATCATTGCTAGATGAGTTTATGGAGCTTAGTGGTGAAATTACAGTTCTTAGAAATATGGTCTTAAAAAGTGTTTCGAAGATTGAAGGTAAGTATGAAGGTGATAAAGATATAGATGTGCTTACAGACTCATTAGATGAGATGCATAAGGTTAGCTCACAATTACAGAATCAGATAAGCGAAATGAGAAAGGTTACTATCTCTGGTATATATCGTCCTCTAAAAAGAGTCGTTAGAGATGCAAGTAAGAAATTAAGTAAAGATGTAGATTTAATTCTTGAAGGTGAAGAGTTGAGAGTTGACACATCAGTAGGAAAGGTCTTGTCAAATGCACTCGTGCATCTTGTTCGAAATGGTATAGATCATGGTATTGAAACTGTTAGTAAAAGAGAAGAGATTGGAAAAGATAAAACAGGTACTTTGAAAATAAGTACTTATCTTGAGGGTGAAAATATTATTGTCAGAGTGAAGGATGATGGAAACGGAATTGATAAGAAACGATTGATTGAAAAGGCAATAGAAAAAGAATTATATACTAAAGAAGATTTAGATAAAATGAGTTCTCAAAAGATTTTAGGACTTATTTTCGACTCTGGCTTTTCTACCGCAAGTGCGGTTACCGATATTTCTGGAAGGGGTGTCGGAATGGATATGGTAAAAAGCTCAGTTGAGTCGATAAATGGAAAAATTAATATAGACTCGAGACTTGGGGAAGGGACTACATTTAATATTTCTATACCTATCCCACGCTCTGTACTCATCATTAAGTCACTTATGATTAGTTTAGGTCAAGAGCAATTCGCAATTCCTCTTGATGATATTTCAGAAGTCGTAGATGTCGAAAAATCAAAAGACCTTATTGAAGAGCTAGGAGATGGTTACGTCATCAGATTACATGATGAGTTAATACCAATTGTAGACTTAAGAAAAGACTTTTATGGACAAGAAGAATGTCATGAAGGCTGTAGTGTTATAGTTTTAAAAAATGAACAATTTCATTATGGAATCGTTGTTGACGATGTTCATGATATCGAAGAAATCGTTGTGAAAAAACTAGTTAAAAAACTTCAAAGCGATGACGTCTTGTTCTTAGGTGCAACTCTTATTGGCGATGGTGAGATGGCCCTTATATTTGACCTTGAAAAGATTGCTTCTTATGTAGGAATTAGTATTAATGATGTGGAAAGTGATTTTGCAGATGACCTAGAGTCTACAGATATGAGTATTACTGGAGAATATGTTCAGGTTCATATGCAAGGAATTCCAAATGCCTGTATCCCACTGGATAGTATCGATCGTTTAGAAGAATTTCATTCCTCTAAAATTACTTATAGTGGTAATATACCAATTTATAGATATCGAGATAACTTCTTACCTCTCGTAGAATTAGATCAAAAAACTCATGGTTCTTTAATTAGGAAACAAGATATTCTTAAAGTTGTAGTATTAAATAATGATGACAAAAAGATTGGCCTAATTGTTTCTGAGATCAATGATATTCTAAATTCGTATGAAAATGTAGACGAGCTTTTTTCTAATAATGAAGAAATACAAGGCACAGTATATATCAATGAGAATACATTAAATGTGCTTGATACAGATTATATTTTCAAGAATTATAAAGAGATGTATACGGATGAGCCTATAATAGATAACGATGATATCTTTGATGAAGCAGCATAAAAGCTGCTTCATTTTTTAATTCATGGATATTATTTAAAGTGAAGTAAGTGCTATTTATGCAGCATCTTTTAGAAAGTCACCAGAGATCAGAGACAAGTTGAATGTCTCCGCATTCGTTAATTCTTCTCTCTTCATAGCCTTTATGAAGTGTTCAACAACATTAGGGTCAAATTGAGAACCTGAAAACTCTTTTAATTCATCATAAGCAACTTGATATGGAAGACCTTTTCTATATGGTCTTGTCGAAGTCATTGCATCAAATGTGTCTGCTATGAGTATAATTCTAGAAGCGAGCGGAATGTCTTCACCTTTTAGTTTTGATGGATAACCTCTTCCGTCATATCTTTCATGATGATGTTTTGCATAGAGTGCAATATCTTTAAATAGAGGAATATCTTCCAAAATAGTGGAACTCATTTCTGGATGTTTTTTCATTACTAAGAATTCATCTTCTTCTAATCTAGAAGGTTTGTTTAAGACCTGATTTGGGACACCGATCTTACCGAGGTCGTGAAATAGTGCGGCCAATTCGAGATTATACATCTCATCTGCACTTAATCTCATTTCATTACCAGTGACAACGCTAAAATAAGCGACTCTTATACTATGACCATATGTGTATTCATCTTTAATCTTTAACGTTTTTAACATCATCTTAATGATATTATCCGCTTCAAGTTTTTCTTTATCTGAAAAAAATTTTGTGTCCTTCGATAATGATTTATCGAAATTTAAAACGTTTGAATTATTAGATTTTTTACCCATACTTTACCCAAATGCTCGGTTATATTAATTCTATCACATATACTTTACGGAAATTAGGCGTATAACTTTAATCAGGGATAGGTAAAATATGACATATGTCACCATTTTCAAAAAATTACTCCTCGATAGCGAATTGATGTTAAAATATAAGTAATTTAAATAACTTAAGGATTTGCTAGAGTATGGATATTCACCTTATCGAAAATGATCTTGATGATAAAACAATAGGTTGGCTAGAAGAGCTATTTTTCAATCCTATTGGAGAAGATGTTGAATTTACGAAAAGAACAGAGCCAGATATTGGCGTTGACACAATTATGAGTCTAAAATCTTTTAAAACCCATGATAGCTCAAAGAATTTAGGATCATTCTTTCTTGTATATAATTCTGAAGATGAAGATTACGATAATCAAAAATCTCTTATCGAGAAAATAGGAAAAACTAACTTCAAGTGTCTTGGACTATTTGATTTAAGTAAGCCAACTGCACTTTATATTCCATTTATTTCTTCATATCTTGTAAATCGCACAGTTGTGACAACACAAAAGACTTTATTAAAAAAACTGAATACTGTGATGCAGTCAGTGCTTGGTCAGCTTCAAAGAGTGAAGGGATTACATCAAAAGATGGTACCTGTTCGTAATGAAAAAATTAGGGGAGTTGTAATTAACTCTAGATTTTGTGCAGGGACTTCATCAGGTGGAGAATTTTTTGAATTTTTTAAGTCCAATCATAAACTATGGATTTTTTCTATCAATGCAACCTCATATATTACTGTAGGTACATTTTTAAGCTTTATAGATGACTTTAGAGTCAATACTGACTTAAAGATGGATACAGTAAAGGATACTTTAAAGGGGCATATTAAAGACTTTGAGGGACTTGGAGAGTTATCTGTTTTTGCAATGGCCATTGATCTTGTTGATTTTAATGCGGAGATATTAAATATTGGCGCACATGAACTTCTGAATCAATCTAAAATACTCGTAACGAGAAATGAAAAATCATATCCAGATAAAAGTATTGATTACAAAACATCTAATATAAGTCTTGAAAAAGGCGAGAGAATAGTACTTCTTTCTCCTGGATTTTTTAAAAATACGAGAGATAAATTAGGAGATGACGCTTATTTTCAATTCTTAAAAAAGAATTGGGTTGAATCGAGCGAAATGATTCAAGAAGTGACATATCAGACAAAGAAAAAGTATAATGACTTAGACTTTTTACCATATGATCAGACAGTTTTAACCATTGAGGTAGATAAGAATGTCATTTCTAAAGTTTAGTATATTATTTATTTTTTCAAGTTATGCACTCTCTTTTCAAGGAAATGCTTGTTTTGAGTCGAATTATAAAGTGAGTGTTTCTCATAAGTCTTTCCCTTTTGGGCTTCTAACCAAAAAGCTGGAGATTGAAAAAAAAGATTGTCGAATAAATATAAGATTTGATCGCTATAAATATCTTAAAACAATATGGGAAGTAGATATTTGTAGAGACCCTGTTCATATTAAAGAGAAAACAAGAACGACTGAGGTTATTCGTAAAGTTAATGAATGTACAAATGTAAAAAGTGCTTTCTGTAATGAATNTCTCTCTATAAAAAAAGTTATNGAGAATAATGGNTTAATCTTTGCCAGTGGTGANAAATCAAATCTTAATAGTGATCATGGAAANGTATATTGTAGCTATTTATTAATTAATAGATATCTTGATAAAAATCTCGTTTTTAATACTGGTACAAATTATGACTTCATTTCGGGGACATTAAATGTGACTAGTGAAAATTCTGGCTTTGTTGTAGATGAACAAAGTGGAAAAGCTGATTTCTAAACTTTATTTAAAGCACACTCTAAGTCTTTTAAAAGATCATCAATATCTTCAATACCTACAGATATTCTTATGAGATTATCATGAATACCAATTTCTTCTCTTACCTTTTTAGGTATCGAAGCATGTGTCATGATTGCAGGATGCTCTATTAAGCTCTCTACTCCTCCAAGACTTTCGGCTAAAGAGAAAATCTTAACTGAACTGAGAAACTTTTTACTCTTTTTGATATCACCTTTTAGAAAAAATGTGATCATTCCACCGAAGCCAGTCATTTGCTTTTTAGCTAATTTATGTTGAGGGTGACTTTTAAGTCCAGGATAAATAACCTTTTCAATTTTAGAATGCCCTTCTAAGTATTTTGCTATTTCAATGGCATTCTTTTCATGTGCCTTCATTCTTATGTTTAATGTCTTAATTCCTCTTAAAACAAGCCAGGAGTCAAAAGGAGATTGTGTCGGGCCAATGGAATTTTGTAGCTTCCATAGTTTTTCATAGTCTTTTTTACTGTTTAAGGTAATGCAGCCACCGACCACATCGGAATGGCCGTTGATAAATTTTGTCATTGAATGAAGTACGACATCAATACCAAAACTCGTAGGGTTTTGAAAAATTGGACTCATAAAAGTGTTATCAACTACTGTCTTAACTTTGTATTTTTTTGCAATTGTCGAAATACTTTTTAAATCAGTGATTTTTAACATTGGATTTGTGGGGGTTTCAATCCACATTAGATCAACATTATTTTCTTTTAATGTCTTTTCAACGAGAACTTTGTCTGTTGTATCGATAAAGATAAATTGATGAAACTCATGAAAAACAGTTGTAAATAATCGATAAGTTCCACCATAAACATCATCGCCACAGACTATTGTACTTCCAGGCTTAAGAGAGTGCATAATGAGAGCTTCAGCAGAAACACCACTTGATGTGACAAGGGCATACTTACAATTCTCTAAACTTGCTAAGTTCTCTTCAAGTCTTGTTCTTGTGGGGTTATGAGATCTCGAGTATTCATAGCCTTGATGCACTCCAGGACTCTTTTGTGCATAAGTCGTTGTCTGATAAATTGGTGGCATAACTGCCCCCGTCTCTTTATCAGCTTCGCCTCCAACGTGAATAACCTTGGAGGCTAACTTTAATTTTAAAGCATCAGATTTTTTAATTAGAAACTTCCTTGCTTAGACATATACTGAAGAACGTCAATCTCAGTCATAATGTCATCAATCTTTCCATCTTTCATAATAAGAGCAACTTCTTTCTTTAAAAGAGCATCTGCTACAGACTCAAGTAATTCATTACGATCGACAACTCTATATTTATTAGTAAAAGCAAGTGATATATTATCATCTCTTTTAAATTCACCCATCATAACGGGCTTAACAAGATTATTCTCTGAACAAAGTCCAACAACTTCCCCATTATCATTAACAACAGGAAGCTGAGAGATTCCTTGTTTTTCCATAATATCTACGGCTTCACCAATTGTTGCAGAATTGCCAATAGTAATAACAGATGATTTTTTACCAATAGTTTGTAAAACTTCACTAATTTGAACATTGAAAGATGAATCAAGATATCCATTATCACTCATCCAATCATCATTATAGATTTTAGAAGCATATCTATTTCCAGAGTCATGAAGAAGTACAAGAATCTTCTTTGGCTCTTTTAATGTCTTTGCATACTTAATTGCACCAACAATCGCAGCACCTGCTGAACCACCAGCGTAGATACCTTCTTCTTTTAAAAGCCTTCGTGTCATAAGAAAGCTTTCTTTATCACCAATGATGATCCAGTCATCAATATTTGGAAAATCATAGTTTTCAGGGATAAAGTCTTCTCCAACACCTTCAAGAACGTAGCTATAGGCTTGGCCCATTTCTCCAGTTTTTGCATAATGAGCAACGATAGAACCTTCACAGTCAATACCCACTATTTTTACATCAGGCATCTTTTCCTTAAAGTATTTTCCACATCCTGAAATTGTACCACCAGTTCCCACTGTGGCCATGAAGACATCAAAGTCTCCGCCTGTTTGCTCATACATCTCAGGAGCCGTCCAAGTGTAGTGAGTCATTCTGTTATGAAGGTTGTCATATTGATTCACGTAAAAAGAATTTGGAATAGTCTCAGCAAGTCTTTTAGAAACACTATAATAAGATCTAGGATCTTCTGGTTCAACGTTCGTTGGACAAACTACAACTTTTGCACCAAATGCTCTAAGGTTATCAATTTTCTCCTTAGATTGTTTGTCTGCGAGAACAAAGATACATTTGTAACCATGAACAGCTGCCCACATCGCAAGACCAACACCTGTATTTCCAGAAGTCCCCTCGATGATTGTTCCACCGGGCTTCAGCGTTCCTTCTTTGACAGCTTGATCAAGCATGTATGCACCAATACGGTCTTTTGTAGATCCACCTGGGTTCATATATTCTAATTTAACATATATTTCAGAATCTATGTCTTTAGTAATGTGGTTAAGTTTAACAATTGGTGTACCACCAATTGCATCGACAACATTTGCTTTAGCGCCTTTCATCATATCTATTCTCCTAATTATTTAATTCGTTTATCTCTATCGCCGAAGCAAGGGAAGATAGTCTTCCAACAATTGAGTAGAGAGCTTCTTTTGCTTTATGATCCTGGTTTTGTCTGATTTCACTAATACAAAACTTCTTAAAAACCATTCCTTTAGAATTTAAGTTTTCTTGCGCACCTTTTTGTGAGTTTGCTCTCATAAAGCCTCCAGCACTCTTACCTGCAACTAAATAAATCGTAACTTCAGCAGGCATATTGTCATATTTAATAACAGTATCGATGCCTTCTTGAACAATAACAGAACTAAATTTAATTTTGTTCTTACCAATGTCCATTTTATTTCGAGACTTTCTGTTAAAGCTAATAACTTCTTCCCCTGAGGAAACAACAGATATTCCCATTCCATACGTACCTTGGTCACCTTTTATAAAAACTTTTCCATTTTCATTTTCAGGCTTAACTCTATCAACTGCTTGAGCAATTTTATCTAATCCTTCTTTACTGCTAAAATCAATATCTGTGACGAGTTCAAAATTAGCTTGAAGTAGAGTAGGATCAATTTCAAAGTGTTTACAAAAGTCTTCTAGCACATCTTTGTAATAAACAAAGTGCTTAGACTTAGAACGCTTATACCAGCCAGCATTCGGGCTTGGGTGAATAGGAGTTTTAACAGCGTTAAAATCAATGTCAATCTTTTCAGACTGATCATTATTCATAATGAGAAAATCTATTGGCGTATCATCAGCAAAGATCAACTGGTCATTAATACTTGCTTTGTAAACATCCAAAGTGAAGTGAGAAGCCGTTTCTAATTCTAATTTATCTTCATTTTCAAAAAGATTATCATCAAAGCTAACGATACTAACGTTATCGTAACCTGCATCTCTAATTGATTTTTGAAGATAAGCAATATTATCAAGATAGAATTTATTCTTAGTATGAGATTCAATCAGGATACCAATTGACTTAGTTTGTGGAAAACTTTGCATAATAAATTTTTCAAGGAAGTTTCCAACAGCATCTAGGTCTAATAAGCATAAATTATTAAAACCTGCTGGATAAATATTATTATCAACAGGTGCGATCTTGTTTTCACTTTCTCTAATATCAACACTGTTATATAGAGGGAAAGTGTAGTCACTGCCTTTTGCATCGATATAATTATTTATAGTATTCCAGTTTTTGGTAATGAAACTTTCTAATTCTGATATTGTTTTAATCATTTGTTACCTCGGGAACTTCCCAGTTTGAAATAAGTTCTTTCACTTGTTGAAATGGGTCTTCACTAAAAATCTCAGGAAATTTTAAAAGCAAGACGTTATTTTGCTTAGAGATATCACTAATCTCACGTTCTCCTGACTCAAGCTTTTCTTTAAGCATTTGCTGACCATGTGATTGGGGATTCCAGTTGCTTAAGTGCTCGGCCCAGCTCTTGTTCATCACAAGATATGAATCACCTTTTCTGAAATTATTGATCGCATGGAGCATATCATCTGCATCCTTACTCTTGAGTTGATCAAGAGAGCTAACAAGAAACCAATTTGAATTTTCACTTGATAAAAGAATCTTATCTATATTAATTGCTTCAATAAATTTTTCTCTATTTGTATATAAGATATGAACGGCGCTTGTAAATTCACCGACAAAGTTCTCTCCTGTTACACTTTCTAAAAGTGAAAGGAGTTTATCAATACCAGTATTTATTAACTTTCCAATGATACCTTTACTTCCTTTTTCTTTACCAAGGTGAATAAAAATATCGGCAAAGGTTTTATCAAAGAAGGCATTTATCTTCTTTGTAGCCTCAAGAAAGTCAATGAAGTGATGACCAGGAGGAGTATCAAGAATGATGAAGTCATGCTCTTTTTTATTGAACCAATAGTGAAGTTCTATAATGGCTGCAATTTCATTCATTCCACCATATGGTTTTGATAGTGTTTCTATAATATTGTTCTTATTTTCAGTTCCTATGAGTCTTTCAAATGATGTTTTTGGTGAAAGAAGTAGGCAGTCAAGATGCCCCTTTGATTCAGCGTCTAGCTCTACTTTATTTAATTTTCCAGATAGACTTTCATCAATTCCAAGAACTTGCTTGAGACGCTTTGAAGGATCAATTGTAATGAGTAGGACTTTCTTATTTTTTGCAAGGAATAATGCCCTTGAAGCAGAGATTGTTGTCTTACCAACACCTCCGGTTCCACAAAAAATTTCTACTCTTTTCATTTTATCTAAAGGTATCATAGGCACCCATACTAGCTAATCTTTTTAATCTAATATAGTGCTAATTTTGTCTTTTATGTGACTAATTAAGTTCTTAAAGTTTTTGTCTACATGCATTGGTATGATAAGGTCGAAATTGTTGCGATGTTCCGTGGTAATATTAGTTTCACTAGTTAATTTCTCTTTTAAAAACTCTGGTAGTTCCTCGTCAGAAAGCTCATCATTCTCTAAAAAGGAATTGTTTAAAATCCACTTAACGTTTTGAACGCCTCTGGCTTTAATCTTTTCATAAAGTTCTTTACCTTCTACAACTGCTAGCTCTGTAGGTATAGAAAGCACCCAAATCTCTATAAAAGGAGAACTAGAAAACTTAAGCATTCTTTCAATATCTTTAACGAGAGCACCAGATTTAAAAATTTGTTTAAAATTAAGAGGTGACTCTAAAACTGTAAGTATATGTCCAGATGATGGTGCGTCGACAACAATAATAGTTTCTTCATCATCTTCTAGTAGATCGATGAGGTGACCAAAAGTTATCATATTTCCTAGGGCCGGAACCATATTAAAGAGTGCTTTAAAAAAAGATGTTCTCATTACCCAATTGGCCAATGTCTTACTCTTTATTTTTCTAGAAATATATTCGATTGTTGAATCGAGTAGGGGAAGATCTAAGACTTGAACACCCATCTCTTTTGCAAGTTTTTGATCAACTGGTTGATCAAATGAATTTAAGAGAACTTTCTTTGAAGTCGTTTCCTGTAACTTTTTTGCCAAGGCAAAAGATGTTAGCGTTTTTCCAACTCCACCTTTACCAGTAACAATGAAAAGTCGCTGTTCTTTCATTAGAAGAATTTATAGAAAACCGTTAAAAGCATTTTGTAGTAAGCACCTTCAACTTTTGGCTGTAGCTCTTGTTTCGCATCAAAGGGATTATGTAAGCTACCCATGAAGCCAACTTTTACTTTTCTATTAAGGTCTAGTTCAGCACCAAGGCCTGCATGATATCCAAATACTAGTTTTGATTCAGACTCTTTAATCTCTCCATCAATTTCTCTCTCCATTCTAGGAGCATAGAAACCAAAACCACCCATCGCAAATGGAGCGAAGGCATCGAAATTAAAAAGCTTTGCTTTAATCCCAAGAGCAAGACCTGTTGTCGTTGCACTGGTTTGTCTAAAGTCATGCTTGTGATAGTGAAAGTTTGCAATGAAATCAAAAGAGTGACTTGCTGAGTACTCATAAAATAAGTCAGCAGTAATTTCATCTTCACCGTTATCAGCAAAATCATCTAATAAAAATGTTTGGCCAATACCGATTCCGATTGCGTGATATTTAGTAGCTGTTCCAGTCATTCTGGCAACTTCAGCAACTTTATCTTCATTATTTTCAGCGGTTTTTTTAGAAGTGAGCGCCTTGATCGACTTTGCGTTTACAGGGCTACAAAAAAAACCTGCGACTATGATAGTCGCAGGTACAATATTTTTTAAAAAATTTGGTTTAGTCACCGAACTTTCCTTTGTACTAATTAGGTTTATGGCACCTATATTAGTTTAAAGTACTTGTAGTTTCAATACCTGAGTTAAGAGTATTAGTGTTCAGTGAGTTAAAAGTGTTAAGTGGAGCTTCTTCAACTACTGGAGCTTCGATTCCTTCAACACCTCTGATGTAACCAGTAAAAGTCCCCTCTTCTGATCTGATTACTCTTTTAAGAAGTTCAACATCTTTTAAAGAAGTTGATTTCTTTTCTTGATCAAAAAGAAGTTGGATTTGAGTCATATAAGTAATGTCATTCTTAGTTTTGTTATCAATTACTTGAATCTCGTGACCTTCTCTAATGATCTGAGCGATCTCTTCTAGAGTTACATAACAGCTTTGGTGTGTGTCATAAAGCTTTCTGTTTTGGTACCTTTTGATAATTCTTACATCATTCATCATACATCCCCTATTGGTAATTGAGGTAAATACCTCAGCACTATATTTGCAAAATAGTTGATAACACGTCGCGTCCTCATGATAAACCCTTTTGAATTATTTTCATAAAGCCAGCTTCGTTGTAATATAATCAATATGTTACAAATGAAACTTCGGGTTCGTGCTTTTGGCACTCAGCGTTTTCAAATTTGTGTCATTGATTAGCAGTTCATGACTTTGAATGTCAAGTTCTTAACGCAGAAAAACATAAATCAAAAAACAAAAAATATCGGCTTCTAAATGAAAACAACGACTTATGGTGTCACTTTGGTGAATTATGAATATGAGGTAAAATATACCTACAGCGGACTAAGTTAGGCCTAGCCGCTTAAGAATGATTCTTCAGGGACGAAAAGACTTTATAGACGTGGGATTGACCCTTGTCTCAGTAAAGGTTGTTAGATGTTTAAGTTTTTAATTGTTCCCTTAAGTTTGTACTCGCTGCTTAGTTGTTCAAGCTTCAATTTCGAGGATGAGAAAGTTGTCCATCAGAAGGAGAAGTTAAAAATAGAAAAAGCTGAACTTATTTCTGGGATTCAGTTAGTCGAACAAAATTTGAATGTTGCGACAAAAGAAGCGATTTTAAAAGGTGACTCTGCCAGAGATTATCTTGCGAGTGACTTATTTTTAAAAGCAAATGATGCATCATTGAATGGAAATACAGATCTTTCTTCATTACTTTTTAA
This sequence comes from Halobacteriovorax sp., assembly GCA_002686115.1. GTDB lineage: Bacteria > Bdellovibrionota > Bacteriovoracia > Bacteriovoracales > Bacteriovoracaceae > Halobacteriovorax_A. Next base: position 4,596 of record NZAF01000006.1, on the reverse strand, counting down.
GTACATTATTAAGCTAAAACCAAAAGATATCTTCATTCGAAAGAAATATGCTGTTGAGTTAATTAAATCTAATAGAATTGAAAAAGCAAAGCATGAACTTGATTATCTCATTAAGCATGGAGATAGTGACTTAAAAGAGAAGGCAAAGTTGTTACTTGCAGGAGTCTATGCTGCACTATCTAAGAAAGAAGAATCGAAAAAGCTCTATCTTGAAATCGTTAATTCAAAAAGTGATAAAAAGTTTGAAGCATGTATCTTTCTTTCAAAAGCGTATGCAAAAGAGAAAAAGATTAAAAAGTCATTTAATATTTTAAATAAGTGTTCAAGGTCAGATAAAGAAAATAAGGCTTCATATGTCTATTACAAGGGAAGAGTTGAGTTTGACCGAGAAAAACCTAAGAGGGCCATTAAGCACTTAAAAGAAGCTCTCAAGCTCGATAAAGAACATTATCAATCAGCTCTACTTTTAGGTCATATTTATGAAACAACAGAAAAAGAGGGCAGAGCGATAGTTCTCTATAAGAAATTTCTGAATGATGACCCAATGAACTATGCAATTTTAAATCGCTATGTGAATCTTCTGTTTGTTAATAATGAATTAGAAGAGGCGGTTCCATATTTAGAAAGATTAATTGAGATCGATCCTACAAACTTAAATCTCAAAGTTAGGCTAGGGGTTATTTATACAGAAATGAATAATCTTGCGGGAGCAAAGTCAATTTTTAAAGAGGTATTAGATTCAGTGCCTGAATCAGATAAAGTTCTTTATTATCTCGCTTCTCTTTATCAGCACAGTGAGGAAAATGAATCCGCAATTGAGTACTATTCAAAGATCTCGTCAGAGAGTCCGCTTTTTTATGATAGTAATTTGCAAGTTGCAAGAATTCTCAATGTGATGGCCTTAAAAGATAATCTCATTGGTAAGAGTGAAGGCGAGAAGAGACTTTTTAGTTTTGTTAAAAAAGACCATGAATCAAGTCAGTTGAGTCTTGAGCTCAAAGTGGTCCTAGCTGAGTACTATGAATCTTCTAATCGCCCTAAGGATGCTATAAGGGTATTAGAGAAATTAAGTCAGTCTGATGATTTTTCAAAGTCTCATAAGTATCGATTAGCGATTTTATATGAGCAAACAAAAGACTATGAAAGTTCAGATAAGATCATGTTAAATATGATTAAGAAAAACCCTGAGAATGCTGATGCTTTAAATTTTCTTGGATATTCAATGCTTGAAAGAGGGGATGATATTGAGAGTGCTTATAAGTATATTGAAAAAGCAATAAAGCTTAAGCCACATGACTCAACGATTAGAGACTCTTTAGGTTGGTATTACTATAAAAAAGGTGAGTATAAAAAAGCTTACAAAGAGATTAAAGCTGCATGGCAAGACTTAAGAGATGACTTAGTTGTAACAAAGCATCTCGCACTTGTTTATAAAGCTTTAAAAAAGTATGATAAGGCCAAGGAGTTTTATGTCGAAGCTCTAAGAAATGTAGATAGTGTAACTGATAGAGAAGAATTATTAAAAGAATTAGAAAGTATCGAAACATTAAGATTACCTGCTTCAAATTAGTTTTAATTTCTAATTTTATTCTTCTTAGTGGCTGTTCACTTTTTAAGAAAAAACTAGCTCCGCCAAAGCCCGTCGCACTCAAAAATATTGCAAAGAGTTTTTGTCTTAGTTCCTATGGTAGAGGAAAGCTTACCGTTGGAGATGAATCTAACAGGTTCTCTTATGAGTCACTTTATGAAGACTATCTAAGATTTGCTATAGAAATTCCTTTTAGAGGGGATGAAACACTTTACTTCAAACACAACAATTTAAGTGGAACCATCTATAAGAAAGCGACAGAATCTTTAAGAATTCAAAAACGCTATAATACTCTTAAGGCCTTTGATAACTTTTTAAATGAACTCGCAATCTTTTTTGACACGACTCAAAAACAGAAAAGTGGTAACTGTGATGTAAAAACAGGGTGCCATTATGGAACTATCAATGACATTTCTGGCGAGATTGTTGTAGAGAAAGCTGTTAAGAACGGCTTAAACTTACATCTTAGATTTTCAGAATTAGATGATAAGTATTACTCAAGAATGATCGCATCCCTTACTAGAGGGGATGATGGCCGTATCCTCTATGAGCTTGATCTCGATTTAAGTGAGTGTACAGAATAGTGCGCCGCGAAGTGTCCATTTTAAATAGACTTTAAAAATCAAGTAACATTCGCTATAACACTTTAGCCTAAAACATATTGAAAAAAGGGAAGTGTTAATGAAAATGTTACAAGTTGCTATCGCAATTCTATCGACAACTCTTCTTTTGTCTTCATGTACAAAGAAAGTTGATTTAACTGAAAAAGTTCTCAACCTATCTGTTACGTCTGAAGTTAAAGGAATGGATCCAATTTATTCAAATGACCGTTACTCTGCAAATGAAGTTGCAAGAGTTTATGAAGGTCTTCTTGAGTATCACTATTTAAAAAGACCTTATACATTAGTTCCAAATCTTGCTGAAGCTCTTCCAACAGTTTCTGAAGATGGACTTACATATACTTTTAAAATTAAAAAAGGTGTTATGTTCCAAGACAATGCTGCTTTCCCTGGTGGAAAGGGTAGAGAGCTTGTTGCACAAGACTTTGTTTACTCTATCAAAAGACTTGCCGATCCAAAGCTACAAGGTCTTGGTTGGTGGCTACTTGATGGTAAGGTAGCTGGTCTTAATGAGTGGAGAGACAAGAATGCTGCTAAAGATGAAACAGATTATTCTGAAGTTATCGAAGGTTTAAAGGCCCTTGATAGTCATACTCTTCAATTTAAACTTAAGAAGCAATTCCCACAATTCCTATACTCTCTAGCAATGCCATTTACTTTTGTTGTGGCTAAAGAAGTTGTAGAAAAATATGGAAAAGAATTCTTAAATAACCCTGTTGGTACAGGTCCTTTTATGCTTAAGGATGGCGTGTTTAAACAAACAGCTAAGAGATTTGAGTATATTAAAAACCCAACTTTTAGAAAGAAAACTTTTCCAAAAGAAGCATCAGATGAGTTTAAAGCATTTCTTAAAGATGCAGGTAAGCCACTACCTTTAGTAGATAAGATTGTTGTTCAAATCATTAAAGAAGATCAGCCAAGATGGTTAAACTTCCTTAAAGGTAAAGTAGATTATGTAAGTGTTCCAAAGGATAATTTTGAAACTGCTGTTACTCCTGATAAAGGACTTTCAGATGATCTTATGAAGAAAGGAATTTCTCTTTTAATTTCTCCTTCACTTGATGTTACTTACACTGCGTTTAATCACGATGTTGAATTACTTCAAAATGTTGATTTAAGAAGAGCAATGGCATTAGCTTATGACGTTAATGAGATGAATAAGCTTTTCTATAGTAATACAGCTCTTCCAGCTCAGTCAGTTGTTCCTCCTGGAATTGCTGGAAATATGCCAGATTATAAATCTCCTTATAGAGAGCAAGATCTAGCTAAGGCAAAAGAACTTCTTGCTAAAGCCGGATACCCTGAAGGTAAAGGTCTTCCTGAGCTAACTTATGACTGTCCAAGTTCTTCAACTTCAAGACAAATTGGAGAGCTCTTTAAAAAGCAAATGGCAGCAATTGGTGTACAAATTAAAGTTGTACAAAACACATGGCCAGAGCTTCAAAAGAAAATTACTAAGAGACAGGTTATGCTTTACGGTATTGCTTGGGGTGCAGATTACCCAGATGCTGAAAACTTTTTACAACTTCTTTATGGACCAAATAAAGCTCCAGGAGCAAACGGTTCAGGTTATGATAACCCAGAATTTAATCAACTTTTTGCTAAAGCTGCTTTAATGCAAGATAGCCCTGAAAGAACAGCTCTTTATGAGAAGTTAAATAGAATGGCAGCGGATCAAGCTCCATGGATTTATGGTGTACACCGTCAAAATTTCACTGTTAAGCATGGTTGGTTAATGAACTACATGGCAACAGACTTTGAATCAGGTCAAGCGCAGTATTTAAATATTGACCTTGAAGAAAAGAAAAAGACAGTTGGTAAATTATAAGTTATAAAAACCTATTCTTAAGGGTTTATACCGAGGCGCACAAGTTGCGCCTCTTTCAATAATGGAGGATATGTGAACATTTGGTCATATGTCGTAAGAAGACTTCTTTATACAGTACCTATCATCCTTGGTGTCTGTCTCATTATCTTTATTATCTTTAACCTCTCTGGTTACGATCCTGCGCAAATTCTACTTGGAAAGCATGCGACAGCGAAACAAATTGCTGAGGTAAGAGCTGAACTTGGATTAGATAAACCACTTATTGAGCAGTACTTTGATATTGTAAAGTCGGCGTTCACTTTTGACTTCGGTCGTTCGTGGGCTTCAAAACAGGACATTATTGAAATGATTAAAGAAGGAGCTATACCTTCTCTTACACTAACTTTTCCGGCTTTTATTATTTCGACGGTGATTTCAATTCTTCTGTCTTTATTGGTTGCTTTTTTTAGAGGAACCTTTTTAGATAAGTCGGTTGTTATTAAATGTGTTGGGATGATGAGTATTCCTTCTCTTGCTTATATTCTTTTTTTCCAGTGGTTCTTTGCATATAAGATGGGATG
>NZAF01000005.1 GCA_002686115.1 Halobacteriovorax sp. | reverse complement strand
TCTAAGTTATCTAATTTATTTTTTTCAAACTCGAAAGGTCCAAGCTTTGTAATGAATGCTTTGACTTTAATATCTTTTAAAATAAGTGAAGCGAAATATCCTCCTATCACTCGTGATAATGTTTCTCGTCCACTACTTCGCCCCCCACCGCGATGATCTCGGCGACCATATTTCTGCATATAAGTTTCATCAGCATGCCCTGGCCTATAATTGTCTTTAAGCTTGTCATAATCCTTTGAACGTTGATTCGTATTTCTAACAATGACAGCAATTGGCGTTCCAAGAGTTTTGCCTTCAAATACACCAGAAAGTATTTCAGGCTTATCTGACTCCTTTCTAGAAGTTGTACCCTTTGCCTGCCCAGGAGCTCTCCTCAATAACTCTTTTTCTAAATCTTCAAGAGAAACATCAAGACCAGGAGGAACACCGTCAAGAACTACGCCAAGCGCAACTCCATGAGACTCCCCAAAAGTTGTTAATGAAAACATTTTTCCAAAACTATTTCCGCGCATTTATCATCCTTAAAGTGTTGATTTCATTCTTCTTATTCTAACAAAGAAATACTATAATTGATGCCTGACAAAACTATCCGCAATATGGGAAATCATGGAAACAGATCAAATTTTAAAAGATATTCAAGCCTTTCAATTAGTTTTAAAAAGATTTGAAGACGACACCGTGGAACAAGAAGGCAGGCTCTCATTTCTCTTAAAACAAAAAGAAAAAAAGTCTCAAGAGCATGAAGAAGCTACCGAGAAAATCATTCAGGTAAAAAACAAAATCAATGACTTGGAGCACAAGTTAGCAGGATGCGATACTGCTATTAGTAATAGTAGTAAAGTGATTGAGTCAAGTACCAGTCAAAAAGAAATCGAAATAGCAGAGAATAAAATTAAACTTAGTCTTGAACAAAAGGAAAGTTTAGAGGAAGAAATACTAGAGCTTCTCGATCGAGAAGAGAAACTAATTGAAGACAGAGCAAATCAGGCAACATTCATATCCGGTATTTCTGAAACTATTGATGAAGTAAAGTCTGAAATTAATACTATCATTAAAAGTAACGACAATGAGATTAAAGCAATGGAAGAAAAAATTCATGGACTAACTCATGAACTTCCAACTCAAGTGCAAAACTCATTTATGATTGCCCACAAAAAACATGGATTCCAAAAATCATTAAGTCAGCTTAAAGGTACTTTGTGTGGAGTCTGTAAAAGAGAGCAAACACGAGACGTTGTCAAAGAAGTTCAGGAAGGACAATTCCACTTATGCTCTGGATGCCAAAGACTCTTACATAAGTAAGTTATAAACTTTCTAGCTTCTTTCTAATATGATCAGGAATCTTCAAAGATTTATTCGTTGAATAGTCAAAGTGTACAAGAATAGCTTGAGAGCTACATGTAACGCTACCATTTTGTACACAGTCTTGTTTAATTGTGAATGAAGAATTACCTACCTTGATTAAGGAAGTTTGTATCTCAACATCGTCCTGATAATAAGTTTGGGCCAAAAATTCAAGATCTACTTTTGCAATAATAAGATTCCAATCTTTAGGACTCAGAGAAGGTATAAAAATTTCAAAAATTGGTCTTCTTGCAGCCTCAAACCAATTTAAAAAGCTCGCATTATTAATATGTCCTAGAGCATCAGTATCACTAAATCGTGGTGTCATCTTAATGGTGTACATTAAACCTCGCTATGAGTTAATTCAGACTCAACTTTCTTTTCTATTGCCTCTATATCAAAGTAACTTCCTAAATCAAGCTTTGCACTAAATCTAAAGAAGTTTTTAATCTTTTCAAATAATAAGTACTGACAAGGGACAAATACTAGCGTTACGAATGTTGCAAAAGCAAGGCCCCATGCAAAGCTCATAGCCATAGGTTTTAAAAATGGATCACCTCCAGCTGCGTGAGCAACAGGAAGAAGGCCTGCAACCGTTGTAAATGTAGTAAGTAGAACTGGTCTTAATCTTGAAAGACATGCCTCAAAAATAGCGTTATAGAGTGAGTCATGCTCTTCACGTTTAAGATTTATAAAGTTAACAAGGACAATTGAGTCGTTAATCACAACCCCAATCAATCCAACGACTCCCATCATTGCCATAAATCCTAGACTCATTCCAAATAATTTAAATGCCCAAATAACACCAATCATTCCAAGAGGAATAGCTGTCATGACACTTAAAGGATGTGCTACAGAATTAAACATTAACACAAGAACTATAAAGATTGACGCCATTGCAATGGTAAAAGATTTTAAAAGACCCATCATTGACTCTTTTGTATCTTCATTCTCTCCACCAAATTTAAAAGTGACCCCTGGATAATTCTTTAAAATTTTCTTTACGACAGGTGAAAAGTCTTGCGCTATTTTTCTGGAGTTAGAAAGCGTCTTATCTAAACTTGCAGAAACAGAAAATATTCTTTTCCTTTCAAATCTTCTTATGACAAATGCCCCAGGTCTTCTTGTAATTTTTGCTACTTTACTAAGTGGAATAAACCTTCCTGCCGGATTAAGGACCGATAACCCAAGAAGAGGATCTGCACTTGAGACCATATCTTCATCTAACTTAATTTTAATTTCAATATCTTCATCAGACTTTCTAATTTCAGTAATACTATCTCCTGCAAGAGCTCGTCTAAGTTCAACACCGACATCTCTTACAGAGAGTCCAAGTCTTAATGCCTCTGCTTCATCAACATTAAAAATAACCTGATCATTTCCCTCTTCAAAGTCAATCTCTGTAGTAACAACTCCCTTTTGCTTAGCGAGTTCTTTTTCAACATCTTTTGATACTAATTTTAACTCCTCAATTGAATTAGAATAGAGTTCTATGTCAACATCCTTTCCTCTCGGTGGACCACCTTGAACTTTTTTAACAAGAATTTTGTATGACGGATCGATCATTGCTTCAGCATTCTCTGTCACGACATTTATAATATCATCTGTTGATCTTTCTCTCTCCGTTGGATCAGTTAAATATAGAACTATTGAACCATAATGAGACCCTGTCTTAGTCCCCTGATCACCAATTAGAACACCTATTCGCGCCTGAATTTGCTGAACTTCATTTGTAGGAAAAGTATCGACGATCATTTTCTCTACAGCCAACATTTCCTTCGCAGTATGATCTTGAGAAACACCTACTTTCCCTTTGAACTGTATAAAGACTGTTCTTACATCATCACCTGGAAATAGTTCAAAATTCATATGTTTTGCAACAAAGAGAGAGCCAATAAAGATTAAACTAAAACCAAACACTGTTAAATAAGGAACTTTAAGTGCTGTCTTAAGGCTTGAACCATAAACTTTCATTATAGGGACGTACCACTTTTTTCTAAACTCACTAGCTTTGTTTTTCCTTAATTTAACAAAGTCTGCTAAGTGAGAAGGGAGAATAAAAAAACATTCAAACCATGAAGCGAGAAGACAGATGATAACTGTAGCTGGAACAGGCCAGAGNAATTTCCCCATAATTCCNCCCATGAAAAAGAGTGCNCCAAAAGCAATCATTGTTGTCACAATAGTGGCNGTAACAGGTTTAATTGTCTCATAAGCTGCTAGCCTTGCTGCTTCTTTAGGANTTTTACCATTTTCNAGATTNTGATANAATTGTTCTGCAACNATAATTGAATCATCNACAAGCATACCTAGAACNANGATTAAACCAAACATTGATATCAGGTTTATACTAAGNCCCATGATCTCCATACAAATAAANGCTATCATGAANGCAATTGGTGCCCCCATAGAGGTGACAACAGAAGTNGANGTATTTAAAAAGAGNAGTAAACAAAAGAAAACAAGAGCTATACCCAAAATTCCATTTTCTTTTAAAACATTCAATCTTCTTTTAACAAAATAAGAAGCATCATCTACAAAAGAATGTGAAATATCTTTATACTTTGGATCATTAAAGAATTTCTTTACGATTTCCTTTATTTCATCCGTTGATTTTATAATATCCGCAGATTGCTTTATTCTAACATCTAAAAACAGAGCCAATTCCCCATTTGATCGCCCAAAAGAACCATCGTCGATTGGTCTTTTTATGACTCGAGCAATGTCCTTTACAAGAATCGCCTGGCCCTCACTATTTGAACGAACAACAACATTAGAGACATCATTTTCATCTTCAAATTCATTAAGAGTCCTTACAAAGATATCTCCCTCTGGACCAACAAACTTACCAGCACTTAGATTTAAATTACTTCTTAAAATTGCATTATTTACTTCACTTAATGTTATCTGATTTTCTTTTAATTTACTTGGATCAATAAGAGCAACAATCTCATCTTCTCGATACCCTTGAATATCTACAAGTGAAATAGACTTATTCAATTCAATAATATCTCGCAAATCTTTTGAAACCACTCTCATTCTGTCATAAGAGGCACCTTTAATAACAATTTTTATAATACCTCTTCGATTCTTATTGCTTAGGCTTGTAACAACGGGTTCTTCAACTTCCTCTGGAAAGTCATCAATTGAGTCAACAGCTGTTTTAATATCATCCTCAACAACGGAGAGGTCTGCATCGGGCTCTATGGTAAGATAGGCAATACTACTACCTTCAGCAGATAAAACATTTAATTCTTTTATACCATCAACTTCTTTTAATGACCTTTCAATAGAAAGAGAGACAAGTTTCTCAACATCTTCAGCAGTTGAGCCTGGATAAAATGTTCTAATTAAGATTGTATCAAATTCAACTTGTGGAAAAATATCTTTTTGTAAAGTATAAGCTGATATCCCACCTACCAAAAGTACAAGAACAGTAAAGAGGTTAACAACTAGAGACTTCTCAATGAAAAAATCAATTATCTTCTTCATATGACCTACTTTTATAGAAAGCTTTTAGTAAGCTCTCCATAAATATCTAAGAGTGAGTAATAAGCCTTTTCTCGTTGTACCTTATATTGAACAAAAGACTTCTCTGTATTAATAAGATCTTCTTCAGAACGAATAACTTGATCAAGTGAAACTCGCCCTCTTGAATAGAGACGGTTGTATTCTGCTAGCGAGCTTTTAGCTAAGTTATATCGACTAACGATACTTTTTAAGTTTTGATCAAGAATTTTTAATTGAGATATTAATGTCGCAAACTTCTTTTCCACCTGTAGTTTTGTAATTTTCTTTTCATAATCAGCATACATCTTATTAACTTTAGCAGTTTTTAGAGCATTCCTTTCATTAGTGAAGCCTAGAGGAATAACAACATTTAATCCAATTTGCTTATTTACGTTATCAGAACCAAAGGTTCCATCAGGCACAGGATTATCTAATGTTTCAACATTATTAGTCTCATACGTAGCTGTTAGTTGAATCGTTGGGAAGATAGCTTTTCTAGTTCTTTCAATCTCATCATTTAAATAGTCGAGCTTTTTATCAACGCTTCTGATATCGTGATTATTTTCAAGATCTTTAATCTCGTACTTAGGAAGTTTAAGCTCCTTAATTTCATAAGTTTCAATCTCATCTTCTGAAACGTTTTTTTCTAATCTTGTTTCAAACAGATTTTTTGAAGCAAACGCTTGTTGAAAAGCATTCTTTCTAGCTTCATCTTGAGCAAAATGTGAGTTCTTTGTTGAAAGAAGATCAACTTTTTCTTTAAGCCCATCTCTTACTTGTCTTCCAACAAGATTAAGTCTCGCCTGCGATCTCTTATAAGCTTCCTCAGCAAGTTTTTTAAGAGTAACGTCTCTTTTGAAATCAAGATAAGCGTTAATGAAGTTCACAAGCTCTTTAGACTTTTGACTATTAAGAATTTCCTTTTGATATTCAGTTGTTTTTTCTTGAACACTTAGCTGTAACTTACTAAGTCTCCCTAAGAAGTTCGAGCCTAGATCTTGTCTGTAACTCATTTCCTGAGTATAGGTCTTCAAATTTGTCGGTGTTCCATTTCTTGAACTACCATCAAATTCAAACAAAGTTCCCGATATATTAAACTGACCACCATAAAGGTTTTCTTTTTGAACGCTAAGTACTGTGGTTTTGGTCTCTTGACCTGGTGCTTGGAATGAAAATGGTCCAGGATCTAATTCAGAGTCAGTGATTGTTTCACTGATACTTAAATTCCAGTCTCTTTTTTCTTTTTCAACAAGTTCTGAAATTTTTTGTGCTTCAAAAGCATAACTCAAATTCTTCACTTGCGTGGCAACGCCAAGATACTCTCTTGCAAATTTATTAAGATCGGCTTGAACTGAATTTGATAACAATAAGACAACAAGAACATAACGCATTAAGCATCTCCTTCATTTTGAATGGTTTTTTACTACCATGACAGAAATGAGTCGTATACTGATATGAAGAATTTTAACAGTTTGCATACATTTTACGTCTGCCAGAACTTAAAGATGAGCTCTCTCTATATAAATATTTCACCAATACTAAAATAATTCTATTTTGATGATAAAAGCATCTAAATATAGGATATCTATGTCAAACATGAGAATTTTTATGAAAAAGTTTATTATTGGTTTAACAATATTTTCTACAATGGCATTTGCATCTGACAGAAGCCTTTACATCTCCTGCATAAATGATGAAGGTGCACAATTTTCGGCTCTCTTCTATGAATATAGTGATGGTTCTGTGGACTATTCTGATGATCA
>NZAF01000004.1 GCA_002686115.1 Halobacteriovorax sp. | reverse complement strand
CACCCTTTATTTCACTTAAAAGCAAATTAAAATCAGAGTCGACCTTCTTTCTATGTGCTTCAATTTTAGAAAAATTTTTAGCACCATTAACATAGGCAATAGACATCCCTCTTTCGATTTGAAGTTTTGTAAATAGATTAATCGATGCTCTAACAACAGGAATATTTCCGGCGACAAACTTATTTGAAGAATAACTATCGTAACTATTAAAAACGCCTATACCTGCGAGTATCACAAAAGCAATTGTGGGTACTTGAATGAGGCCATATAGCTTTATAAAAAGTCCCTTTATTTTCATATCGATTATCCAAAGTTAAATACATCAATGAATTATATCGGAAAATGACATTATCTTATTGAGATAAATAATAATAAATATAGTTAAATTTTATTAATAATTGCTCTTGTTTTTTATTGAGTAATTAATGACTTAGAAGTCTGCAAGACCTGGTGGAAATTCTAAAAGATTCACAATCACTAGAATATAGACAAAGATCATGAGAAATAATAAACCGAGTAATATAAGTGGCGAAAATACAACAGTCGCCGATTGTATGGAATTAAACTTTAAATTATATCTAAGACCTATGAAGACATAATAAATCGAGCAAAGAGTCTTTAAAAGTGTGCCGATAACAGGAATAATTAAAAAGAAATTAGAAACAAGAGAATAATTTGTCACCTGGTCGATACTCTCTTCTTCAACTTCTTTGTCATAAATACTTGCGAAGAACTTTATAATTGTTCGCCAAAATTTTACATAAATCCATGCATAAAAAGGAAAGAACACAACTCCACTTAAAAGTGAGATTAAAAAGTAATTTCGTCTAAAATTATTTGAAGAGACAAGAGAACTAAGAAAGCCTGAAGCCTGCTCATCGGTAAACAGGATTTCACCAAGATTAGCAAATGCTAAACTATAAAGTGAATAAATCATAAAAAATAACCAAGAGACAAGAATGATTGAGACATAGTCTAGGCCATGGTTCTCATCAGTAGATTCTCTTACAACTTCAAAAAGTCTATTCTTTTTCATTGTCTGAAGACGACTTCTTTGTTCACTCTCTTCAAGATGAGTTGAAATAGGATGAAGAAGAATTTGTAAGTAAGTGTTAATAATACTGATCATAGAATCATTTTAACTTTTCTAAGAAGTGATAGGCAATCATTTTAGAGGAATTGTAGAAGATCACTTCATTTCCAGCATCTTTAAGATAAATGTCGCCAATGTCTGTACGAATTAACTTCAAATCATCCTTATTAAGCTCATAAACGGGAGATAGCATATAAGCATCTTTTTGAAAAAATGGCATGAGCTTCTCATTCCCAATACCTGAGTTATTCGATATGACTTCTTGTGCGCCTAATTTCTTATCAATAAAATCTTGAGGATGAGCAAAGATAGACCTAAAAAAATATGAATCAATTTCAAAAACTAAATCTTTAAATTGTAAAAAATAACCAATCTCATCATTAAATTTTTTAAAGACTGAGAGATTTAAAACATTGACAGTTATATGACCAATTTCATCTTTTAAACTTCCCTTCTCTTTGATGATTCTCTTTGCTGAAAGTTTGAAAAGGTTTTCTTTAAATCTCTTTATTTTTTTTTCAATTATTTGTGTCTTAAATTTATAATTATAATTAATCTTACTTACTTCAAAATCTATTGAATATAGTGAGTTTCTAAAATTCTTTAGGGCAATCTTCTTAATTGACTGAAAGTACTTTAAAGGCCTTTTTTCATAAAGGGCTTCCTCCTTAATTGAAATCAATGATTTAAAGTTATTGTAAGGTGCAGAAACTTTATCTTTCTCACTCTGAGAGCTAAAGGCTCCCTCTTTTTTGCAAAGAACTAAGGACTCCTTTCCTTGGTCGACAATTTTTAAATAGAATTCTGCTCCTACTTCTACTCTATTGCCAAGATAGAAAATGAGATCTCCTTTTTCAAAAGAGAATTCTAGCTTTAAAGGATCCTTTGGTAGATAAAGGCTAAAATCATTAACATCTAGTTTTCGTAAAACCTTTATTTTTAATAATTCGGAAAAAAGGTAATCTATTACCTCATCATTCAATAAGAGATTACTCTCTTGCGAATAATATCTTTCATCCTCGCCTAGCTTAATTGAGAACGTTTTCGTTTTTAAACTTTTTAAGCTACCAAGTTTTGAAAAATTAATGATTTGTTCTTTTTTCTTCTTTTCTTCATAAGAAGTTCGTTCTTCCTTTTCAATGAAGAAGAAAATATAAGTCAGTAAGGATAAAATAACGCCTATAAAAACTAGATTTCTCTTCATACTCTTCTTCGTCTATATTGAAAGATGGCCATGAATAAAAAGATAATTGGTAAACCTATAACAGAAACAAAAAGAATTAGTTTTCTTTGCGTGTCTCCAATAAACAATGGTTCCTCTTTAAAGACAACAGCATTTAAAGAAGTTAGCGTGTCTTCACCAGCAATCCAGTGAAAAATATTTAAAACAAAAGTAAAGTTTGTACTAAACTTAATAAACTTATTGGAGACAAGATTTGAATTCCCTAAGGCCACTAACTTTGGTCTCTTATCATTAACAATCGCCCCGGCCATGTGAATCGGTCCAGGAATATCTTTATCATCAAATTTTAAAGAGTCTGCAAGCATTTCAATTAATGTATTTTCTGCCCAACTATTTGAAGAAGTACTCGCAAGAGGAATAAAGTCGTCATTTTTATCTATTGAAGAAACAGAGTTTGAAAGCGGAAAGAAAACCTTTTGCCCTTTATCGATATTTATTGTTAGAGGATCAAAAGTCGCGACAAAAGGAGCACTTCCATTACTGCCTGCTATATTATTTTTTGCATCGATGACGATATCATTTTGAACGAACAGCTTTTCTTCTTTAAAGAATGAGCGCATTTTCAGATGACTATCATCTTTAAACATTGGAGAAAATGTACCTACAACAATTCCTCCACTTTCATAATAGTCTTTAATCTTTTTTATTTCATCACCTAAGAGATCTCTAGACATGGCCCAGCTTAATAGAGCATTACATCTTTTAGGTACTTCAATTTCCTTTAAAAGATCGACTTGCCTCACAATAAAAGAAGACTGATTCAAGAGATTAAAGAAATTACTATATCCGGTCTCACCTGTCTTTGTGAAAATATCATCCTTGATAAAGCAGAGAATAGGATCTTTTTCTCTAAAAAGACGTATTAATCCATTTGTGACGGCCAATTCTCTAAGATCAGTGACAACAATATATTTGTCTTTTTTGCCTTTTATAACTATTGATGGCGCCTGAACAACTCCATACTTTTGAGTAAGGTCTGGACGCAGTATAGGATCATAGTATTCTATTTTAATTTTCTGATTATAATTTTTAAAGAGTTCGAGAAATTTTACAATTCTTTTTCTATTATTCTGACTAGAGAAAATGATGAATTCAACTTCTTCACGCACTTGATGCTCAAGAACTTTTAAAGTTTGATCACTGAGTGAATTTAATTTTCTATCACTCATATCAAAAATGTAAGTTTTCTTAACTCCAATATAGTTAACAAGTGCNAGTACACAAAAGAAAAGAAACACACTGACAAGTCTAGTNCTTAAGTTTTTCCAATATCGTGATTTAATAAAATNAATGATTTCATCTTTNTTAATCCAAATGTTTATNATAANACTACNAACAAAGAGAAGGATNAGAGATTGGTATACNAACGGNTGCTCAGGTATCACAACGATAGCAAAGAAAGTCAGTACAAGAAANAGAGCACTCAAACTAGAGGTNACGACAAATAATTTATTTCTCATCTTTTCACCTCAAGAATCTGAATAGAAGTATATGAAAAGAAAAGAATGAAAGAAAACATATAAATGAGATCAAAACTGGCAATCGCACCTCTTGAGAAATAATATATATGCCCTCCAAAACTAAAGTATTGAATAATTTGCGAGATCATTAAATTATCAATCATTGCTGCTGTCGTGAATAAAATCATAAATGAAAATAAAATAGCAAAACAAATCACAATTGAAGTAATCGCATTTTTTGAAACTAAGGAACAAAAAGTTCCCACACAAGCATAAATGCTAAACATCATATAAAGGCCTAGTATATAACTAAAAACCATGCCCCAGTCACTAAATCCACTAAACGCTAATATGATTGGGAAAAGAAAAATAGTACTAATAATGAATAATCCCTGGATAAGAGAACTTATGTATTTTCCAAGAAAAATGTGTGTAGAAGAGAGGTTTGAAAGTAAAAGTAGATTTAAAGTTTCTGATTTTTTCTCATCAACAAAGTTTCTCATTGTGAGTACTGGTGTAAAAAATATCAATAGAAAGTTAACGGCCGAAAATGTTGGTGATAAGACATTATCAATAATATTCTTATTTGTGACCTCATTAAGAGATATCAAATTACCAAAAAAAAGACCTCCACTTATAAAAGAAAAGATCGCCAGGAAAATATAAATCATAGAGCCTGAAAAAACTTGTCTTAATTCTTTATATAGTAAAATCTTTAAAAGTTTCATTATAGCGTCACCTCTTTAAAAAGCTGATCTAGCTTTAAGGGCACTTCTTTTTGAGAAAGAACGATTAATCCCTTTTTTAAAAACGCATGCGATAATTTGGTTTTAAACTCATCAATATTTGCACTTTGGAAGATATATTTTGCATCCTTTTTTCTGTATTCACAGCTCAATTCTTCACAGATAGCTTCAATCAAGTCATCAGTAGCATTTTCAAATTCTGCCTCAATGATAACTTTCTTTTGTAACTTACTAGTAATTGAAGTGATATCACCATTCTCAATCACACGCCCATGATGAAGGATAGAGACACTATCACAGATATCTGCAATCTCTGCTAGCTGATGAGAAGATACAAAAATTGACCTCGTTTTAGAAATTTCTAATAATAAGTCTTTAGTTTTCATCACCATATGAGGATCAAGTCCCACAAAAGGCTCATCTAATATAATTAAACCTGGCTCATAAGATAGCACCGCCGCAAGAGCAACTCTTTGTTTATATCCTTTTGAAAGACTGTATATTGGCTGGTCTTTTACTTCTATAAGATTGGTCATCTTGATGAGTTCATCCAGATCAAGTTCTTTGTCATTTGAGCTATAGATTTCAAAAACAAATTGTAAGTATTCACAAACTCTTAAATCATGATAAAGTGGTAGATTCTCAGATAAGTAACCAATCTTTAAATCCTTATCTATTTCAAATTCTTTTGATTCAAAATCAATGAGTCTTAAAAGGCATTTCATGACAGTTGATTTGCCGGCTCCGTTAACTCCTAAGAATCCGTGAATTCCTTTATCTGGAATATCTAAATCAACACCTTTTAAAACTTCTTTTCCAGAGAAGTTCTTCTTTAGATCTCGAATTTTAACTAGATATTGCGAGTGTTTGTTCATAGTAAAATCATAGCTAAAACATCGGAGATCGAAAAGCTTTCCATATCCGAGTTTTTTGGTCAGCAAAGTTCGCAAGGCTTCTTTTAAACACAAAGTCTTATCAAGAATTTTAAAGTCTGATATACTAAGGTCTAGATTATTTTCAAAGGCCCTTATTAGATGGATAAAGTTACCCAGAGATTCTTAAAGCACATTGAACGTGCAAATAATATCGTTATCACAACTCATATCTACCCTGATGCTGATGGAATTGGCTCAGAAATGGCACTTTGTTTGGCCTTACAAAAAATAGGAAAGAATGCAATCTGTGTTAATGAAAAAAAGCTTAATGAAAGATATAAGTACTTAGATCCAAAAGATGTTATCCGTTCTTATGATGAGGTAAAAGATACGATTGATAAAATTGACCTTCTTATTGTCACAGATACCAATTCTCTACCAAGAATTGGGGCCAGTGTACAGGAGCTTGTTTTAAAGACGAGTAATCTTTTATTTATTGATCATCATCCATGTCCTAGAGAGCTAGCGGCCATACATTGTATTGATGTTTCAAAGGCTGCAACGGGAGAACTTGTAGCAGACCTAATCAGTGCTCTTAATGTAGAAATAGATGAAGACATGGCACTAGCTCTTTATACTTCAATCATTATTGACACCAGTAGTTTTCGCTACCCTACTGTCACAGCAAATACCCATAAAGTTATTTCAAAACTTCTTGAGTCTGGTGTAAAGCCTCCTCAAGCTTTTAATCTTATCAATGGAACTAAGAAGATTGGTTATATGAAACTTCTTGGAAATGTCCTCTCTTCTGTTCAGACATCTCAAGATGAAGAAGTTGCTTGGATTATCTTGGAAGAGAAAGCTTTAGAAGATAATAAGTGTGATGTAGAGGATATACATGGTTTTATCAATCACTTACTCATTCTAGACAATCTTAAGGTCGCTCTCATGTTTCGTGAGATTGATAAGAAGGTAAAAGTCTCTTTTAGATCTGCAAATCACAGAGTAGATGTAGGTATTATGGCACAGGCCCTTGGTGGAGGAGGTCATAATCACTCCGCAGCGACTGTCATTGATGGAAGTATAGAAAATGTTGTTGCTGAAACAGTAGAAAAAGTTCAAGCTATGCTTGAACCACTTCAAGACTCATAAGATCTTTGAAAGAACGCTCTTTTCTTTTTGACTAAATTTAAAAGCTCCAGACTTAAGTATATCTTTTAGCTTTTCTCTCACAGAAGGGTCATTTGGATCATTACCACCAACATCACTCTCTAGTAGGTGGTCTTTCTCTTCACCTTCATTGACACTTTTCTCTTTAGTAGCAATGGCTTCAGCTTTTTTCACAGCTTCTTTTTTTGCCTGCTTTTCTTTAATTTTTGCGATAACTTCATCATCGCTTAAGTTTCTCTCAGGTGCTGATTTTTTTTTAGCTTCAAAGCTCTTAGCCTTAGAAGTTTCACTCTTCTGTGGTTTTGCTTTTTTTGTGGTCTCTGTAGATGTTTGATCAAGAATCCTCATATAACTAGGATATCAAGAAAGCTCTACGAGCTTAAGACGGCATCTTTAACCTCTTTAAAGACGCCATTAGAGTCCTCATACCTGGCAAAATATCGAGGCTTTTATTTTCACATAATGAAATCAATAAAATCTATAAAAACCCTTGTATATAAGGAGTTTAGAACTTGCTATCAAGTTTTCAAGGCACGAAGAAGTTAAACACTGCCATTTTTTTTTATCACCAATAAATTTAGCAACTCGATTCACTTGTATTCATAAGTCTTTAAAAAAGTTGATTTTTTTACTTTTTTTTGGCTTTTTTTGTGGAAATTAACATTTGCTTAACATTTTGCCCTACCCTCAATTTTTGAAACAGGCATAATAACTAGAGCTTGATAAAGCGTGTGTAAATAATAGAAGCTAAATTATGACTTGTGGTACGTTATGCTATTTCCGGGACGTTTTTTTAGATGGTCATAATTCGAGAAGGAACGACGTTTCTTCTTGAGGTAAGCAATGAGAAATTTAACTTTTAACTCGAATGGAAAAAAAATTACATTCATCACAATCCTCCTTTCACTTTCACTAATCTTCACATCATGTGGTAGTGGGACTAGTTCTAAAAACCTCTCTATTCCAGGAGTGGATGGTCCAAAAGTAAATTTAGTAGGAGACAATATTCTTATTGATATTGTTTTTGAAAACTTAAAAGTAGAAGGTGGAGCAAGATATGCCATTCCAAAATACCCTAGTTCTTATGTAGAACTGGCTCCTGATCTAGAAAGCGATGGAACGATTCTAGCATTCTCTGTTTCTTTAGATGATATTCTTGGCGATGGTGTGACAAGATTAGACCCTCTATCACTTCCAGGAGGGAGAGCGATTCCAGGTGTTTCTGAAGGTGCTTTACCTGCAGTGGCGTTTTCAATCGATAAGTTAAAGAACATGGCGTTCTATGTTGGTCCAAAAATCTTTGGTATCTGGATTCCACTTAAGAAACTTGATCTTCAAGGTGCAATGATAACAACAAGATTCTACACAGGAAAGACAAGAGTCGGTAACCTTTCACTTGTTGGTTCAGATCAAAATGGTGAAAATGCAGGTTTCTTCTTAGCACTTTCTGTTAGTTCTTCACAAAAAAGAAGACTTGAAAGAGTTGCTGATAGTAACTAATTAAAATATTCAAGAGTTATACTTATAGTGAAGGAATCACTGAAGTTTAACAACCCAACTTAAAGCCCCTGGTCACGCCAGGGGTTTTTATTTTTATACCCGACTATTTTAATTGTTAAAGAAAACCGAATTTTTAACTTAAGCTCTTAAATTAGCCTCCGATAATGACTTTGATAGAGTACACAAACAGCGAGGTGGGTTATGTTAGCAACAAAGCTAAAAAAATTATCTATTGTATTACTTTCAGTCCTTAGTCTTACGACATTCACAACTTCATGTGGTGGAGAAGGCAACGTAAGTATCCCAGGAGTTCAAGGTCCAAACTTAAATATTCTTGAGGATAACTTAATCGTTTCAATGGTTCTTGAAAACGTTGAAATTCAAGTTGGTGGAACTTACAAAGTACCTAAGTACAAAAGTTCTTACATCATGTTTAATCCAAACTTAGAAGGTCCAGGTTCTGTTCTTTCTTTTACGGTTTCACTTGATGACCTTTTTGATGCAGACGTTAAACAACTGGATCCCAAAACACTTCCAGGTGGAAGAATGATTCCAGGAGTTGCAGCAGGAGCTCTTCCAGCAGTAGCATTCTCTGTTGAAAAACTTAAGAATGTTGCATTCTACGTTGGTCCAAAGATCTTTGGTATCTGGGTACCATTACCAAAATTTGAACTTTATGGTTTTGGTTGGACTTCTCAGTACAAAGTGGGATCAAGAAGAGTTGGTAATGTAAGTCTTTTCGGTAAAGATGAAAACGGTGAAAACGCTGGTTTCTTCCTAGCACTTAGTGTAAGTGCAGCTGCTGAGAGAAGACTTCAAAAGCAAGCTGATAAATACTAGTCTAAAAAAAATTGAAGAGGTCACACTCCTGTGACCTCTTCTACAAAAAGTTTCCACTGATAATTAGTTTCTTTATTATTAATCAATTTTACTTTTACAGGTTTTTTAACCTTTTTAATATCATCAATAATGTAAAAGCTATTACCTAAAGCTGTTTGAAGATTAAAAAGTCCTTGATGTAACTCATAGTCTAGAAGATATCTTAAAAAGAGATAACTAAATGGAGTACCAATTGAGCCTAAAGTATCTTTTTGTCTCATTTCTTTTAAGGCTTTAATAGTCTGATAAGGTCTAAGAGGTCCGTTAAACTTCTTAATCAATGATTTTGAAAACTGATATTCACTCTTTGCTTTTTCTAAATCTACAAGTGTAGGCTTCTTCGACTTAACATATTCTAAAACAGCTTTTTCTAAAGCAGTTTTAGTATCTTTCTTATCTTCTTTTATTTTAAAAGACTTTCTAATGACAACTCTTTTTCTCTTTTCCTTAATAACCTCTTTTACAACCTTCTTTTCAATATCTTTCTTCTCAACTTTTTCAACCTTCTCAACAATCTCAGGCTCTTCGCTTTTAATAACTTCAATTCCTAATTCGTCAAACTCTCTTAAAGCACCATAGAAAAACAATCTATAATCTTTGTGAATACTTTTGTTTAAGAACTTTTTTGCAATACCACTATAGACTTCTAAATGTTTTGAGGAAGACTTAAATCTTTGAATACATTCTTTCCCTGTTCCAATAGAGTTAATAATTTTATATGCACTCTGATCCTTTATAAAATCTGTCATCTTAGGAAGTTTACTCATCCCATACAAAGAATCTGTTTCTGAACATGTGCTCATAATTTGCTCTCTTAATTTATGACAAGTTAAATTAAGAGAAGCTTCAAGCCCATCATCAGACTTGACTAATCTATTTACAAAGCCCTTCCCATGAAAAGATGTAAGCTTACTTGAGGTTGCATTTTTAGGTAAAAAAGAAAAACGCCCCCAATCAATAATGTCAAAGAAGTGATTATCAACACGTTTTAAAAATGACTTCATATCTTTTGATTTAGGAGAACATTGGCCAAACAGTTGATCATAATCAAGAGAACATTCCTGTTCAAGCTCACCCATCTGATAGAGAGAAATGTGAACTTGTCTTAGGTATTCATAAAGATGTGAAATCGTTGTAAGCCTGTACAGATAATGAAGATAGTCTTTATTTTTAAAGTAAAAATCATCTGGGCAATCAAGTGTTTGACTAAGATATGTTTGAAAAAAGTCGTAAAGAGGGAGAATATCATTATTTATATGATCCATTGGATAATGTCTTTTGTAGACATCGTCTTCAAACAAGATCTCCCCTGTTTTATAGGTAACCTTTAATTCCGGATTATATGGGCCATGATACTCATCAAAGCTTCTCTCTCCTGTCTTATAAAAATCATTTGCATGTGCGCATAAAAGACTACATAAAAAGAAAAAGAGGATCTTTATTCTCATTTACCCTACTCAACAAACATCAAACTAAGAGTTGGTACATATGTAATGACTAACAGACAAAGCAGTAAGAGAAATAAAAATGGTAGAGAAGATTTGTAAAGCTCAGTAATTGGCTTTTTAAATCTAATACTACTGATGAATAAATTAATCCCTACTGGAGGAGTAATGTAACCAATCTCAAGGTTAGTAAGAAAAATTATGGCCATATGAATTGGATGAATATCAAATTCACTTGCAAGAGGTAATATCAATGGCACAACAACAATAATGGCACTAAAGATATCCATTAAACTTCCAACAACAAGTAAGAAGACATTCATGAATAGTAAGAATGCATACTTATTTGTAAGCACTCCATTCATAGATTCAAAAATAGCTGCTGGTACTTCTTCATCGATTAAGAAGTTTGTAAGCCCAAGAGCACAACAAAGAATAATTAAAATGGCTCCAACGAGTGTCATCGATTCTGTCGTGACTTTTGGAACATCTTTAAATAAGTCGAGATCTTTATAAATAAAACATTCAACAATCAAAACATAAAATGCTGTTACAGCAGCTGCTTCAGAAACTGTTGTAAAACCGCCATAAATACCTACAAGAACTGCAACTGGTAGAAGTAACTCAAAGAAGGCTTCTTTAAAAGAAGCAACCAGCTCTTTTGTATCCACACCCTTCGTTCTTGAACTTCGATTACCTTTTCTGTACGAGTAAAAGGCCAGGACAGCAATAAGTAGAACACCTGGTAAAACCCCTGCTTTAAAAAGAAGGTCTATATCGACTTTCGCAACTAATCCATAAAGAATAATTGGCAATGAAGGAGCAAATAAAAGCCCAAGAGATCCAGATGTCGTAATATACCCCATCGTAAAATCTTCATCAAAACCTTCATCCCTTAAGATAGGATAAAGAAGACCACCAAGAGCAACAATAGTAACACCACTAGCACCAGTAAAAGCTGTGAAAAATGCCGTTACAATTAGACCTACAATTGCAACACCACCAGGAATCCAACCAAGTAGTGCATCTGAAAATCGTAAGAGTCTTTTTGGAGCATTACTTTCGGCTAAAATATAACCAGCAAAAGTAAAAAGAGGTATTGTTAGAAGCGTTGGCGCAGAAGCAAGCCTGTAAATTTCTACTGATACTGCAGAAGCTTCAATATCATTAATTTTAAATGCAAATATTGCCAGAGTTCCAAGAACTGCAAATAAAGGGACTCCTAAAAGAGCAAAGACCAGTGCTGCAATACATAGAATTGCCATTATAAAGTCTCCTCGTTTATATTCTCTGAATCATTCACGGGTGATTCAAATAAACTTAGAAAGGTTCTAAAAAGTACTAGTCCAAAACCAAGAGGAATAATGAAAACGAGCGTTGAAGAGTGTATTCCCCAGAAAACCTCTACTCCATACTCTTTTTCAACTTTAAAAAAGTCATATCCAGAAAGCATAAGGAATACAAGGCATATAGTTGTAATAAAAGCGATGATCTTCTGTAGTACATAAATCTTTTTAAACTCTTCCTTTGCCTCAAGAAATTTCTCTAATATCTCAATTGCAATATGACGACTCGTTGACGCTGCAAGAGTAGCTCCCAGAAATGCAGATAAGAACACGAGATGCCTAACGAGTGGTTCAGTCCATGACAATGAAACTTGAAACCAACGTAAAACAATACTTAAGACACTTACTGTTAACATCAAAAAGACTACTGCAACAACAGATGCCTTTATGAAATTATCAAAGAAAGAGATAAAACGACTCATCTATTTTAACTCTTTTGTAAATTGTGCATAAGTCTCTTTAGAGAATAGCGTCCCCATAAGCTTACCAACAACTTGTTCACGTAATTCTTTTCCTTTTGCAAGGTCTTCCTTAGGAAATTCTAAAAAGTTAATTCCACTGGTTTTCATAGCAGACATGGCATCTTTATTATCTTTATCATTACCTTCATTAACTTTTGCGATATATTTCTTTGAAATATCTAGAACAATTTTTTGATTTTCTGGACTTATCTTTTTCCACGCTTTTTCCCCGATCAAAAAAGCACCAATTGAATACGAGAGTGGAAAATCTATTAAATAGCTTACTTTTGTATTCCATTGTAATGATAAAATACCAAGAGGTGGCGCATAAGCAGCGTCAATAATACCAGTAGAAAGAGAGCTTAAAACATCTGGAAGCGGAAGAGGAACTGAAATAAGATTCATTGACTCAATCATTGACTCTACTAACTTATCACCTTCCCATGCCCAAATTTTTTGACCTTTAAGAGCAGCAAGATTAGCAGTCTCATTCTTAGATACAAAATAAACGTTACCAATTTCAAAGAAACCTAAGTTTTTAAACTTTGCTTGCTCAAACTTCTTATTAAAAGTTGGTGTCATTTTATCAAGAACACTTCTTGCCTTTTTATTGTCATCGTAAAAAGTAAATGGAAGTTCCATAACTCTTACATCACCGTTAATTTCACCAAGAGTTTTTCCTGTGAAAATTCCACCGTGTAATTGTCCTACTCTAATTTTTCTAAGAACATCTGGCTCATCTCCTTGAGCACCACCAAAGAAAATTTTAATTTTTACTTTTTTCTTAGTAGCTTTCTTTATTTCCTTTGCCATTTTTTTTAAGTTTTTAGCCCAAGTCGTACCTTCAGGAGCTAAAACTCCGACTTTAATAGTGGCACCATAAATGACAGAACTAATCAGGAGAGAAATTAAAATTTTCATCATTAATATCCTTTAAAATATATCGTCTTCGTTTGCTTCAATTATTTCCATTCTTTTTAGAGCAATCATATTAAAAACATTAAGAGAGTTTTTTTCTGGAGCTCTTAGCTTCTCACCGGTCCAAACCTTTGAATCTTTAAGCTTTTGTTTAAGATCGCCAAAATCATTTTTTATGCGTCTATATCCAACATCATCAGCAACGAGTATTTGGTAATTCTCGACCATTGCTTCTCTTACAAGGTAATTATCAGAACGTTCAGAGATTGCCTTTTCAAACATCTCTCTACCTTTCTCTGGATTTCCACCAAGCATCCTTGGTCTTGCAGCCATGTAACTTGCGTTAAAGATATCACATGCTCCACCATTAATATTTGGACGCTTCTCACAGGCCCAATCAAATAGTGCTTTTGCCACAGGAAGGTATGCCACTACTTTAAAGTTTTCACGGCTCAAATTAACAATTGATGCTAGTGATTGACCTGTGAAAAAGACAAATTCAATATCTAACTCAGAATCATCATCAAAGTTTTCACTTATCATATTCTTAAGTTCATCGGGTTTTGCAACATAGTCTGTTAATAACGATTCACTAAGCCCTCTACTTTTAAAAAGACTTGCTGAATATTTTAATGCTTTCGTATATGCAATCTTTGCACGCTTTTTATGAATTGAATTTTCCGTATCTTTCAATTTGTGTTCTAAGTAGTACGTTTCATCAATTGCAAAAGCCTTTGCAGATAGTGCTTTGATAAGAGTGACTTTTAATTCTTCGTTATTTGGGTCTTGTGATAAAAGAGTTTCAATCAGTTTGATATTTGAGATTAGAGACTCTTCAAAAAACTGCCAATCATCTTCATGTAAAAGGTCGTTTGAAGCATCATAAATCAAAGAGCCAGCTGGCCCTAAAGCTGCTTTTTTTAAACCAGAACATGAAACGAGGCCCAACAAAAAAACCGTGAGAATTATTTTTTGCACTTTTATTCCTAGAAAGAATTTATTAACGACAACTATTGTGCCCCGATAACAATGTAAATTCAAGCACTTACTTAGTGCGTCAAGTCTTTGCCGTGTATATAATTATTATGGAGTTGAATGTAGCGTTAAGTATATGATATAATTAGATCCGTAGAATAGCTCTCATGAAGGAGATTTTTCTACCGACAAGATAGTACCTAATATTATTGTGCACGAAGCATAAAGTGAGGAACCTTTGACTAAAAATCGTTTTTTGAGTCAGGGCCCAAACTAAGAAATCATATCTAAATATCTGATTTGATCCTCTTAGTTTTAAGCCTTTAAAAAAAAACTTATTATTAATGAGGAGAAATAAAGATGTCACGTAAAGAGTCAGCAGAAAACACTACACTTGAGATTGATAAGTCACACGTTATTGTAACGACTGTATCAAGAAGAAAAAGAACATTAAGAAAGGCTTCAAGCTTAAGGCCAAGACGTTCTGCTCTTAGAGTAAGAAGTGTTAGACCATTAAAAGCTATATTAAATAGTAGTGAAGTTCTAGAAGAAGAAAAGTAAGAGAGAGTTGAATATACGAGTTGAACTATCTTCTTCTTTTTCTTTTATTCGAACCGCTTGAGGTTTGAAAGGCTCTCTGTACTTCATCCAGCGCTCCTTCCCTAACTTTCTTTAATTCTGAAATTCTTTTTTCATGCATAAAATCAAGATAAGCTTTTCTTATTTTAAAGATTTTATTAATGTACTTTACCTGTAAAGCCTTTAGTTCTCTAAAACATAAGAGCTGCTCTTTTTTAGTAAGCTTATAATTAGTTTTACTATCCTCGCTCTCTTTGAAAATAATCGTTGAGAACTCTCCACGACAAACACCTTTTTTATATTCAAAGTATTTCTCAAGTGTCGCACTGATTTCTTCAATTCGTGACGAGAAGTCTTCTAACTTAATTTGATCAATACTATCGATCGTTTCAGATATACGTCTCGTATATTCAAAAACACTAGACTCATTGGAGCTCTCACTTCCCCCACTATCCACGGCAAAGGTAGATATTTGAATAAATAAAAAGAGATAAATTATTTTCACTTCACTATCTTACTAGAATATAAATAGATTTGAAAATAGATCATTCAAAAAGCTCTGCTAGTTTTATATCTCCATATCCAAGATCATCTATGAATCCTTTAAATTCTCTTATAAAGTCACTTAATGGAAATCCTACTACATTTGAATATGAACCTTTAATTTGTTTTACAAATAAAAGTCCTTGGTTTTGAATGCCGTATGCACCAGCTTTGTCGTAGGGATCATTACTATCTAAATAAAGCTTCATGATATCATCAGAAATCATTTCAAATTCCACTTCAGTTTTTACATAAAAAGCTTTGCTCTTGACTTCGCCATCAGGGCCACTTGCTTTCATATAAACTGCTGTATAAACCTCATGAGTACGCCCGGATAAAGACTCAAGCATCTCTTTGGCATGCTCTCTATCATTTGGCTTACCTAAAATCTTATCATCAATAACAACAATCGTATCCGATGAGATAATAAGCGAATGAGAATCTTCTTTTGAAAATATATCGTCACCTTTAAGCTTTGCAAGATCAATGACGACATCAGTCGGTGCGGTAAAGTCAGTTTCTTCAACAACATCTGAAGGGTGAACATTGAAGTTAATATTTAAATGACCTAGTAATTCTTTTCTTCTTGGACTTCCTGAAGCCAAGACTAGTTTTTTTCTCTTTAACATAAATTTCTCGCGAGTTTTTTGATTACCTTATTCCATTAAAGTATTTCCACAGCTCTCTTTTTTCACTATTGTATCGTGGAATAAAGAAGACTTCTCTATTTTTTTCACCTGAACTTATATATTTGTAAACTGCATACTTATAATACTCGGGTCTCAGAGCTCTAGCATCTTTTAAGCTAGATTTCTCTAGCACTTTTTCTCGATATCTCTTAGCAACAGCTAAGTTCGAAGTTTCAAGTCGACGTGTAAAGTCTATAAGAAATTTCTTTCTCGCCAAATGCTCCTCTTCTGTCCAGAGACGATAGCCAAACTTTTTTGCGAGAACTTCTTTAGTAACATCTTCAGAAAACAATGCTCTAGAAAATCGTTGTAGGTATAACTCTCTGGCAAGAAGTATTGAAGGAATTCTCTTTGTTAAAAATTCATTAATTCTTAATGGTTTTAAAGGCTCAATCTCCTCATAACTTTTCGCCGGCAAAGATACTTTATACCAAGTATCATTAACCATAGTTATTTCCTCTTTGCGTGCATATCCTCTTAGATTAAAGCTTGCATAATTATTATCTCTTACATGAAAGTCATAGTTTCTTTTTTTGAAGTAACTATCTCCTGCAATAGCTGCATATGCTTCAAGTGAAAAGTTTTGACCGAAGATTGTGGCATTAGGCATAGAAATAAAATAGTAAGAATTCTTATTAACAAATTGGTTATTGAAATCTTGATAGTAATTCACTCGATCATATTGCTCGACAACAGCATCAGCACCAGAGAATAAATAATCTTCAAGACTAATACTACCTCTTTGACTCTTAGGGTTAGCTTCATAAAGCTCTAGAGGGAAAAATACCTGATCCGTCTCCCTTCTTTCTTGACTTTTAACTGGGTATCTAGACCTTGAAAGTAAGTACATATTTCCTTGATTAAGTCTTATATTAAAAAACATCGTTTTTTCTGAAATATTGATTTCATTCAAGGAGATTGACGAATTAGGAGCAAGCCTTATTAATGTTCCATCAAATAAGAATAACCATACATAGGACTTATCATCAGTTCTAACCTCATCACCTTCAACAATTTTAGACCTATATTGTAATAAGTTCTCCGCTTCTCCCTTAGAAACGATACACCTTCCATGACATGCTAGAACTCTCCCAAATTGTTCATTTTGTCTTTTCGTTCTAAGTAGTGCTTCCCAATAAGGAGATGCTTCTTGAAGAGCAACTTTCTCTTCCCAGAAATCATAATTAAGCCACTCCCCCACATTCATTTTTTCAAAATCAATAAGCGACTTTTTTTGGCCTTGAAAATCGATACGAAGGTCTTTTTGCGCATCATCAAGTATTTCAAAACCAGTAGAGATTCGGTCAGGATTCTCCGCACTTGCTTTTGAAAAACAAATGAATGTCATCACTAAAAGGAATAAAATCTTAAAAAATGGCAATATGCTCATATTGAGTTTATCGACAATACTTCAGAAATTGTTCAAAAAGGCTCTAAATCCCAATAAACAGGCACTTTTTTCACCCAAAAGGTGATGGCAAAGCACCTTTAAAGTGGTAGTATCCGTTATCTATTTAATCAATACTTGAAAAGGATCGACTAAATGAGTCAAGAATCAGGGCAATTTTCATTTGTAGACAGTGAACATAATGTTTTAAAGTTTTGGCAAGAGAATAAGATTTTTGAAAAATCTCTAGAAAAAACGAAGAATAATGAACCGTATATTTTTTATGATGGTCCCCCATTTGCGACAGGACTTCCACACCACGGTCACTTACTTGCCGGTACACTAAAAGACATCGTACCTCGATACTGGACAATGAAAGGCCGCTACGTTTCAAGAAGATTTGGCTGGGACACTCATGGTCTTCCTATTGAACAAGAAATTAATAAGAAGTTAGGCTTAAGTGCACACGATGCTTTAGAGAAATTAGGAATCAAAGGCTATTCTGATGAATGCCGATCGATTGTAATGACATATACTGAAGAGTGGAAAAAAACAGTTAACAGACTTGGTCGTTGGGTAGACTTTGATAACGACTATAAAACTATGGATGCCTCATTCATGGAGTCTTGTTGGTGGGTTTTTAAAAGCCTTTGGGAAAAAGGATATGTTTATGAAGGTACGAAAGTTGTTCCATATTCAACTGCCCTTGGGACAGTACTTTCAAATTTTGAAGCAGGACTAAACTACAAAGACGTACAAGACCCAGCCATCACTGTCCTTTTTAAAGTCAACGAGCCTGAAAAGATTGGAGCTGACTATATCGCCGCTTGGACAACAACTCCATGGACTCTTCCATCAAACCTTGGTCTCTGTGTTGGTCCTGACATTGATTATGTAAGAGTCAAAGATCATGATCAAAATAAGACCATTATTTTTGCTGAAGCAAGGGTAGAGGGATATACAAAGAAAAGAAACCTAGAAGTCATTGGTGAATCTTTTAAAGGAAGTGAGCTCAGTGGTATGACTTATACTCCACTCTTTAGCTACTTCTCTGACTTAAAAGACGAAGGTGCATTTCAGATAATGGTTGATGATTATGTTACGACTGATAGTGGTACAGGTATTGTTCATCAAGCACCAGCTTTTGGGGAAGACGATAATAGAGTCATGAAAGCTCACGGTGTAAAAGCTGAAGTTTGTCCGATTGATGATGCTGGAAAATTTACAAGTGAAGTTAGTGATTTTAGCGGTCAGTATGTAAAAGACGCTGATAAAAATATCATCAAAACTTTAAAAGATAATGGCTCTCTATATGACAATGGAAACCTGGTTCACAGTTATCCATTTTGTTATCGTTCAGATACTCCGCTTATCTATAGAACAATTCCATCTTGGTATGTGAAAGTCGAAGAAATTAAAGATAGACTTCTAAATTCAAACTCTCAAATTCACTGGGTTCCAGGTCATCTTAAGGCCGGTCGCTTTGGTAAGTGGCTTGAGGGCGCAAGAGATTGGGCAGTTTCAAGAAACAGAGTCTGGGGAACCCCACTGCCTATTTGGAAAAATGATATCTCTGGTGAATATAAATGCATTGGTTCTGTTGAAGAACTTAAATCCCTTTCTGGAGTAGAACTAAGTGACCTTCATAGAGAACATGCTGATGAAGTCACTTTTACTATAGATGGAGAAGAAGGAACTTATCGAAGAATATCTGAAGTTTTTGACTGCTGGTTTGAGTCTGGCTCAATGCCTTATGCACAACTTCACTACCCATTTGAAAACGAAGATGTTTTTAAAGAAGGTTTTCCTGCAGAATTTATCGCTGAAGGATTAGATCAAACGAGAGGTTGGTTCTATACTCTAACAATTCTTTCGACTGCCCTTTTTGATAAGCCAGCATTTAAGAATGTCATCGTTAACGGACTTGTTCTTGCTGAAGACGGCAAGAAGATGAGTAAGTCTTTAAGAAACTTCACTCCACCAGATGATTTAATGGAAGAGTTTGGCTCTGATGCTTTAAGACTTTATTTAATAAACTCAAATCTTGTTAAAGGTGAAGAGCAACGTTTCACTGATAGCGGTGTAAAGGATATGGTAAGAAGAGCACTTCTACCGTGGTATAACTCATTTAAATTTTTTGAAACTTATGCATCAATCGATGGCTTTAACATGGATGAACATGCAAAGTATGGTGATAATATTACTGATAATTGGGTTATCTCAAAACTTCAAACTCTAAAGAAGAATATTGAAGCTGAGATGGCAGAATATAAACTCTATAACGTTGTTCCTGCCCTTTTTAACTTTATTGAAGATCTTACCAACTGGTACATTCGTCTAAATCGTTCACGATTTTGGGGCGAGAGCATGACTGAAGATAAAAGAGAAGCTTATACAACTCTATATCTCACACTGAAAGAAGTCACAATCGCGATGGCGCCATTTGCTCCATTCTTAAGTGAACATATTTTCCTCGAGTTAAAGAGATTTGAAGCTGGAGAAAAAGAAGAATCTGTTCACTTACACGACTATCCAGTGGCCGAGCAAGATAAAATTAATACAATTCTTGAAGATGCTATGGATCGCATGCAACAGATTATTCTACTAGGTAGACAAAAAAGAAACCAAGTACAAATCAAGGTAAAGACGCCGATGGCATCACTTACCATCATCCATAAAGACCAAGCACTTTTAGACGAGATTAAAAAGCTTGAAGGCTATATTCAGTCTGAGCTTAATGTGAAAGAAATTAAGTATTCAACTGAAGAAGATAAATTTATCAATCTCTACGCAAAACCTAATCTTCCTGTTCTTGGAAAAAGACTTGGAAAAGAGATGGGCAAATATATGGGCCTTATTAAAAGTCTCTCAAGTGAAGACGTCGCTAAGATTGAAGAGACTGGTTCTATCACTCTTAATGGACAAGAGTTTACAAGTGATGACTTTCTAATCTTTAGAGAAGCAAAGGAAGGTACTGAAGCACTTTCAAATAGATTTATCTCAATCGATATGGATACAAAACTCAATGATGACCTTATTAAAGAAGGACTTGCAAGAGAAGTCGTAAACAGAATTCAAAGAACACGTAAAGATTCTGGATTTAATGTTGAAGATAGAATAAAAGCTGCTTTCAATGCTAGTGCAAAACTTAAAGAGGCCATTGAAACGCATAGAGAATACATTATGAAAGAAACTCTATGTGAAGAACTTAATTATAATGACTCTCAAATGGATCATGAATTTAAGGTTGATGACGAAGAATTAGCAATAAAACTTAGCAAATAAAAAAAGGGGCTTTTAAAAGCCCCCTTTTTTTATATTATTTCATTTCTTTATCTATGCTTTATTAAATGCTTTAATAAGGTCTTTTCTTGCGATTATCCCAACAAGCTTATCACCATCAACAACAGGAATTCTTTTTAAATTACTTGATACCATAAGATCAACGAGAGAATTAAGAGTCGCATCAGGAGCTATCGTCTTAAGATTTGTTGACATAAATTTTTCAAGCTTAGTCTTTTTTGATTCTGCATAAACAGCTTCAACATCTTTTAAATTAAAAGTTTTTCCAAAGATTTTTTTCATTGAGACCATTGCATGAGGAATTTCTACTTCTTTTCCAATAAAGTCTGATTCCGTAATGATACCTAGAAGCTTATTTGAATCATCAACGATTGGCATAATATTAAAGCCCTTCTCGCTCATAAGTTCTGCTGCTTCACCTACTGTTTGGTCTGGTGAGCAAGTTACAACATCTTTTGTCATGAATTCTTTTACTAACATGTTAAACCTCGATTTCGTTTTTTAATCTTTCTAAAAATATGTGATAAAAATCTAACCTCTTTTTTCCTTCCCTCTTACCAGGCTCAGTATTGAGACGGTCATATAACTTTAAAAGTTTCGTCTCGAAGTGATCTAGAGAATAACTCTTATCATCTAATTCTCTATCTTTAGCGTAGGGGTCATCTATATTATAATAGCACGCTTTCATTTTTGCTCCAACAGTGGCCCATCTCATCACCCCAATTGCCCCCATTCCATCCAACTTATCAGCATCTTGCAAAATCGCGGACTCTAAGGAAGTTGGTGTAATATTAGCACTATATGAATGCTCTAGTACGATTCTAGAGATTTTCTGTGTCTCCAGATCAGAATACCCTTCGCCCTCTAGTAGCTCTTTTGACTTATTTGCTGCAAACTCTGATGCCAAATGTCTTTTCGCACTATTTTTTGGGATATTTACGATATCATGTAAAAAGGCTGCGGGCATAAGCAAACCTAAGTCAGCGTCTAATTCCTGTGCAAAATTAGTACATAATTTAGATACTCTTAAGACATGACTCCAATCATGACTTGGGTCACCGTGATCATAATACTTTTTTATCTTATTTAAGAAGTCTGGAGACATGACTTAAAAAGTTTGTAAGTCAGATACAAGTGTATCAAATTCACTTTTTAAAGAGTCCTTATCTTTAGATTTTCCATTAAGGATATATACTTTTTTCTTTTCTTTATTCATGACAAATCTAACAGTTCTTCTACCTTCTTTAGTAGAGCCTACAAGCTGACAAAAACCATCGCCATTTTTCATTTCAGCATTATCAAATTCAGCTTTCAATGACTCACACTCTTTTATTAACTGCTCTTGAGTCGTCACACCATCTAGATTTGCAAGCTCAAATGAATTACCCTTATTTACTTTTGAATTAAGTGTAAGCAGTTTCTTGTCCTGCTTTCTAATATCATGAATCTCAAAATCAAAAGCTACATCATCAAAATCTATACCTACATGCGATTCACTAAAGAGAATAACTGCTGATACTTGATGAATAAATAAAATTGAAAGTAGCGACTTTAAAAAGAGATTTTTCATATAAATTCCATTTTCTATTTCAGACCATCATGGTCAATTTTTTGTTAAGATTTGTCTTATTGTATAGCTAATTTTAACATTCCAATGTAAAAAATGTAAATATAATGAGATGTTGAATGTATGTATTAAAGAAGTACTACTAAAAGGATTTATCATGAAAACTTCTAGCGACCTTGGAATATTAGTCATCAGAGTTCTTACAAGTGTTCTTATGATTTTCCCTCATGGCTGGAGCAAATTGATCAACTTCTCTTCAAAGCTTAATACTTTTCCTGATCCACTAGGGATCTCTTCTCCACTATCACTCAGTGCCACTGTTTTTACAGAGGTCTTTTGTTCAGCAGCAATCATTGTTGGTATTAAAACAAGGTGGGCCGCCCTTGCTCTATTCTTCACTATGATCGTTGCCGCATTCGTTGTTCATGGCCAAGACCCATGGATGAGAAAAGAAAAAGCTCTTCTTTATGCTGTTGTCTACCTTGGACTTTTCTTTTCTGGGGGCGGTAGATACTCTATAAAGGACTAGTTTTCTAAGTAAGCCTCTAAACCTAGTCAGTTTACCCATAACCTAACGACAGATTAGACACCTAGAGCTCAAACCTAAGTGGTTGAATTTATATATTTCAATGTTCTTATTCTAAATTCCTTATCTTTTTTGTCACTAAGAGCTTTAAAATTTATGTGTCGTTGCCGATACAATTTTTACAAATGTTTCACAAAGGTTTTTAACATGAACTGCCAAGAGATTTTTAAAGGAAAAGTAAAAATTAAGTCAAAGAAGAAGCTACTTCGAGCATTAAAATTCGATTTTGACTTCACTAATTATGATTTAGAAGAAGTGATGATGTGCAACTTTGAAAATCTCAAACTTTGCCAAGAAGAAAAACACGAACTCTCACAGACACATAGACAGATTATTAAGAATTACCAAAAAATTGATGAAGAATACCTAGTAAAATCAGCAAAACAACTCACAAAAATTATCAACGAATTAAAGCACGATCAGATCGATATTGAAGCAACAGACGCTGGTACATTTATCTGTCTTGCTGCTATTTTTAGCGGAAAACTTAATATTGAAAAAGATATTAACTTCCACCTTGATTCTGCTCCAATAAATCTTTTTAAAAAGCGTTTTGTTCATAATAAAAATGCTATGAAGAGTGTTAATGTTAATCTTAATGATGAGCAAGAGAGCTGGCTTAGAAGCTTCAGCAGTCTAAAAAAAGCACCTTCATTTATGGAAATCAGATCTACTCATAGAATCCCTCTAGCTGCATAATATCCAAAGATAATTTTTTTGACATCTGAGCCCTATTAGAACGATGATATAGGAGTGAGATCCCTATTCTTCATTTGTATATTTACTCTATTTCATCACTCCTCTTTTGGAGAATATCAGTACTTTAAGTTTGACTCCGATAAGTTAAATATTTCAGAGCAACGCTATCGTCGATATATAAAACCGCAACTCAAAAACATAAAGACTGAATACTTTTATTTATCTAAGAAAATTTCTTATGAGTCAGATATTGTGCTAAAACTTAGAAATGCTATTAGTAATTTAAGAGAAGCTTACTTAGAATATGAAGACTCATGCTTTAACAAGAAAGGCACAGCTAATCAGGATTTATGCAAAACTGGTTTGAATGTTTTAATTAGAGACCTGTATAAAAGTAATCAACTCATTTTTGATTTAAGAAATGATTTAATTTCAGATTTAAAAGTAAAACATTACAATTATAATAATTATATTAATTTTTCAGGTTATCTCGATAAGATTGAAATCATTATTTATGAAATCATCTCTCATCTTGAAACAAATAGACTCATCTCAAATACAAGTTATCAGAGTTCATTTCAAAAAAATCGAAAGATACCTTTAAAGCTTACTAAAATTTACACATTAACAAACTTGTCGATAACAGAGCTAATAGCAAAAGATGCAAGACCACATTTTGAAGCCCTACTTTATAACTTTATCATCCCAGTTGAAGAGAATATGCTCAAGTCATTTTCTCCAGAATGGTTTAAAGCTTCTCTTGGTAAGCTCAATCTTGCGTGGAATACATTTCATGTAAATATTGAAAAAGGTGATGTCGATATATCTAAGAAAAATGCCAATCTGGTTAAAATTATGCACAATCGATGGAACTCAATTTTAAAATTAATTTTTTAATAATTCTTTTGCGATTTTGCATTAAAGAAGTTCTCTATTTTATTCTTAAGTTCTCTTTCTAAAGATAAGTCTGCATTTCCAGGAAGTACGATAACCCCTTCTCCAGACTGAAGAGAAAACTGTCCTAGTAAATTAAGACCAATATGTTTTAACTGTGCTTTAGAGAGAACAATTCTCTCTCCACTTTCAGTAGGGCCTTCAACAAAGTCTTCGTAAAGAAGAATATAGTCATTTCCAAGAATTCTAATAATCGATAAGCATAGTGATATTGTCGTTAAAGAAAAACATATGAGAGCAACAACCATTGAAACTTGATAGATACTTTTATCAAAGAGAGCTGGATTAACAATCACAGCAAGCACTTCCTTTTTATCATGTGAGATTACTGTAAGTGCGAGAATAAATGAAGTGATAGCTAAGAAGCCAATAGCGTGAAAGAGAAGAACCTTAAACAAATGCTTTTTGTTCATAATTTTCATAAGAGCATTATAGTGCGATGCTGCAAAAAATTATAGAGGAAAAAAAAGCCACTCATTTAGAGTGGCTTAATATTTGAAAGATTTTAAAATCTAAAAATACTAGAACTTAGAACCTCTATTGTAC
This sequence comes from Halobacteriovorax sp., assembly GCA_002686115.1. Lineage (GTDB taxonomy): Bacteria > Bdellovibrionota > Bacteriovoracia > Bacteriovoracales > Bacteriovoracaceae > Halobacteriovorax_A. The sequence continues at coordinate 4,900 of NZAF01000004.1, read as the reverse complement.
TTGATAGAAGTCTTCTTTCTTCTCTTAGCAGCAGCTGCTAATTTCTCTTTGTTCTTGATAGAAGGTTTCTTGTATTCTTGTCTTTTACGATACTCTCTGATTACGCCGTAAGCCTCGCAAAATCTTTTAAATTTCTTAAGCGCTCTTTCCGCAGGTAATCTCTCGTCGATATCAATCTTGATTGAGTAATCCTTTGCCATACTAATTCACCTCCTTTCTGGTACAAGATATCCCACTTTGGGGATCGTTTTCAAAGAAAACGTCTTATAGGCGCATATCACGGGAATTGCGCTAATTCGCATTCATCAAACCATGGCCTATAAGATTCGGATAAGTTATTATAAGCTCGATTCCGTGTCAACTATTATAAGGTATTTAAGTCAAAAAATGGGAAAAAATCATCAACAACAAGACTCTCTTTTTGGAAGTCATCATGAAAGTGACAAAAAGGCCAAAGGCCCTCTAGCTAGTCAAATGAGACCTGCTGAACAAGATCAATATGTTGGCTTTGATAGGCTGATTAAGAGATATCCTTTTCTAAGTAATCAAAATCTTTTAAGTTTTATCGTTTTCGGACCTCCTGGTAGCGGAAAAACGACTCTGGCTAAAGTCCTCTCTAAAAGAGAAAATCATAAGTTTTATGAATTTAGTGCAGTTTTGTCAGGCGTTCCAGAACTTAGAAAAGTTATTGCTGAGATCAAGGAAGAGAAAAGTCTCTACCAAAGAGAGGCTATTTTATTTATTGATGAAATTCACCGTTTTAATAAGGCACAACAAGATGCTCTTTTGCCCTATGTGGAAAATGGAGACTTTATCCTAATTGGCGCGACAACGGAAAATCCACGTGCATCAGTTAACCGTGCCCTTCTCTCTCGACTTCATCTTGTTGAACTTAAGTCATTTAATGATGAGTCCTTAAATCATATCATTGATCAGGCCATTAAAAAGATCGATATAGATATCAGTAATGAAGAGAAAAGTATCATTATTGACCTATGCGGAGGAGATGCTAGGAAGTGCCTTAATGGTCTCGAGCTTTTAAAAAATTTAAAAAGTAAAAATCACTATAGCTTTTCTAATTTCAAGGAAAGCCTTTTAGAAAATGCCCGCAATTACGACAGCGATAAAGATCGCCATTACGATGTCATCTCAGCTTTTATCAAAAGCATTAGAGGATCGGATCCGGACTCTGCGCTATTATGGCTTGCCGTGATGTTAGATGGCGGAGAAGATCCTGTTTTCATCGCAAGAAGACTCGTCATCTTGGCTTCTGAGGATATTGGAAATGCAGATATCAATGCCTTAACTTTGGCAAATAGTGCCTTAAATGTAGTCTCAAACATTGGTATGCCAGAGGCAAGAATCACTCTTTCTCAAGTCACGACATACTTAGCAAGCACAGTTAAATCAAATGCAGCTTATATGGCCATAAATGAAGCTCTTGAGTTTGTTCGCTCGAATAAGACATGCGAGGTTCCAGAGCATTTAAAGAATTTTCCAGACAGAAATCATTCAGTGAAATATGAATATCCACATCCCCATCCCGGAGCGTTTGTCGATCAGCCGTATTCACCAGATTACTCGCCACAATTCTACTTCCCAAAAGAAGTTGGAGTTGAGGCAAAGATTAAAGAAAGATTAAAAAGTCTTTGGAAATCGAAAAAAGATTACTAATCCCAACGATTATAAATAACAAAAGCGCTTGTCTGAAGGTCTCTTGTAATAAAGAAGAATCCAATATTCGTTTCGATATAACATGCACTTGAAACCGCTCTTCCACTTACAAGATCTTCACATGAATGCTTAGTTCTACCATTTGGCCCATGACCAAAATTAACATCCCTATCACCGTCACAACCACTTAAGTTCAATACCGCTCTTATAAGCTCTATGCTTTGAGCAATATAGTCATTTTCGTGAGAGTGAAAATCAATCATATCTGTATCGACTTTGAATGATCTGCTATCAATAGAATAATTATTTGTTAATTTAGAAATGCACTGATCAATGGCAAAAGAATTAAATGATACTAATAATAAAAAACTTAGAAATAACTTTGTCATCTTGTCCTCACCCTCATTAAGTATGTGTTTGTGTGTGTTTAAAAAAGGTGACAAAGTTATATGGCCAAGAAACCCTTTTGGCAAAGGCTAAATAACATCTTCACTTTCATACCCTAAACACTTGTTATTATTAAAAAACACCATTTTTATTAGTTCAGACTTAAGTTTTGTATTAGCAAAGTTAATATTTTTTTATAGTATCACCTCAGATTTTAAGGGGAAGAGAGTATGAACAGAGTTTTAATCGCGCTTGCACTACTATCAACAACGGTATTTGCTGGGAATCCACATCACTATTATCCAAGTACATTTATTAAAATCGTCAAAGACAAAGGTTTAAGTGACATTAAAGAAGACTTATTCCAAATCCTTAATCAAAGCCATACAAGAATTAGAGGTGAAAGAGATATTCTTGGCTGTAAACCAAGCCTAGGAAAATGCTATAACCAACTTTCTCTTGGATATAAAGGTGCTAGAAAAGTTCTTTTTGGAACTCTCCACCTACAAGAAGATAATAAAGGCTATTACGTTAAAGACGTATATTGTAACAAAGTCATTAGGTCTAACAAATCAAGAATTGGACCGGGAAGAATCCCAAGTCACAACGTTATAAACTGTGAACATACTTGGCCTCAAAGTAAATTCTCAAGAAGCTTCCCTAAGGGATTACAGAAGTCTGACCTTCACCACCTCTACCCAACTGATAGCCACGCTAACTCAGTTAGAGGAAATTATAATTTTGATGAAGTAAATGGAACAGTTGTTAGTGATGACTGTACAGCTTCTTATACTGAAGGTCATGGTGGAAATTTTGAACCACCAAGAGAGCATAAAGGTAATGTTGCAAGAGCTCTTTTTTACTTCTCTGTTAGATACCAACTGCCAATTCATCATTCTCTAGAAGAAACACTTAGAAAGTGGCATGAGGTTGACCCTGTTGATAATGAAGAGATTGAAAGAAACCAAATGATTTACGTTGTTCAAAAAAATAGAAATCCTTTTATCGATATGCCAGAACTTGTAGACCAAGTTTCAAACTTCTAAAAAACTTTAAAAAATTCATAAATAAATAAAAAAACCTTTCATAATGAAAGGTTTTTTTTATTATGGCTTCTTTTCTTACATTATTTAGAAATTTGCTAACAGTCTTAGAAGATTTATTTAGTAATTTTTTATTAGCATTGCTGTAGATATTATGTATCATTTACGAGGAAATTTACAGGGAGTTAAGTTTGAAAAAATTATTATTACTAGCAATTCTTAAGCTAAGTGTCTTATCTATTAATCATTCTTACTACCCTCTCGAGTTTATTAGTGACATTGAAAATGGAATCTCTAATGAGCCCCTAAAGACTTCTATTCACGATGTTCTTACTAGAAGACATACAAGAATCAGAGGTTCACATGATGAGTATGGCTGCACTAATAAAGGAGAATGCTATTCTCAAAGAAAGTTAAGTTATAAAGAAGCTAAGAAATATCTCTTTGGAAGAATACACCTAGAAAGAGATAATACTGGTGAATACTTTGTAAAAGACGTTTATTGTGAAATTGATTACTATTCAGACGGCAAGGTTGGTAGAGTTGGACCAAACCAAGTTCCCAATCACAATGTTGTAAACTGTGAGCATACATGGCCTCAAAGTCAGTTTAATCACCATGCTAGATACCAAAAAAGTGACCTTCATCACCTTTACCCAACAAACTCTAGGGCAAACTCAAAAAGAAGCTCTCATGCTTTTGGAGAAGTGAAAACTTCTAGGGGAATCTATAGAAATTGTGAGGGTTCTAAATACGAAAACGGAAAATTTGAACCACCGACTTCACACAAAGGTAATGTCGCTAGAGCAATGTTCTACTTTTCAGTTCGCTATAATATGGATATTTCGAGTTCTGTAGAAAGAACTCTTAAGAAGTGGCATGAGCTTGATCCAGTAGATGAAGCTGAGATGAAGAGAAATCAAGAAATCTATCTGATCCAAGGTAATAGAAACCCATTTATTGATTTCCCAGAGCTTGCTTCTAGAATCAGTAATTTCTAAGCAAACTGTTGACCTGATATCTTTTTAAAGATAGCTTCTGCCCATGCAGATGATCTATGATTACTCACCATTAAAGCTTGAAGCATACTTCAATGATCATGAGCTAAATCTTGAGCTCATAAAGAAGATAAATAAGAACTTTTATCGCCTGGGCCAATTTGATATTAACGAATGGGACAATATTTCAAAGAACAATATTGAGACTTTAAAAAAGCACTTTATATTTGAGCTACCTCGTATTGTATGGAGTGGAGTTTCTAAAGATGGCACGAAGAAGTATCTTATTGCTTTTAAAGATGGACTGAGTGTTGAAACCGTCTTTATTCCAAGTGAAGATAGAAATACTCTTTGTATTTCATCACAAGTTGGCTGTGCCATTGGGTGTACTTTTTGTCACACCGGTACGATGGGATTAAGTAGAAACTTGAAAACCCATGAAATTGTAGGTCAATTACTCGCCGTGATAAAAGATCTTGGAAATCAAAATAGAGTTTCAAATATCGTCTTCATGGGCCAAGGTGAACCACTTCATAACTTTAAAAATGTTAAAGATGCATGTGAAATCTTCCTTCATCAAGATGGTCTGGCCCTTTCAAAGCAAAAGGTAACAATTTCGACCTCTGGCCTAGTTCCACAAATAGAGAGATGGGAAGAATTTCCCGATGTTAATATTGCTGTCTCCTTACACGCTGTTCGTGATGATAAGAGAAGTGAACTTATGCCTATTAATAAAGTTCATGATCTTAAAAGATTATTTTCTGTACTTGATAAAGTTCCTCAAAAATCATCTCGAAG
>NZAF01000003.1 GCA_002686115.1 Halobacteriovorax sp. | reverse complement strand
TGATGCCTTTAGGAATTTAGGATTGAATTACAGTGGTGTTTTAAATGGTAATTTTGACTACGAACTTATTAACGGGAAGCCAATAGCTGATGGAAGGCTTGTGCTCTTAAGGTCATCGATAGGTAAAAAGAAAATACGTCCTAGTGTACTTAGAGCGAGCTTGAGCGATGAAAAGTGGAGGGTTGATTCATCATTACTGGGAGATCGTCTTCAAGTAAAGTCGGAGATATATGTAGGTGAAAGATCTAATGAAGCGTCATATGTGAATGCAAGTGCATTTATAAGTGATTTAAAGACCATCTTTGGGATGATTTCAACTCGTAATGAATTTAATACATCTTTGGAGGGGGACCTAAAAGCTGATGGTAGATTTTCTTTTCGTTTAGATAATCCGAAGGATTTTGACCTAATTGTAAATTTTAATCGCTTTTACTTAAAGTATTTTGATAAGCAGATTGCATTGCAGGATGAAGGACGAATAATTGTAAGAAATTCCAATATAGAAGATATGAGTCTTTTAGTTAGAGGTACTGGTGGAAGCTATCAGCTTAAGGGGAGTGGAAATCGTACTGATGGCTATAAGGTGGAACAGAATTTTGTTGTTGATCTCTTGTATACAGGATTATTTACAGATGTCGTAAAGCAGGTTGGCGGTGAAATATATGGGCGTGGAATCCTCTCTGGGGACTTAGATAATTTAAACAATTATCATGAAATCAATGGTCGTGATATAAAGTTTAAGGTTAACGATGAGCTTGGAGCTTTTACGAATGGTAGTTTTGAATCTGTATTTAAAAACGACTTGTGGACTTTTAAGGCCGTTGAGGTTGACTTTGAAGGCGGTAATATCAAAGGCGAAGGATATGCTAAATTAAGATTTGGTTTTCCCGTATTAGACTTTTCATTAACAGCTAAAGATGTTGTACTTAAACCAATTGAGAACACGAAGCTTTTTGTTGATTCTTCATTAAGCCTGTCTGGAAAACGTCTTCCATATCTCTTAAAAGGTCAGCTTGGGATTGATGGAGGTTCTGTTGAATCTAACTTAACAAGCTTTCAATCTAAGTCAAAATATCTTCAAGCTGTAACAAAATATATAAAAAATGATTTTGATGGTGAATCAGACTTTATTAAAACAGATATAGAAGTGAAATCGACAAAAAGTATCCAGTTAAAAAACAGACTAGCTGATATGTTATTAAATACTGATTTCAAAATTTTAGGAACAATAAACTCGCCGATTCTTGATGGTGAAATTACTGTCGTACCTGATATAAGTAAGTTTAAGTTTAAAGGTAATGAATTTGTTATAAAAAATGGTCGTATTATTCTTAGTGATGGTACTTCATCAGATAGCGTAGTTCTAAACTTTGAAAGTACTGCAACAGTCATTGATTATAAAGTTAGGATGAAGGTATTTGGTGGTACAGATGATTTAAAAATTAATCTGGAGTCCACTCCTGCTCTAAGTCAGGATGATATCTTTTCTTTACTTGTACTTGGGTACACTCAAGACCTCTCTCGAAATATAGATCCGAGTCAGCAAGCCTCATTAGCAACGTTAAGCCTTGGAACAATGCTAGTTGATCAATTAAAAATTAATGAAGGCTTAGACTCAACTCTGGGGTTAAAGCTTTCGGTTTTACCAGAATTTACAGAGTCTGATGATAGCCCAATTCAAGCGTCTAGGTCTGCACAACAAAGTAGGTTACAGTCAGCAACAAAATTGAAAATTCAAAAAAAGATCACTGAAGATATTGATTTCAGTTTTTCAAATAGGTTTGGAGGAAATGCAGCACAGAGGCAAGAAATGAATCTCGACTTCAATCTTAATAATAATTGGTCAATACAAGGGGTTATCGAAAATACAAATGAGTCTGATGCTGAAAGAGAAGGAGAGCAAAACTCAGCGGGAGCTGATGTAAGGTATAAATGGTCGTTTTAAGAATAATAATATTCATATTTATAAGTTCATTTGCTTTTGCAAAGACTGAGGTTTTTGTATTTTGTGAAAATACATCTCTGTGTGCTGACTATAGTGAAGACTTAAAAAGAAAACTTCTAAGTGTTAGTCCTGGAGAAATAGAGAATACGATCAGCTTTGAGCTCGAAAACCCAGTGATAAAATCATTTGTATATACGATGAAAGACGATAATTACTATATTGAAGTGAGCTTGAAAAAGAGAATTTCACAAGTCTCATTTACTCATGAAAATGAATCTATAACAGGTAAAATCGAAGAGGAGTTTAATGTTAGGGGCGGTGATATTTTCAATGAGGATAAAGTAGGGAAAGAGTTTGAGTCATTAAAGACACAGGCAGAAACTTTAGTTGGTGGAAATGTATCATTAAATATATTTGAAAACTCACAGAACGATATCGAGATAAGAATTGATGTATCCAATAAAAGTCAAGGAAGACTTAAAAAGATAAACTTTCTTGGTGTAAATAATACTGAAGAAAAGGATTTAGCTAGAATTTACAATGATATTTATAATCAGCGCTATTCAAAAAATGATTTAAAGCAAAGGTTATCTCTTGTTAATGACTATTTTGTTTCAAAAGGATTTTGGAGTGTTGTAGTTACTGAAGATATACTGAAGAAAGAAGATGGTGAAGAATTAACTATTAACATAAAAAAGGGAAAGAGGGTTGCTTTTTATATTACAGGTGAACCCTCTTTTGTAACTCATTCAGAGTTAAAGCAAAAACTTCAAAAAGAAATTCGTTCCGTCACGACCCCTGTAAATAGAACAATGATCGTTAGAGTGTTAAATGACATCTATAAAAATAAAGGTGTCTTCAACTCCTCTTTTCAAATTAGGGAAGAGATCAATAAGGATAAGCTTGGAGAATACAATTTCTTTTTTATCGATATTAAAGAAGGACAAAGAGTAAGGCTCGCAGATATTAAATTTCAGGGGAATTTTCAAAAATCAAATGAAGAATTAACAAAGTTGTTTTATGAAGATGCAAGTGTTCTCGTCGATAGAGGCTACTTAGATTTGATTTATCTCGATAGTTTTCAAGATAAGCTCAATGAGTTTTACGTTAAGAGAGGTTATGTATTTTCTAATATTGTTAAACCGGTTGTTTCATTTTCTGGTGATGGTGATGAAGCTTATATAACCTATCAATTAACTGAAGGGCAGAGCTTTGTCGTAGGAGATATCTCTTTTAAAGGAATTCCTTTTGATATTGAATTTTCTGAATTGAAGAAAATAATGTCTAATAAAAAAGGTAAATCACTTGATGTCACCCTTCTCGATAAAGACCTTGCAAACTTACTCGAGTATATCAGAAACCAAGGCTATTACTTTGCAGAGTATACTCAGGGTAACACCAGAGAAATGGTGAAGCTCGATAAAATAACAAATGAAGCAAAGATTCAAATATCTATTAATCCAGGTTTTAAGATGTTCATGGGTGAAGTTATTGTTTCAGGCAATATTGTGACTAAAAATGAGGTCGTTCTAAGGGAGCTTCCGTTAAGATTTCTAGATATTGTAAACCCACAAAAAATTAATAGTTACGTCGATAGACTGAGATCTCTCGGGCTTTTCTCAAGAGTGTCGATATCCCCACGTGTCGGAAAGATGATAGGAAGCAATAAAGCACTTCTAAATTTTGTTATTAAAGTGAAGGAACTTCAATTTGGGCGTGGAGAGTTAACTCCTGGTTTTAGGACAGACCTTGGATATAAGTTAGGTCTATCTTTAGGTTGGAATAATATTGATGGTCTCAATAGAAGTATTCTTCTAAGGGCCAGAACCAACTTAAGAACAAGTTATTCCTTTTTTGATGAAGAAAGAAGAAGAGAAGAGAAAAGACGTTTAGAGGCCTTGACGGAGTTACAATTTGTAGAGCCTTATGTTTTTGGAACAGATACAGAATTTAGATTAGTTTTTAGAGGTGAGAGAAGAAGGTTTAGAAAATTTGATGCTGATATATTTAGTGTCTCACCGACGTTATCAAAAAATATTACTAATAATTTAAACTTCTCTTTAAAGTATGAATTTGATGATATCAGACAGTACGATGCAACAGATGAAAAAGATGAGGAGAGATACATCATTGGTGCTATCACACCTTCTTTTACGCTGGATTTAAGAGATAACGCCAAGGCACCTAGGGATGGAGCTTGGTTCAACCTATCTTGGGAGTTTGCAAACCCTTTTTTCTTGTCACAAGAAGAAGAACAGCTGACGGTTAACTATACAAGAGCTGTTTTAAAGAGCTTTTTCTATCAGCCTGTCGGATCTATCGTTTTGGCGACTTCATTAACCTTAGGCTACGCTGAAAACTTTGCAACAGATACAGTTATAGATTCAAGTGGCAATAGAGTAACAAGTGGTATCATACCTCAGCTAAAAGTATTTAGATTGATTGGAAGTGACTTCTTAAGAGGTTTTGACGATCAAGAGGCCAATAGGTTACCTGACTCTAGAGATGTTGCGGACATTTTAGTTAGAGACAAGAATTATTTAGTAAACATTAAAATTGAACCAAGATACTATTTTGGTGACACTGCAGCAATTGCACTTTTTTATGACGCAGGAAGAGTTTTTGTTGATACTTTTAAACCACTAGACTTGAGAGGCTCTGTGGGTCTGTCATTTAAGCTGTTGACCCCAGTGGGTTCACTAGATTTTGACCTTGGTGCAAAAACAAGACGTTACAGAGTTAATGGGCAAAGAGAGTCCTTTGGTAGAGTCCATGTCACAATTGGTCAATTTTAATTTCATATATACATTATTGTCTTGACTAAGGGCCCAAAAATATTATAAAAAACACGCTATCTGTCTTTTGTAATCAGCATTGTTTGCTTCTCCATCCCACTGGAGCAACAACGATTTGATTCAAGATGTTATTATTGTTGAACTTGAACTGGACTTTGTATGTCCATAAATTTTTAAAGGTTGGCTTATGTTTACTGAAAAATCATTTGTTCTTAAACCAACTGACGCTGATAAGAAATGGCACCTTATCGATGCGACAGACAAGGTTGTGGGAAGGTTAGCTACTGAGATTGCTAACGTTTTAAGAGGAAAAAATAACCCGAAGTATACTCCTCATACTGATTCAGGAGATTTCGTGGTTGTTATTAACGCTGAGAAAGTTAGATTTACTGGAAGAAAATTAGACCAGAAAATCTACTACAAGCACACAGGATATGTTGGTGGTCTAAAAGAAAGAACTGCGAGAGAGCAGCTTGAAAGAAGACCAGAACTAGTTATTATGAACGCAGTTAAGGGTATGCTACCTAAGAACTCTCTTGGTAGAAAGCAATTAACTAAACTTAAGGTTTTTGCTGGTGAAGCTCACGCTCACGAAGCTCAAAACCCTGTAGAATACAAATACTAAGTAAAAGAGGTTAAAGATGGCTACTAAAGGTAAAACTTGGGACGCAAACGCAGTAGGTAGAAGAAAGTCTTCTGTTGCTAGAGTTTACATGGCTTCTGGAGCTGGTAAATGTACTGTAAACAATAGAGACATCAAGGAATATTTCCCAAAGGGAACAGACAGATACGTTGTTAATCAACCATTAAATCTTTTAAAGGTTGCTGATCAATATGATATCAAGATCAACGTATGTGGTGGTGGAACTACTGGTCAAGCTGGTGCAGCTAGACTTGGAATTGCAAGAGCACTTCTTAAAATTGATCCATCTCTTAGAGGTGAGTTAAAGGCAGCAGGTTTCTTAACAAGAGACCCAAGAAAAGTCGAAAGACAAAAGCCTGGTATGAAAGGTGCGAGAGCAAGATACCAATTCTCAAAGCGTTAATATTTATCACATTATTGCTTATAAAGAGGGCCCGCAAGTTTTGCGGGCCTTTTTTTTTCTGGATTTATAATTTCTTTGCAGATGCTATATCTAGTTTTAATAATATATGAAAAGTTATATTGTGTTTCATGTTCGAGAGAGCTTCATTTTGCAAAATTATAACTGGCTTCTTATATGAGTTTTATTGAAATCAAAAATTGTAATACTAATAATCTGAAGAATGTATCACTGAAGATTCCAATGGGTAAGATTTCTTGNTTTNCTGGTCCTTCTGGTTCNGGGAAGTCTTCNGTTGTNTTTCATACACTTGCTAATGAGTCTAAGAGACGATTTTTAAATTCGCTACCNTCTGATGTGACCTTCTTTGATAAAATACCTCAAAGTGCGGAGGTGGATTCTATAGAGCCTGTTTTACCTGTTTGGACACTNGCTCAAAACAATCCGATTGTAGGTTCTCGCTTAAATCTCATGGATCAGCTTGAGCTAACGACTGACATCGCAAAATTATTCTTTGATATGGAGACTAATAAGTGTCTGATTCATCATGAAGACTTTGAAAACCCTATTGATGCTTTATCATTGGCCCTTTCAAAAGAGTCTGAGGATGATAATGAGATTATTCATTTGATGATTGAAAAGGGTTTTTATCAGGAAAATGTGATGATTCTCCCAAGCCGCTCAATGAATTATGAAGAGGAAATTCATTCGTTTGATGAAGAAGATAATTTTTATGAAATTATAAGAGTTAAGAAGAAGGGGTTAAAAAACTTAAAGAAGAAAATTGAAGAATATTCATTTATTAAAGAGCAGAAAGTTTCTCTTTTAGTATATTTTTCAATTAGTAAGAAACAGAAGTTTTTTACGATTTCAAATGCTAAGGTATGTCGATCTTGTGAGGAAGATGAGACTAGAAGTGCCCGCTCTTTGGATGAGCTTTTACCTTTTAATGGTGTTGGTGCATGTCCGAAGTGTAAGGGATATGGGACGACTCTAGATTATGCAGAATCAAAGCTTGTTAAGTACCCTCAATATTCAATTGGAGAAGGAGCGATTACAGTTCTTTCTTATAGTAAATTTAATTATTATGAATCTATTTTTATTCGTGAGTTAAAAAGAAGAAAAATTTCCATTGATGCTCCATACGAAGAAGTAAGAGATGATGTTTTCCCTTTACTGATGGATGGAGTCGGTGAGTTTCCTGGAGTTTACACTCTCTTGGCGTACCTTGAGGAGAAAAGATATAAAAGAAGTGTAAGGATCTATTTAAGAGGTCTTCAGGTCGAGAGAAATTGTTCAGAATGTGAAGGAACAAGACTTAGCTATAGTGCACGTTCACATATTCATCTAGATTCTGAGTTGGCGCTTTCTGACTTATTTTTAATGACTGCAGATCAGGCCTATGCTGAACTTTCTCTCATAAGTAAGAAGAACTTTCGACTAAAGGGAATCTTGAAAAAGTTACAGATTGCCATAGAATTAGGTCTTGGAAATTACCCTTTAAATACAAAACTAAAGTCTCTTGAAACTAATGAATATCAGAAGTCATTGCTTGCAAGATATTTTTCATATGAAAGTAGTGGCTCACTCTTTGTTCTTGATGAGCCTAGTCTAGGGCTTGATGTTAAAGAGCAAAAGGTTCTTGTTAAATATCTAAAAAAATTAACTCCTCAAAATACTGTTGTTATTGTTGATCATGCTGAAGAACTTAAGAAGAATTCTGATGTGATTTTTGAGATGGGTCCTGGCGCCGGTCACCTTGGTGGTGAGTTAATTTATGAAGGTGATTACAAAAAGAAAAGAACAAAGAAGGCTCATAAACCTGACATCGATAGTGGAGGTAAGAAGAAGTTTTTAAAACTTTCAACAATTCAGTTTGAAGATACTGTTTTAAAGGAGTTTAAGTTTCCACTTGATTCGATTAGTGTCATTCATGGACAAAGAGAATCGCATACAAAGAAAGTTGTTAATGATGTTATTGCAAGTTTTTTGAGTGAGAAACTCTACGCTGAAAAGAAGAACTTTGATATCGATTATAGTGTAGCAAAGGTTACAAATCTAAAAGAGTTTGAAGATATTATTGTCTATACGATGAAGGTTGACCGTGCCTCTGGAAGATCGACCGTTGGAACGATGCTTGGATTGACGCCTGAGGTGAGAAAATATTTCGCAGCACTTCCTGTTTCAAAAAATATGGGACTAGAAAAAGGACACTTCTCTCCGAACTCGGATCTTGGTAAGTGTAAAGTCTGTGAAGGGAAAGGAAGAGTACAGGTTGATATGCAATTCATGGAAGATATTAATCTCACTTGTGAAGAATGTGACGGAAAGAAGTTGAATAAATTTTTTGCAAATATTTCAGATGGAAAATATACAGTTCATGAGGCCTATAACACTCCGGTTTCAGAATTATTTGAACACATTCCAAGAACTGCAAAGGTTAATCGTATCCTTGAATATTTGAAAATATTAAATTTGGACTATCTCACTCTCGACCGATCACTTCCATCACTATCTGGTGGAGAAAGACTTAGAATTAAGTTTTTGAATTCTCTTTTAAAAAAGATAGATAATTCACTTTTGATTTTTTCAAATATTTCTTATGGGCTATCAGTTGTTGAACTTAACAAAATTCTTATTTTCTTGGCCGAACTAACAAGTAAGGGAAATACGATTCTATTGATTGATAACCATCCAATTTTTAAAGACTTTCACCAAATTGAGATTTAGTTGACTTAAATACTAAAGTTATTTGAAGGGTGAGCCGATAAAGACTGAGTGAAACACTTGGTCATACTCTTAAATATTTTTATATCATTTCAAATACTTGGCTCTACTTTAAAGCCAATCACATTTGACCGTCAGTTAAAGAGAGCAAGTGGGGTTATTTTTGGAACTTTCTTAGGAAATAACATAAAGAAAACAAAAGATGGTGCGGTCATCACAGAAGCCAGTTTTAAAATCAAAAAAGTTGTAGGTATTGAAGAGCGCTCAGTTATTAATAGAAAGCTCTTTAAGGTCTACTACGACGGTGGTGTGTGGAATGGAGTGAAGTTCCAAAACAATATCGCCCCTACTTTTTCTGTGGGTAAAGATTATGTCGTGATTGTTAAAGATGACGCAAATGGTTTTAAGGTCGCAGAGGGGATGCTCGGCGTGTACGCTGTTGAACGTAAAGGAGCTGAAAAGTTTGTTGTGTCACAAGCGTTTCCTAATGACTCAGATATTGGTGTAACTAAAGTTGATCAGTTTGATGTGTGGGTGAAGATTGCATATGGTTCTTATCTTCAAGAAATTCAAAGCGACAAGTATATCTTCAAAAGCCGCACGAGTGGAGGCAATAGAAGCCCGGCTTCTATTTCAGATCAAGAAAAGGCTTCAAACTCATCTAATATACATATTCTTTGGTACGTCCTTGCCATAGGGGCAATCGGTGCTTTTCATATTCGTTCTAGAAAGTCTTAAAAAAGTTTAAAATTGTGAGCTAGAAGTTATGCTTCTTTATCCAGTTTCTTCTGGATAAACAGAGTTAGGTTTATTAGAATTATCCTTATATTCTTGATATTTTTTGTAATAATATTAAGGTTATAAACCATGGAAGGAAATGATAAATGATAAATCAACTCAAGCTTTTGATCTTTTGTGTTTTTGCCATAACAGCGTCCTCTACTTTTTCACAAGATCTAATGTCAGAGAGAATAAGAAAAGTCGTAGGAAAGAAAAGGTCTGTATATTTTAAAAAAGGTATTTTTTATAGCACTTCAAGTAAAATTGAATCTACATTAAAGGCCGTAAGACACAGCTTTGTTGCAGCAAGAGGATACGAAAGAATTGTTTTTGACTTTTCAGCTTCAAAAGCCCCAAAAGTTTATGGTTATTTTTCTGATGATATGAAAAAAATTTACATCGACTTCTTTGATGCAAAACTAGGAAGTTCAATTGGTTCATTTGGAAATTCAAAGTTTGTTGATAAGATCGATTTTTATCCAGTTGGAGATGACTCATTATCGACAGAGATTCGTCTGAAAAATGAGTCTTCTATTGATGTGTTTTATTTAGATAAGCCTGGTCGACTAGTTATCGATATTAAGGGTTAAAAGGATCACAAAATGAATGAAATGGCAGGAGAATACAGTGTTCAAGTTACTGATGCTGTAGATGATGCTCAATTACCTAACGAAGTGGTTGTAATACCAATTATGAATAGCCCGATTTTTCCGGGAATGATTGCACCTATTATTCTTACAGAGGATAAATTCACACCAGATCTTGATGAGAGTCTCATTAAGAGTGGTTATCTAGCTCTTAACCTCGTGAAGAATGATCTTAAAAATGAAGATGGAGAAATTGATCCAGACGAGCAAATTGATCTTGAAAATAGAGAGATTAAAACTGGTGACATTTATAAAGTTGGTGTTCTTTGTAAGGTTGTAAAAAGGCTTAAATTGCCAGATGGCTCTGTTAATATTTTAGTACATGGTATTAAGAGATATAGAGTTTCTCAATATATTGAAGAGTCGCCACTTATAAAAGTTAAGTACGAAGTCTTTGACGATATCATTGAAGAAGATGAGGAACTTGATGCTTATACAAGATCAATTATTAATCAGGTAAAAAAGTTAAGTGAGGTTAATACTTACTTTAATGAAGAGATGAAATTAGCGATGATGAATTCTCCTTCTCCTGGTGCCTTGGCTGACCTCGTCGCATTCGCCCTTTCATTAGATATTCCAGAGGCGCAAGATTTTCTTGAAACTCTTATGGTTAAGAAGAGATTTGGTAAGCTTCTTGTTTACTTGAGAAGAGAAAAAGATGTCGCAGATATTCAAAAGAAAATTTCTGATGAAGTGAATGATAAAGTTAATAAGTACCAGAGAGAGTATTTCTTAAGAGAGCAGCTTAAAGTTATTAGAGCTGAACTTGGAATGGATGATGATGAGAAGTCTCGTGACATCAATAAGATCAAAGAAAAGCTTTTAGAAGCGAAACTTCCTGAAGATGTTTTAAAGTCAGTTAATGAAGAACTTGAGCGTCTAGAAGTTATCCCTGATTCATCACCAGAGTATAATATTACTCGTACGTACTTAAATTGGATCGTCGACCTACCATGGTCAGACTCAACGGCAGATATGGTTGATATGGTAAAGGCCAGTAAGATTCTTGAAAAGGATCATTATGGTCTTGAGAAGGCTAAGGAAAGAATTATGGAATTCTTGGCCGTAAGAAAACTTAAACCAAAGTATGACGGTACAATCCTTTGTCTTGCCGGGCCTCCTGGTGTTGGTAAAACATCGATGGGAAAAAGTATTGCAGAGTCTTTAGGAAGAAAGTTTTATCGTTTCTCTCTTGGTGGTATGAGAGATGAAGCAGAAATTAAAGGACATAGAAGAACTTATGTTGGAGCAATGCCCGGTCGAATTGTTCAGGCACTTAAGAGAGTTGAAGTAAATAACCCTGTAATTATGCTTGATGAAATAGATAAGCTTGGACAATCTTATCAAGGTGATCCGGCTTCAGCATTACTTGAAGTTCTAGACCCTGAGCAAAACCACAACTTCATTGATCATTACTTGGATGTACCTTTTGATTTATCAAAAGTACTCTTTATCGCTACTGCAAATTATATCAATGATATCCCTGAGCCACTTCTAGATAGAATGGAAGTTATCGAGCTCAGTGGTTATACGATGGAAGAAAAAGTTTCGATCGCAAGTAAGTGGGTGATTCCTAAGCAGATTAAGAAACACGGACTTGAGAAAAAAGATATCTCTCTGTCAAAAGCAGTCTTAAAGAAAATGATTGAAGATTATGCTAGAGAGCCTGGTGTAAGAATCATGGAGCAAATGGTTGCTAAAATATGTCGTAAAGCTGCTCTTGAAAAAGTAACGGCAAAGAGAAGAAAGCAGTTTGCACCCAAGGTTACTGACCTTGAATCTATTCTTGGTATCCCAAGATTTCAAAGTGAGAAAACTCTTAAGGAGCTTGTTCCTGGTATGACAACTGGTCTTGCGTGGACATCATATGGGGGAGAAATTCTCTATATCGAAACAATGAGACTGCAAGGAAAGGGATTTAAGTTAACGGGACAAATCGGTGATGTCATGAGTGAATCAGCAAATATCGCCTATAGTTTTGTTAAACAAATTCTTCAGGAAGAAATGCTGAAAGAAGCTAAGAAAAAGAAACTTAGTCCACAATTAAGAGAAAAGCTTAAGGATATGGAAGAATCTGGTGAACCTATAGACTTCTTATCGGAGCATGAAGTTCATTTACATTTACCAGCAGGAGCAACACCTAAGGATGGGCCTAGTGCAGGTATTACAATGGCATTAGCACTCTATTCTTTAGCACATGGAATTAAGATTAAGAGTAATCTTGCAATGACTGGAGAGTTATCTCTGACTGGAAAGGTTCTTCCAGTTGGTGGAATTAAAGAGAAAGTTCTTGCTGCAAAACGTGCTGGTATAAATAATGTCATCCTTCCAATAGATAATGAAAAAGATCTTAAAGAAGTTCCTGATAGACATAAGAGAGGAATGAAATTTTTTCCAGTTGCAGAATTTGAGCAGGTCTTAAAAATTGCAATGCCTAGAAAAAAACGCTAGTTGATCAAATTATAAGAAAAAGAAAAGGGCCTGATTGATCTGTCCCCTAAAAAATAGACAGATTAAAAAGTGCCTAAAGATTTAACTTAAAAAACTCCGGTATTCAACCGGAGTTTTTCTTTTTAGAGACCATTGTGGTCTTTTTTCATTATAAAAGCTCATATAACTTCTTATTTTTCTATTTAATTCATTAATATTCGTCCAATCTTTATAATCACATTCATCTTTCATATGTCCAAAAAAGCTTTCTATTGGTGCATTGTCATAACAATTTCCTCTTCTAGACATGGATTGTGTCACTTTTTTAGACCTCAAGTAATTTTGATACACATGACTTATATACTGATGACCTTGATCTGAATGGATAATTATTTCCTCTGATTCTGATTTTAAATCGGTTATATTTCTTAAGGAACCTATTACTAGATCAATGTCATTATTTCGAGATACCTCAAAGCCAACTATCTCTCTCGTACAAAGATCTTTTACTCCAGATAAATAAGCTCTTTGACCTTTGCTATTAGTTAAATAAGTTACGTCTGTCGAGAAGACCTGTCGTGGCTTACTCGTTTTAAAAGATTGATTGAGAATGTTCTTACAAACATTACTCTCTAACATTTCTTTCATGCCTGTTCGTAGTTTTGTTTTCTTTCTAATTTTTGTAATCATTCCGAACTTCCGCTTTATTCTGGAAATTCGTTTGAGATTTATTTTGTCCTTATTTTCTCTATCAATATGCATCTTTAGAGTTCTTGCCCCTGCTTTTTTATTCAATTTTTCAAAGTGTTTGTTTATTAGCTTGTAGGACTCTATATCTTTTTTGTCTTGCGATGAGTCTCTTGTTAACCAGCTATAAAAGCCACTTCGAGATACTCTGGCAGCATTACAAAGATCAGTGATTGTTATTTTATTTCTAGAATAGTTATATGCCTTGAGAATAAGTTCGTATCTGTGACTTACTTTTTTCTCAAGGCCTTCAGCTTTTTTAAAAAGTCGTTTTCCTGTTCTAGGTATTCAACCTTTGCTAAAAGCTCTTCATAGCTGAGAGCTGAGCTGTCTTTTTTGTGAATTGGTTGTCGACCTTTTTTAGACTCAACGAGACCTTTTTCACCTTCGCTATTATATTTATCTTTCCACCGAAGAACTGAGTTCGTGATCATTTTTCGAGGAAGAAAGTCGAGATTTTCATCTTTGAACGTGTTGATCGAAGATATTCCATTTAAATAATTTTTAACGGCCTTAAGTTTGAACTCAAATGAAAAGATCACCTGCTTAGAGGTGATCCTTTCAACTGATTTATTATTTTTTAAAAAATCTAAATGTTTTTTTGTCAGGTTTTCCATGATCTGTCCTTTTCATAATTAT
Source organism: Halobacteriovorax sp. (assembly GCA_002686115.1). Taxonomy (GTDB): domain Bacteria; phylum Bdellovibrionota; class Bacteriovoracia; order Bacteriovoracales; family Bacteriovoracaceae; genus Halobacteriovorax_A. The sequence continues at coordinate 39 of NZAF01000003.1, read as the reverse complement.
AGCACTTTTTATTTTGTCTAAATTATGGGGGACAGATCA
>NZAF01000002.1 GCA_002686115.1 Halobacteriovorax sp. | reverse complement strand
ATAAATACCGTAAATATTGAATTTAATTCAGAGGACAGGCCACTTTTCTGATCATTTTTTGCACATATTTTTGATTTGGACCATCATATAGGCCTCTGTCATTCTTCTTGTACCACTCAGGTGATTGTTCAGAAGTATGGCAATTTAAACAGTTTTTAGTGATCTTATTCAGCTTTTCTGATCTTGATGGAGCTGGCTTATTGCTGATGTGAAAAGGGTGGTCCATGTGCTGATCATGACAGTTTAGGCACTGAACATTGGAAAAGTTATGTTCGACAGCAAATTTCTTATCAATCTTAAGCCACTTCTTACTAAGCGCCATTCTCTTTTTCTCAGATAGTTTTCTAATACTTCCGACATCTTTTCCAAAAGCATTAGCAACTTCTTTCCAGTACTGATCTCTTGTCTTTTGATCAGTTTTTCTATTTTCAAAAAGAACCATATCATTAACGTTAACAAAGCCGTTCTTATCACCAAGACCAACGGAATGGCATTTAATACAGGCTGTATTATTTCTCTCATTTGCTTGGACGAGCGTGTGGTAAGAAATACTATGGGAGGTTTTCATCCACTTTTCACCCTGAGGAGTGTGACATTCAATACAGCTTGCCGCTGTTTTTAATTTCTCATTTGATGAACTAAAGTTACTAAAGGCTTTTTGCTCATCATCTCGAATCTTTTCAAGTGTCGTCTTATGTTCTTGTATGTAGGCATGAAAAGGGTTGTCAGGGATTTTTAAATGAAGTTCATCACGAATTTCATGATAGGCATAGGCCTCTTTCTTGGATCCTGTGTACGCAAGTTTTACTTCACCTAGGTAGTGATTTTTTGAAAGTACTTGAACAATTCTTGTCTCTCCAACATCATAACTAAAGTTTGTAAAACTCTGAGAGTGGGAGCCAATGATCCAATCGATACGAGGATATTTTTCAGCAAAGACCTCGTCTGCTTTTATTCCACTGTGACTAAGCACAATGAGTTGATGATTCTTATTTTCTTTTTCAAAGCCAAGTTCTTTTATATCTTTAAGTGCCTTATCCATAGCCTGTTCCATCGGCGTAAAGTACTTTTGATATTTAAAAGGCATAAGGTCTCTTTTTACAAGAGCAACTAAGAAGATTTTCTTTCCTTCTAATTCTATCGTAGCGTATTTTTTATGAGTAAGGACCTTATCATCTTTTAAGTTACTAATAAGAAACTCAAAAGAGACCTCTTTTTTTAATTCATTTAAAAAATCAAATCCTAAGGCCAGGTCATTATCTCCAATCAGCATGTACTTAAGACCTAGTTTATCAAGACCTCTCGCAAGATTAAGGGCCCCAAAACGAGCAGACTTACTTATATGCTTGGGAATGACTGGTGTTGGAAATAGAGCATCCCCAGTATCGATGTAGAAAATGTCTTTTTTCTCTTTAAGTTCATGAAAAAGTCCTGCAACTTGAGGTAGTCCTCCGAGAGGGAAGTGTCGACAGCCACATGGATGGGTTTCTCCCATAATAGAGTGCGAATAGATGATAGAAAAATCTTTTTTACCGTAATTATGTGAAGAGTGGTTGTATTTTTTATCAAGAGAAATAATTAATGAACAAGAAGCAACCAATAACGAAAGGAAGCTTAGTTTTATATATTTATGACTCATAATTATCTCACTTTTTATATTTTGCTAAGAGATTTTTTGCGATCTTCACTCGGTGGTGAGTAGGATAATTTTCAAGCATTAAATTTAGTGTTTCTTTTGCTTGTTCAACATCACCTTGTGCTTTAAATGTTTTAGCAAGGTGAATAAGTCCATTTGGATTGTAAATAGACTTTGGGTATTCAGTGAAGAGCTTTGAAAAATAAGTCATGGCATCTTCATATCTTTTTTCTCTGTAAGAGATCATCCCAAGATTATGAATGACTCTAGCTTTGGCCTTTGAACTTAATTTACCTTTTAATAAAGCCTCTAGAGCTGGCCGAGCAGATTTATACTTTCTGGCCTTATAATCGGCCATTGCCTGTTGGTACGGGGATAAAGTTTTACTTTTTTTTTGCGCTTTACCACTTTTAAGGGTTTTTAAAATCTCATCAATGAATTGATCTTGTTTTTGTAGCTGAGCGCTAATTTTTGTCATCTTTTCATCTTGTTCTTTGATTTTTACATTGAGTGACTCTTGAAGCTCTTCAAGGGCCTGAAGTCTTTCACTAAGAGTCTTTCTCTTATTTTCACCCTCATAATTACTTGTATCAATAGTTCCTTGTATATTATTTAGTCTCTCTTCAAGTTCACCAATTCTCACAATGTGATCAGCATTAAGCTTTTGGTGTTCATTCATTTGTACAGAGATGGTATCGACTAATTTTTCTCTTCTAATTTCTTCTTGCGTCTTACATGAAGTGATTGTTGAAAGAATTGTTAAAAGAATAATTGTTTTTTTCATGAGTACCTTCCTAATAGAGTAGGGGGCTAGAAATAGTTGATTATAAATTATCTAAGGCTTTTTTCTTATAGGCCTTAAATTCTGCTTTTTCTGCGAACTTCTTAGAAAGTTCCGCATATTTTTTTGCTTTATTAAAAAATTTTCTTCGATAACTTGATTTAGCTTTTAAATAGTAAAATTCAGCTTTTCTGTATTCTGTTGGAGCGAGTGTTTGGCTTCCGGCTTCTTTAGCTGCGAGAAAGGCAACTTGAGCGTAGGTCATTTCAAGTTTCGGGCGTACGGTCGTAAGGCCGCAGCCCGAAACAATTAATAGTAAAAGTAGAACTTTTATAGTTTTAAACATTACTTAGCAGAGATAACGAAGTTTCCTCTTCTGTTTTGACTCCATGCTGATTCATCATGTCCAAAAGCAACTGGTCTTTCTTTACCGTAAGTTGCAGTTTCAATTCTTGATGATTCAACACCCATTGAAGTTAAGAATCTCTTTATAGATTTCGCTCTTTTTTCACCAAGTGCGATGTTGTACTGAACAGATCCTCTCTCATCACAGTGACCTTCAACGATAACCTTAACTGATGGGTTCTCTTTAAGAAAGCTTGCGTTTGATTCAAGAGCGCTTCTTGTATCTGATCTTAGAACAGATGAGTTGAAGTCAAAATAAACCGTCTGTAATGCTCCAGCTTTTCCTGAATCAGAATCAGCATTGATTTCAAGTGCGCTAGCAGCTGAACCTTCACTAGATACTGCAGAAGCAGATGGATCACCTTTTTTTGGCTTATCACCACAACCTGTGAATAGAAGTGAACTTGAGATTAGTAATAGAGTAAAAAGTTTTTTCATGTTTTCTCCTTAAATCCTTTTAAGGTGGTTAATCTTTATTGTATGAATTTCCACGTTATTTTAGTACATTATATTAGAAAAATCATCACAATGATATGGGAATAAAGGTATTTTTTTATGTTGACTAGAAAGGTCTGTTATTTTTTATTTTTTACTATTTTTAATCTATCTATTTATGCAAATGAAATTTCCGGAGTCGATGTAGACGCGGGAGACATGAAGTCTTTCTTCTTTGAAGTAGACGGGACAAAGTTCGTTGTTCATAGCTCTAGTAAAGATGAGGATCTTGCAACAAAAATTAGACAATTTGCCAATGAAGCCGTTCCAAGAATAAATGCATACTTTAATTATAAACCTCGTGATCTCGTAAATATTGTTTTTGAAAAGAATCTTATGAGTGCAAATGGTTATGCTCATACTTTTCCTTATAATAAGATTTCAATGAGACTTGCTCAGCCTATAGGTCGTGCTTATCTGGCTTCAAGTGTAAATTTCTATAAGAAATTATTTATTCACGAGTATATCCATATTCTTCATCTTGAAAGAACGGAGGGGATTTCAAAATTAGGTGAATGGGTCTTTGGCTCAATCGCAAGACTTGTACCACAAGTCGTCCCAAGATGGTTTAGTGAAGGTGTGGCGATGTGGGCCGAGGATCACTTTACGAATGAAGGAAGACTTAAGAGTGATTATTTAAATATTGAAGTTTCTAATTTCTTTAATAGAGGAGTTTGCAGAGACATTTCATGTCTTGATAATCCTGCCGCTTATCCTTTTGGTGCTCTTTCATATTGGGTTGGTGGTGCCTTCTTAAAATATGTTGAAAGTACCAAAGAGGGAGCCATCTCATGTATCGTTAAGGATAATGCAAGTATTCCTACAATTGGCTCTTCATTTAAAAATTGTCTTGGAAAGTCACATGATGAGATGTTTCAAGATTTTATGAACTCTGTGAAACCATATCGTGACGATAATATCCACTTTCAAAAAGGCCTAGCTTATAAAGATGGAGAGGTTTACTACGCGGCCACACAATTAAGAAGAGTTTCACTAAGAATTAAGAATATAAAGACTGGAGAATATAGAGACGTCTACATTCCTTATTTTATGGAAAAGATCGAACAAGTTGAAGGTGAAATCCTTATCACCACTCGCTCAAGTCTTTCAGAAAGATTTAATAGAATTATTTTTCATTACAAAGATGGTGAGCTAGTTGAGCTCTCAAAAGGTTTGGAAGCTTATAAAGGGTTTAAAAGTACTAAAGACCTATCTCTACATTTTAAGAACTCATGGACTATAAAAAATAAAGATAAAGAGCTTCTCTCATTTGATAATCATGAGACACTTTTTGCGACAGCTTTTGTTAAAGATAATCTCTTCTTTATGAGTTCAAATGGGAGTTACTATACCTTTTTCAATGTGAAGTCAGACGGAAGTATTAAAAAGACAAATGTTTCAGACCCATACTCCTATGTTGGTATTTGTGAAGACACAGCAATATATCGTCATAAAGATAAGTATCTCTTGGCCACAGGCTCTTCACTTAAAAAGGTGCGAATAAAACTTTCTAAGGATGTAAACTTCATCGGTGGAAGTACATCAGAGACGGTTTATTTAACTGATGCCATAGAGAGAACAGAAGGAGGCTGTCTTGCTCAATTCTTTAAGAAAAAGCCGTTAGTTTCTTTTTCTGCACCTCTAATGGCAAAGAATGAAAAAGAGTTTAAAGATTCAAAAGAATACAGCAGTCTTTTTGAATTGATGCCGAAGTACTGGTTCATTCTTTCAACAATTACAGAAGATAATCTTCAATACTATAGTGTCACCACTTCATTTGAGGATCCACTGCAAAGAAATCAATTTAACGTGAGTCTTGATTACTATTCTGAAAATAGTGATGTGGGAGGGCTTTTTTCTTATAAGAGAAGAGTTGGCGCTTATAACTTTGGAGTGTCTTATAATAAAGATTTTAGAAGGTCTTCAGGAGGGGATAGCAGTTTTGATGAGGCGATAAGCTTATCAGTTAATCATAGTTATAATATGAATGACTATCTTCTCAATCAAACAGTCTATCTTACAGATGTGAAATCAAGTGACCTCGTCTCAAAGTCTCAGATAAAACGAGCAGGTTATGGAATTGGCTTTTACCGCTATCCTAAACATGCCTATGAATTTTTTAATTCTTATTATCTCTATGGTGGGTACGCTAGAAATCAACCGTCTGTTGGAGAAGACTTTAATCGTTATCAAGCTCTCGCAGACTTTAAATTTGATCTTTATAAAGAATATATGCTGACTCTTAGAGGTACTTTTGAAGAATTAGATAAGGACACATTAAGAAATGGTCTTCTCTTTGGTGGTGGTACAGTTGAATCAATTCACCAAACATATGGAGTTCTCTATTCAGATGTTTTAGGTAATGAAATTACAACACTAAAAGCAAATCTTGATTTAAATGTTTTAAGACTTAATAAAGGCTGGGGCTTAGTTCCTTTTTATATGCGAACTCTTCATGTCCTAGGTGGCTTTGATCAGGTGAGTGCAGATTTCATTTATTTAAAAGACAGGTTCTATCGAAATGAGGTCATGAATGTTTTTTACTATGGTCTAAAAATTGATTCTCGAGTTTTTTATCGTGTGCCATTATCAATAGAGGCGGTTTTCTCTAATTCAAAAATTAATGATGTTACAGATGATGACTTTCAGTTAATTTTTAGAAGTGCTTACACTTATTAAAGTGCGTGAATATTTGGGAAAGTAATTTCAAAGGTGGTGTTCTTATANTTTGNCGCCACCTCAATNTTTCCTTGNTTTCTCTCAATAAGCTTCTTNCAAATNCCCATNCCAAGGCCNGTNCCTTTTTTATCACCTTTAGTTGTAAATAGGTTCTCAAAGATTTTAACTCTTACTTCCTCTGGGATTCCCTTCCCACTGTCTGTAAAAATAATCTTCGTCATGGCACCTTCGATTCTTGTAGAAACTTGAATCCATCTCTCGTCAAGGTCAGAAATAGCATCGACAGCATTATTTAAAAGATTAATAAAGACTTGAGAGAGCTCTGAAGTAGAACAGACGATCTCTTCATCTCCAAGATCATCAATCTTAAGTTCGATATCTTTTGAAGTAAGTTTAGCGTTCACTAAGCTTAATGATTTTAAAAATGTTTCTTTGACTGAAATAGCTTCAGTATCTTCACCACTTTTTTGAACGAGAAGGCTTCTCATATTTTCAAAGATTTTTTCAATCCTATCATAACTCTTCATCACTTCACAGAGGTTCTTTGATATAGAAGTCTTTATATCTCCTTCAAGTTGAAGCTCATCAATATCCTCTTCTAGGTTTTCAATACTTAAAGAGATGATTGATAGGGGAGTCATGACCTCATGTAGAATTTGAGCTGAGATCTCACCAATGGAACTAAGTTTTTCACTTACCATTAATTCTTCAGTCATTCTCTTACTATCTGAAATGTCAGTTTGAATACAGAGATATTGATAAATAGTATTAACAGAATTTTTAAAAGGGATGATCGTGGTATTTACCCAGAAGTAATCACCATTTTTCTTTTGATTTTTAATTTCTCCGGTCCAAATTCTTCCCGCACTAATTCTCTTCCAAAGGTCTACCCAAAAATCATTAGGGTGAAAGCCAGAATTAACAACTGTATGCTTGTTACCTATTAACTCATCTCTTTTATACCCAGAGAGTTCACAAAAGAGGTCATTAACCTCAGAAATAATCCCATCTCTATCAGTGATGGAGACAATTGAGGATTTATCCACCGCCTCTTTATAGTCCTCAGACTTTCTCTCTAATCTTCTTTGGTCGGTAAGATCCTGAATGGTTCCAACGATCTTATTTACTTTTCCTGTAACTAATTTTCCTGTAAACCTTGCTGTCGAAGGTTTAAATTTTCCAGAAATAAAATTAAGTTGGAGATCTAGAGGGGTGCCATTTTCAGAAAGTTTTATATATTCTTCGTCAAAAGTTTTAAGAGACTCTTTTCTAAAGAATTGTCTCATTCGATCAAAGCTTATTTCTGATTTCTTATTAAGTTCGTAAATTTCATAGACAAAATCATCCCAATAAAGAACATTTGTCTCAATACAATATTCCCAGACACCGATTTTTGCTAATTTCTTGGCCTGATCATATATATTTGCTTGTCCGATCATGACTTCAAGATTTCTATTAATCACAATCGTATTTTTTATCTCACTTATATAAGTGCAATTCGTCTCGTACTGTAAGATCTTTCCATCTTTAGATATGTAGCGAATTTTCTCTGTAATAGGGATGTCAGGATTGCCGAGAAGCCTTTTTCTAAGATCCATGATGACTTTGATATCATCAGGGTGAACGAAGAACTTAAGGCCCTTGTCTAGAAGCTGTTCTTTGCTGATTGCTAAGCTCTCAAGCGCTTGAAAATTAGCATAGAGAGGATGAAAATTCTCGTCTAGAACAACGATGAAATCACCTGCATTATCAATTAATGTATTTATATTCTCTAATTCTTTCATATCAATTTCATTTATTTTCTTTGTTTTTCCCGTAAACAGCGACCTAGCAAATTTTTCCTTGAAATTTGAGGTGGTTAAAAGGCCAAAAGGTCACCATTGCCCATAAATATGGTGAAATAATTTCATAGCTATATGACAGTTTCTGAAAATAACTTACATCCGAGCGATATAAGTCACTAATTTACATAGGGCCGTTGGCACAATTTATATTTAGTTCTAACTTCACTTTATATACATATAGGGAGGGATCTATGTATGAAGTAAGTAAAGCAGGGGCTTTAAAATTATTATTTTTGACGAGTTTAATGGGAGCATCAGGTGTTGCAAATGCTTCATTACCTGATGAAATTGATTTTAGAACATATGGCTCAATATATGAACAGAGTAAGTATAAGAGTCAAAGTGCAAGGGCCGAGGCCAGTGAAGCATTTGAAAGATTAGCTGCTACGATCTCAGCGATTGAGAGCACCCAAGATGCTATTCAAGCTTCTGAGGATAATATCCAAAGAAATATTTCAGACATTGATTCCCTAGATAATCAGATCGTTGAACTTTCAAGACAAATCAAAGACCTTACAGCACAGAACGATTCCTTATTCTCTGATATCAGAGATCTTAAAAGTGAAGTTAGTAATCTTGATGGACAAATTGCTAATAATGAAGATCGTCTAAGAGCTCCAAAGCAAAGATTAAATGATCTCAATATAAGATTTGATGAACTTCAAAGACAAAGAAGTGCTCTAATCAATGAAAAGAATGAGTTTGAAGGTTACCTTGCAAAAGAGACGAGAATCTTAAATGCCATGATTGGTGATCTTGAGAACTTAAGAAGAATTAGAGAAGACATCAAAATGAGAATGCCTGAGAGGGTAAGAAAGATTGATCTTTTAAAAGATGGTAATAAGAAACTTGTTAATAGAGTTCAATCTCTTGAAGCACAAGTCGCTGGAAAGCAAGCGGCCGTTAACTCTCTTGAACAAGAAGTGAAGCCTGCGAGACAAGCTCTAAGACAAGCAAAGTCTCAAAGAGATGCTCTTAAAGCTGAAGTTGGACCATTAATTAAGAGAGAGAGTAATGCAAGGTCTGCTCTTAGTTCAGCAAAAAAGGCCCTAAAATCAAATCAAGATGAAATTCAAAGTGCAACAACAAGAATTACAGCTCTTGAAAATCAAAAAGGCAGTCTTCCTGGCCAGATTGAAAGTTTAAGAAATACAATAAGCTCGCAAGAAAGTGATCTTGCTTCTAAGAAGGCTACTCAAAAAGCATCTCAGCAGAGAATGAATCAAGCTAGAAATGAGCAAAGAGCTTTAGCTGTTGAGTTTAGAAAAATTCAACAAATGCCAGACTCGCCAACGAAAACACAAAAATTAAATGAATTAAAAGCGAAAGGTCAGGCACTAACAGAAGAGAGAAAAGCTCTATCAGAAGTAATTAGAAAACTAAGAATGGAGATCCCTGCTCTTGAAAAGAGTCTCGCTTCTAATAAAACAAGCCTTACTTCAAAAACAAGAACTCTTGCTACAATTAATAGTCAGCTTCAAAGTGAAAAAACTAAGAAGCAAAACTTAGTATCAAAGACAGCGGGCTTAAAAGCAAAAGTTCAAAGTGCAAAAGCTGAACTAGAGAGCGCTGTTGCAGCTCTTGGAAATAAGAAAACACGTCTAGCAAATCTTGAGACAAAAGTTAAGGCCGCTCAAGATGTCTTTGACGCTAAAAATTCTGAGCTTACAACAGCTAAGGTTCAACTAAGAAAAGTGACAGACTCTATAGAAAAAGCGAGAGCTCGAATTAAGAGTAATATCGCAGAGATAAGAAAAGAGGAAAGAGAGCTTGAGCGTGACTCTAGAGAGTTTGCAAAAGTTAAAGAAGACATCAGAGATGTAAGAAGACAGATCCCTGGACAAGAGAGCCGAGTGGCCGGTCTTGAAAATAGAGTAAGTTCAATTTTTAGAGAGCTTGATAATGTTGAAGGTGAGACGAGAACTGTAGACGCTAGAATTGGAGAAGTTTCTAGAGAAGTTCAAAGTCTTGAAAATTATATTGCTGAACTTGTATCACAGAGAAACTCTGCTCTTGATACAATGGATGCGAAATCAAATCAGATGGATCAAAATGATCAAACAATGAAGAGACACGATAATCAGATTGCAAGTAATCAGCAATCGATCCAAGATCTTGAAAAACAAATTAATGATTTAAAAATCAATATTGGAAATCTAGAGATCAGTCTTTCATCTTTATTGGATGACAAGCAAGAACAAACAGATGATTACAATGATAAAGATCTTTATGCTAAAAAACTTGAGGCCATTACACAAAATGACCTTATGGCATTTGAAAAAAGAGATTCTCTTTATAAAAGCTATAAGTCTCAAGCTTACAATCTTGGTGAAGACCAAGGTTTTATGCAAGGTCAGGAACCTGGAGAGAGTGCAGGTTTTGATGAAGCAAAGAAAGATGCTGGAGTCTTTGGTGCTAAAAATGGTGATATCATTGGTAAGCTTTCAGGATACTTAAAAGGTTTAAATGACGGAAAAGAAGCTGGAAATACTCAAGGTTATAGCGCCGGTGTAAATTCTAAAGAAGACTACGGTGCTGGTTATGAGTCTGGATACGCAGTAGGATTAAAGAAAGCAAAAGACGAAGCAAAAGCAACTGATTACCCAATGGGTATTGCTCAGATGAAAGAAGAGCTTTTAAAAGATGTTCCAGGAAATCAAATTTCAGTTGATTCAAATATGGTAACAGAGTCTTTAAGCTTTAAGAGTGCTGCAATCAGTGCGGAGAGTTTTGCAGGCTTTGGTATCGCAAAATCAGATGTAGAGTCTGCTATTGATAAGGTCATTGCTCAAACTGAAAGTGAGATTGAATACTTTGAAACGCCAAAAGTAGCAATGAGTGAAGCAAACCTTGTTTACGAGAGTCCTTCATTTATCCCAGTTGATAGTAAAAGATTAGACTGTTCTTCAGTTTATAAGAATGTAAGAGACTTTATCGCTGCATGTGAAAGCGGTTTTGGTGATGGATTTAAAACTTCATTTGCTGCAAGTCACAGAGATGTTTTCTTTTCTGAGTACAGCGGACTATTTAAGCTAGAAAAAGAAGATGCTTTCACAAAGGCATTTAGTACAAGAGAGAAAGAGGGCTTTGATGAAGCATATGCCGTTGTCTTTAAAGAAGCTAAGGCAAGAGGTGGGAAGGTCGCCTATGCTAATGGTTATGATAATGGTGATAGTGATGGATATAGTGAAAATATTAAATCTGAAAAAGAAAAAGCTTTCGCTCAAGGGCAGGCTGATACTCAAGACTTCTTCGCTCACAATGCGGTTATTAGAGTTGATGATTCTAAGGCCATCAGTGTTGATCTTGAAAAGTCTGAAAAAGGTTTTGAGCAAGGGGCAAGTTTTGATGTTAACCTCGGTCTTGTTAACTTTGGTAAAGCGAGTTCAGGTGAAAAAGATACTATCGTTTCAGTTGTTGCTAGCTCGTCGAATGTTGTCTTTGACACTAACGTTAAGAAACTAAGTGGTCTTTCTGCAAGAGCAAAAGTAAATGTGACAGATGTATTTAAAGTTAAAATTAAAGACTCTGAAATGCCAGGAAGTCCAATTAAATTTGATCTTCAAGTAACAAGTCCTAATGAAATTGGAGAGAACGTAACTAAGGTCGTTAGCTTCTCTGAGAAGGTAACAGTAAACCCAGAAGTAAAGTCTGATCTAAAATATGGAAAAGAAGTAAACTCATATAAGAGAAGATGGTTTAAGAAAGTTTGGTTAACTCATGATGTGAAAATGGTACTTGAAGGACTTAGAGCAAATGTTCCTGGAGAATATAAAGTAACAGCTGAAATCCTTGAAGGAAGTAAGCACGTAACTTTAGAAAACTCAGAAGTTAAGATCACAAGCCCTGGGGCAAAAGGTCAAAAGTCTGAAGGAATCATAAAGTATAAGTTTAAGAAAGATACAGATGCTAAAGATGAGACACTTTCTTTTAAACTAACACTTTCTTATGACAGTGAAGTTCTAAAGACTGAAGTGATTAAAGTGAAGGTTGATAAGTAAGATTAATTTACTGACTTAAAAATTTAGAAATAATTTTCTGTACCCGGTGGGGAGATTCAAGGTGAGGAACATGACCCGAGCCTTTAAGAATCACTAATTCCCCATCGGGTATTTTTTTTGCGATATCACGAGCAATTTCTACAGGAAAAAAGCCATCACTTTCACCCCAGATAATAAGCGTCTTAACTTTTATATCTTCTGGCTCAATGATGTGATTGCCATTTTTAATATTAACATCAGTTTCAAAAAGTCTCTCAGCGATATCTGTATACTGACGAGCTCGACTCTTATAATCTTCATAGATATAATTTCCAATAAAGAGTGGATAACGAGGCTTCTTATGAAAGATAGTACTCACGAGAGATTCAAAGTCTTTTTCTTCTTTAACAACAAAGGGATTATGACCTTTTAAAAACTTCTTAGTAACAGTATCAATATGATCGTATTCAAAGCCAGCAGAATTAATAAGGATCATACTCTTAATTCTTTCAGGATGATCTTTTACCATTTGTAAGGAAGTCGCACCACCAAGAGAATTTCCGCCAATATGAAACCTACCAATTCCATAATGATCAAGAATACAAAGGATCGTTTCTTTGTATATTTCAAGAGAGTAGTCACGCCCATCTATCACGGCTTCAAAGTCAAAGCCTTTAAGCGCCGGAAGAATAATGTTAAACTTTCCTCTAAGAGAAAAAAGACAAGGTAGAAAACTTTCTGGAATATCTGAGAATCCATGTATGAGAACAAGAGTAGGTGCATCTTTAACTTCGTGATGAAGATAATAAACTCGCCCATGAGGAGTTGAGAGGTAGCGCTCTTTCACACTCAAAAGACGTTTCAGTGAGTGATGAATAAAATTAAGGGAGCCACGACCAAATTTTGCTTTCTTTGAATACATGGCCCCTATTTTAGCATAAAAAGATTAAATCTCCCACGCTTAGATATTAGAATTATTCATCAAATCCTTGAAATACTGATCGATATGCACAAACTCCAGAAGTCTCTCTATTACCAAGTGATATGAAAAGTAGAGCACTATTTCTTAGTGGATTAGAACCTCTTCTATATATACGAACTGTTTCAACTTCTTCACAATGAGCATAGCCCGCTTCATAACATCGTAGCTTTGCATGAGAAATTGCTTCTTCTTTAGCATCTGAGCATCCGGCCAATAGAGGAATATCAGACTCAGCTCTTCCGCTTCCAATGAAAAGATTTGAAGCCTTTTCAGTAGCAAAACTTGATAGACTAGAAAGAATTGTGATTGTTAAAATTAAAGTTTTCATGTTTTCTCCTTGTATTGTTTGTTGTGTGAGGAGAATTTACTTGAAAATGAGATCAGTTAATACTTACATCGCACTTACATTTTGTAAGTGATGTTAAGGGTCTGAAAATACAGTGTTTTATTCGAGTGTCTGCTTAAAAAGAATGGGAAAAGAGTTCATTTTATCCCTTCCATCACGAATGGAAATGACCACTGAATACTTCATGGCCTCTAAGATTTCTCTAAGACTTTCACCATCAAGAGTCGTAGCATGATCAAGATTTAAGGTAAAAAGACCACTTAGATCAATTGAGAGATCTTGGTTTGAAATAACGGTCTTATAATCATTCTTTTTCATCTCACTATGAGAAATTATGATTGAATCTTTTAAATCATTTATAGAATAATGAATCGTAATTGTTTGATCACTAACTTCTGTTTCAAGACAAAGGCGTATAGATCTTTGACTCTTACACTTTCGTTTAGAAGTCTTATCTTTTTTAAAAAATAAATCAATTTGCTGCTTGAGTCTGTCTGCAGTATGAAAAGAGATAATATCATTTTCAAAGAAATTAAGTGATTCAAAAGAAGCTTTAATAAAATAATCTTTTCTTCTATGTCTTATTTTTATTTCAGAAACTCTTTGTCCATCGATCATTATGCCGTCATTTACATCTTGAAACGTGTGATTACTCTCAGTCTCTGATAACTCATCACCACCATCACCATAGGTGCCGTTACCACTTCTAAATTGTATTCCTTTGATATCTGCTTGAGGTTTCTTATCTACTCCCTTAATCGCCTTAATACCTTTAGAGTCTTTAAAAAGCTCTAAATCTGTAATGACTTTTTCAAGTGAATTTTCAGGTTTCTTCTTTAAGTGAGCAGGAAGATCAATAAGTACTTGAGTTTCTAATTTGAAGAGATCGACTTCACCTTGGTCTTTATCGTTAATAGAAAGTAACGTTTCTTCTCCAGCAGAATTAAAGAGGGGATATTCAACAAAATGAAAGTCAGAGGTATGCCTATAAAACATTTGGTTTTTTAAAGAATAATTCCAATTAAAAGCTCTATCTAAAAATTCATTATCTATTCTTTTACCCTTAATCATTTTATTTAAGGTCTTTAAAATCTTTTCTTCGTTAGAGAAAATAGATTGAGTTGAATGTTTATTAAATTTAAGAGTATGTCCTAAGATCACATGGGGTTCATACTGATGACCTGTGGCGATTAAAAGTGGTGCTCCACTTTGTCCCGGACGTATGCCCGATGGCAACATCCAATTCTTAGAGAGAAAAAGCTGTTTTGCTCTAATGATATTTTCTTTTTCTATGAGAGGAAGCGAAACTTGTTGATAGTTAACTGTTTCTTGGCCTACCCAAGAAGGTAGGGGAACAACTGGTGGTTGAAAGTGATCAACACTTTCAGCAATATCTCCAACCTGAAGCATTGGCATGATTTCTCTTTGTCCAAAAAATTTATATTCAAGAATAGGGTCTTTTGTAAATGTGTTCGTTTCTCGAATAACATTTACAAGTAATTTATCTTTGAAGTAGGAAGCAAAGAATTTGAAATTATCATCATTTCTAACAGTTGTTGATAACTCTGAAATAGCGACATCATCTTTAACATTGATGATTGTGTTTTTAATATCATAACAGGTCTTCTCATGACAGATCATCTTATCTTCACCACTAAAGTGATGGGCACTAGTGATCACAAAGTAGCGACAATTGTCATAACGAGGATGAATATTTGAACAAAGATCATTTCCTCTATTTTTGTAAGAGACGACAAAACCG
>NZAF01000001.1 GCA_002686115.1 Halobacteriovorax sp. | reverse complement strand
AAAATCAAAAGGCTTTTTCACTTCCCAGTTCCACATTTCCTTTTAAAGCTTGTTGCAAAATTAACTAGCTTTCTACCTGTAAGTTCTCGACTGACAAACGATAAAGTTATCGAACTTTCACAAGACTCTTGGTGCTGTTCTAATAAGGAAATTAAAGAAATCGGTATTATACCTTCAGTAAATATCGAAAAAGCTGTCCATGCAACGAGAGTTGATTATGAACAAAGAGGATGGCTCTAGTCTTAGTTACCAGTTAAGGTTACCAGTTAAATGATATTTTAGGTCCAATTGCTGAGCGATAGCGTATATAAGAAATCCTTAAATCTCTTTCAAAAATCATTTTATAAAATGGATGATTTTTTTTGTACTTTGCATACTGTCTGACTCCTTCAGAGGCAAAGGCAGATAGCCAAAAAGACCCAATGACATCAGAAACATAATGCCTACCCTCTCGCACTCTTTGCATGGAAGAGAAATAAGAAAGTACTGCAGGTATGGCCGCCCAATAAGGTCCATAAAATTGCAAGGTCTTAAAGAATAAAACTGTGTATGGGACGATATGTCCACTTGGAAAAGAATTCTCTCCTCTAAACGCTGTCTCCCAAACACTTTGACCTTCTTTATTAGGTCTCTCGTGCCCTGGAATATAACTTATGATACCTGTTTCAAGAAGCGTTAAATACATCGCCGCAAAGTATTCTTTTGAAAATTGCATAAGATGACTATCACCTTTTGACTTACCTAGGTAATAGCTACCTAAGGCAACAAGAGGTGTATTAAAGACAACTCCCATGTCACCAGTAATATCATAAACCTTTCTGAGTTTTTTAGACCTCTGTAAATCACTTAATCTCTTATCTTCTTCAAAAGCATATATTGTCGTTGGCAGAGCTGCCCCTAGGTAGTAAAGATTATTCTTAGTCTTAAACTGCTCAAGGCCACCCATAAAAAGATATTCAAAGCCCTCTTTTAAGGCCGTGATATCTTCATTTTGTTTTTTTTCTGAGGCCTTATCTGGAGACGACTCTATAGTCTCTTGATCATTATTTTGATTTGCAGAAATTTGGAAAGAGCTTACTAAAAGTAAAATAAAAAAAGCGCGAGTAAAAAGAGTCATATTCGATCCTTAGTGATCTTCCTTAGGTCCTGTGACAGTACGAAATATATAGTCCCATAATGGTGAACTTACTCCATACTTTGATTTTTCTCCTCTAAAGTGGTGTTGTAAGTGCCACTTTTTAAGATATCTCCCTAGAGAAGAAGTCATTTTAAAATGGTGAGTCGCATAGTGAATATAATCATAGATAAGATATCCAATGATAAAACTTGCCATGAAAGCCTTCATATAAACAGGAGGAACGACTAAGGAAAAGAGGTAGTATAAAAGTGTAACTATTAAAATAGCAGGTACTGGTGGCATCACTAATCGAGTCGGATCATTTGGGTCATCGTGGTGAAGACCATGAAAAAGAAAAACAAATCTCTCAGTCATCGGACCAATTACTTTCATATGAAAAACAAAACGGTGTAAAAGGTATTCTGTAAGCGTCCAAACAATAAGGCCTACCAATGAAACGAGAGTAATTATAGAAAAGCTTAATTGGTCTTTTGTTGCAGCCTCATAATACCAATAACAAACAACAGGTACCCATAGAAGCAGAGGGACTATTGGATGGACATGCGTCGTCCACTCTATGATAGGATTCTTAAATATACGGATAGATTCATAATTTTTCATTTCTTCATTTTCCTTTACCGAGCTAGGTGCACGAAAAGCATAGATCTGATGATTTAGTATGATACAAAGTAGTATATTCAAATAGTTTTGTAAATGGTATACTAAATTCTATATAGCCTACGCCGCAGCAGGTCATAAACTTAACTCTCCCTAATGACTATTATACGAGGCCTTACATGAAAATGTTTTGTACTTTACTTATATTATTAAATTCTTTTCAAACGATGGCCCTTGAAAGTCTCGATTTTAGAGAGGAATTAACCGCAAATGAACTTACCCAAACACTAGAGTACCCTTTAGTTAAAACAGAAAAATCAAAGGGTGCATGGCCAATTGTAAGCCTCTACCAAGTTATTGATGCAAGCCCACTAGAATCTGTTGCTATTTTCTATGCTCTTGATTACCAAAAGGAATATGTACCAAATCTTATTGTGAGTGAGGTCGTAAAGATGGTATCTCCAACAGTCGCTCATACGAAATACGAAATGAAAATGCCTTGGCCCATCAGTAATAGTACATATATTCATGCAAGTGAGCTCTCTGCACAGAAGCCCTCAAGCTATAAAGTGAGATGGTGGATGGTTGAATCTAGTTCTGCAGAGAAAGTAGACGGCTATGCCATTTTCATTCCATATAAAGATAAGACATTGATGAAATACTGGGCACATGTTGAGCCAAAATCTTTTTTAGCAAGTTTTGTCAAAAATAAGATGGTAGAGGATGTAACCTCATCACTAATTGCGACCAAAAAAGAAATCGAAGAAGTAAAATTAAATAAAAAACATATCCTTAGAAAATACGTCACCTATATTGATGATGCTTTAAGCGGTAAGAAAGTTTACTAAGAAAAAAAAAAATAATTCTTTACAAGCCTCTCTTCCACCATCCCACGCCCTTTTTGAAAAGTTGAGATTCTTACTCCACTCACTGACAGCAGCTGTAAGAAAAATAACCTTTAATATATTTTAATGTTCATTTACAATAAATATGTAGAGACAACTCATACAACCCGGCGTTCGGGAGAAAGGATTTTTCAAGGGCGCCTCTTTTTTATTTTCAACAACTTACCCTCCAATAATAGAATATCCCTAAAGACTCAAAGCTTATTTGAAGCCATTTAAACAGGCCTAGAAATGATTTCGATATGGGTTATTTATATTTGTAAGAAAACTTATTTATATATNAATGAGTACTAACTTCTTCAAGNTATGGCTTCCAATTTCCTTTCCACTCATTAATNGATGCGGTCATCAATTGACCGGACTTTTCATCAACATTCACAGNGCAAAAGGTAAGATGTCTNGTATCTTGGTGCATCCCCGCATCGATACTTGGAATCGTATTCCATGTNCCNGTGTTNAAATAATACTTCCCGCTTGGAAAACGTCTCCANTCTTGAAGATGAGTATGNCCCATAATGACTGTGTGNATGCTTCGATCTTTTTTGATNATTCTCTTGGCCATNCTCTCATAGCGTGGATAGATCGTGATNTGTTTTAAAATTTTAAGAGTTGTCTTAAAGTTCTTATTTTGTTTTGTGTAATAATCAGAATAAGTCTTNATCACATATTTCACACAAGTGATAAGTAATTTCCAAAAGAATGCTGTATCATGAATAAGACACCATTTAACATAAGCACCCATGGGCCTTACTTTATCAATATAAGGTCTTTCCTTTTTTAAAATCGGAAGAACATTAATGCAAAAAAGAGAACCCCAAGGAAAGTTTAAAATCTTTTTCCCAGTTGGACCTTCAATGAAGTAATTCTTATGTGATACTGTATTAATGGCTTCAAAACGATGGCCATGTTCAACATGAACCCCATCTCTTTTAAAAGTATGAGTAAAAGTAACTTCTCCGCCCACAAGCTCATTGAAAACTCTTTGTGCCCCTTCAAAGGCCATACCGTTATCATGATTTCCAATGACATAAATAATTTCTTTATTAGGTGACTTTAAAAAGCGCTTTAACCCTTTGAAAAACTTTGAGTGCCCTTTAGCGATATTACGGATCTGCTCTTCAGTCATCTCTTCATCAACGAAATGAGTAAACACACCATTTTTATCGATTTGTATGAGATTTAAGATATCTCCATTGAGTATAAGACACACCTTCTTTAAAAAGTACTTTCCTGAAGAGAAGTATTCACAAAATTCATAAAACCTCTCGTCTTCAAAGAAGTCTTCTAAAATATTGAAATGTCCATTTGAAAAGAACTTACCTTTTCCAAGGTGAAGATCAGATACTACGATATACTTCATTCTTTATGTCCTATCATCTCCACAATTTTATCAGACTTTACTCTTTGGAAAATAGATCTTTTGTGTGACAAACCTTACCACGCCCTGTTTGCTTGGCCTTATACATCATACGGTCTGCTAATTTGATAATCTCAACTCTTGTTGTTGCATCATCTGGATAACAGGCAATTCCAACTGAGACAGTTAGTTTAAATTCACTATCTCCACTTAGCCCTTCATTTCTTGTCACATGAAATGTCTCTTCGCTAATATTATTAAGGACTCTATCACCTATAGATTTGGCCTCTGTAAATGATGTGTTTTTCACGATAATGACAAATTCATCTCCACCATAACGATAGCAAAGGTCTTCTGGACGAACACAGGTTTTAATAATGTGACCGACATCCTTTAAAAGCTTGGTACCAACCAAATGTCCATGTCCATCATTAACTTGTTTAAAATGATCAATATCGATAAATATAACAGAAAATTGATGCTTCTCTTCTTTGGCACGAGAGATGGCTTCATCAATATCTTCCCCAAATCGTCTCTGATTAAAAAGTCCTGTTATTTCATCTTTATAAACCAAGGATTTTAAACCTCTCGCTTCTTGATAGCGATCAATTTTTGTAAGAGTCGTTTTTAAGAACTGAAAAAAATAATCAAGTATGGATTTCGAAAATTCTTCATGACATTTAAAACATAAAAAATAGTCTTGTTCCGTAAAGGTTCCAAGTGGAATTGTATAATAAAAAAGATCCTCATCACCAATGGTGATGACTTCTTTAATCCTCTTTTTTACTTCTTGTTTAAAAGACCTAATCTCATTTTTATGATAATAAATTTCTTCAATTTGTTTTTTTCTATGACTTCTAACATTCTTTCCGGCGTTTGCATTCGTAGAATAAACAAGAATAGGACTTGCTTTGAAATCAGTTTGTAAAAAATTATCTACATAATCTAGAAAATGAACAAGATCATCCACCTCACCTATGCGACAAATAAAATCTAATATTTTTTGGTAGTGATTTTCTTTAACTTCCACTATTTTCCTTATACATTTAAATCGTGATCAATATCATTTACATCTATATCATCTTCTAAAACATTCAAAGAACTTCTTAAAGTATCGATAACTCTCGCTAATTTATCTTCAAGAAGAATTTTATCCTTTCTTGATTGCTTCTCTCTGATAGACATATTTTCCATATTAAACTCTAAAGAATCTATTTTTCTTTTGAGTTCTAAAATCTTTGTATCTCTACTTTTTACTTTTGAATCTGAATCAATTGCCATGAGCTCAAGCTGATTCTCTAGCTCTCTTTCTCTTTGCCGTACTTGATTATCAGACATATCATTTCTTTTGGAAGAGCTACCCATTTCTTGAACGGCATTTTTGAGCTTAGTATTTAGAATTTCTCTTTTTTGTTCACTAATAGCTAGAGCATGCTTCATATTTTCATTCTCTGCAATATGTCTTTTTCTAAGAATGGAAAGTTCAATCTTTAACTCATCGTTATCAGCTTTATAATTAAGAGTTTCTTGCTTTAGATTATTATTAATCTCTTCAAGCTCTTCCACTCTCTTAAGTAAATTATTTCGATCTTCTTTAAGTTCTCCGAGAGTCACTTTTAAGTTTAGAAGTTCATTACTATCTAGAGAAGATATCAATGAATTGGTAACTTGCTCAACACTCTTAGAAAAATCAGCGATTGGTATATTTGCTTTTGGAACTTCAGGCGCACTCGAAATCATTGTTCTTGTTTCGTCTTCTACATCATTCATGTTTGGAGCTGACTGAATAATCGTTGCATCTAAATCGTCATCATCATTAGCGAAGCTGCTAGGCATCTCCCCTACGACAGTCTTTCCAGTTCCTTCATCAAAATCAGAAGTCTGTGCAACAATTGTCTTATCATCCATATCATCCATATCGTCAAGGTCGTCTAACCCACCCATATCATCAAGATCGTCTAGACCACCCATATCATCAAGGTCATCTAAGCCACCTAAGTCATCAAGATCATCCATTCCAGAGAGATCATCCGACTCTCCTAAGCTTACAGGTTCATTTTCCTGCTCAACCTTTTCTTCGCCCAAAGAGTCTTCGATTGCTGTCGCACCTGTTAAATCCGCTGATTCATCAACGATTAAATCCTTTGAGACTTGAGTCATGAGTGTCGCTTCATCACCATCATCAGAAACATTGGCTTCTTCAGCGATATGAATATCTGCTTGAGTCTCATCTATGCTTTCACTATCAGTATGTTCACTTAAATCACTATTTTGTTCTTCGAATGCAGCGTTTTCATTCCCAGCATCTAAAGATATTGCATCTTCTTCTATCTCAATAACATCACCTGCATCATCTTCACTAGAAGCATTGAGCTCAGCAATGTCATCATCACCAGCAAGATCAAAACTCTCTGAATCAGCATCTCCAAGATCAATCTCATCGGCATTTATCTCGAGATTCTGGGCCTCATCTTCACCATCTGCAGAAAGAGAGATATCGCCTGAATCAGCATCCTCTAAAGATATCTCATCAGGGTTTTCTTCGATGACTTCGGCTTCTTCATCAGGCATTTGTAAAGAAATAGATGTAATCTCATCCATTTCCCCATCACTTGGAAGCGAGATATTTAAACCATCATCTTCTTCGTTTTCATTTTCTTCACTCACGCTCTCACCCGATTGCTCTGTAATGACACTTTCAATAGCACCCTGTAGTTTAAAATTCTTTGTTCCTTCAAGATCTAGTTTCTCATCGAAATTTAGGCCTTGTTCCATTAAGACTTTTGTTGAAGATAATTCTTCAAGAAAAGACTCTACATCATGTAACATCTTAAAATCACGTTCAAGAGGAACTTCAACATCATTTGGCTTAAATAACTTAACTTGTGGTCCTAAAACAGGAACAAGATCACCAATGTGAGGTGTAAAATCACCACTTGCAAAGACGACGATGTCATACTTCTGGGCAGTGAAACTTGTGATCTGGCTAAAGTCATCTACATACACGATTTCATTATTATCTCTTAAGCTACTGAAAGTACTAGATTCATCCAAGAATAAACAAAGCATAAACCACTCCTTATTACATATTTTACCCGCCCATCTCACATGTTCCAAGTACCGGAAATCACTTCTCTACTGTTTTAAAACTAAAAGTTGATAAGGTGTTAAAAATTGCATTAAAATAATATGATATTGAGAGAAAAATGAGTAATAGCAAAATGACCAAGAGTTTAATGACCAAGAGTTTAATGACCAACGCTTTAACTTGGTTTAAGATAAAGACTCATACTTACGATAAGCTTAGAGGTATTTAAAACATATCAGGATGATATTCAATTAAATAAGGATAATATAAATGAGAAAGATTCTAATGACGTTTTTAATGACTTGTTCAAGTGTTCTTGCGACTGAATACTTACCTGAAAATATTTTAAAGTCTGACACTTATCTCTCTCATCATATTTTACTTGCAGAAAAATCGACGCATAAACTTTACTTATATGAAACAAAAGAAAATGGACCTAAGTTAATTGAAACTTTTCAAGTAGCAACAGGAAAAAAAGCCGGAAATAAAATTTTTCAAGGTGATCATAGAACTCCAGAAGGGATTTATAGTTTTACAGAATTCCTTCCCCACAAATCTCTCGTTGAAAGACATGGTAAGGCCGGAGAAATTTATGGTGTCGGTGCCTTTGTCATGAACTACCCTAACCCAATTGATAGACTTGCAGGAAAAACTGGTGGCGGTATCTGGCTACACTCAACAAATGATGAAACAAGAATTGATAAAGGCCTAGACTCTAGAGGATGTATTGTTGCACATAACAAAAACCTCATTGACCTTTCTCAATATATTGAACTTAACAAAACAAGTATCGTCGTTACTCATGAGGTAAAGTTTCTAAAGAAAGAGACATGGCAGACGACTCGTGATGAGATTGAAGATGCATTAAACGGCTGGCTTACTTCATGGCAAGAAGAAGACTTTAATAGCTACAAGGACTTTTATCACAAAGAAAAGTTTAGAGACTATAGACATAAGAATTATAATAATTATGTAAATTATAAGAGGGCCGTTTTTTCAAACCCAGGTAAACCTGTGATTAGCATTGATAACGTCTCAATCCTTAAGACAAATAACTATGCCGTTGTTACATTTATTCAAAATTATCAGTCTAATACAATTGAAGATGTCGGAAAGAAAACTCTCTATCTTGTAAAAGATCTTTATTATAATTGGAAGATTGTTGCAGAAGAATGGACGAAGGCAGGACTAGAAGTTGATCATGGCCCTAGTGTTGCTTTTAAACCCCGTTTAAAGTTTTTTGAGTCATCAAACCCAAAAGAAATTTTTACAAGCCACTTAAATCTTAAAGATGACATAACAGAAACAGCTAAAAGTAACTAATGAGTATTATAAAAGCGACCAAGGAAAAGGTTTCAAAAGATATCTCTTTTATTTTCTATGAAAATAATAAGATACCCCGCTACCGTAAGATTGATAAGTTTTCATTTTCATTTCTTACCTATGGACCTGCATTTTTAACATTGATTTCAATTATAATAGCCTCATCGTCCCTGTATTATGCTGGAACAAT
Source organism: Halobacteriovorax sp. (assembly GCA_002686115.1). Classification (GTDB taxonomy): domain Bacteria; phylum Bdellovibrionota; class Bacteriovoracia; order Bacteriovoracales; family Bacteriovoracaceae; genus Halobacteriovorax_A. The sequence goes on along the minus strand of NZAF01000001.1, from coordinate 299 downwards.
TGAGAGACAAATTCGTTCTACAGAGCCAGAAATAATTAGAGAGCTTAGAAGTCAGAATATATCTCTTACATCAAGAGTAGATGAGTTAAATATCATCAATGAAAAACTTACTGAAAAACTTTCAAGTTCAGTCCCTGAGGAATCAGGAAGTGGTAATCTATTTGCCCCTGTTCCTGGACAAAAGGACCTAACAAGTCCCGTTACAATTGAAGTTCAAGACTTCAAAGCCCAAAGAGTCGACAAGACTCTTAAAGTTACCTACAACGTCATTAACTTAACCAAAGAAAATAAAAAGATTG